>CAZSMI010000084.1:0-1556 GCA_964607815.1 Candidatus Woesearchaeota archaeon | reverse complement strand
AATACCCTTATCAGAATAAAGACAATGATCTGCCCCAATTTTTGACGCAAGTGCTCCAACAACAAAAATTCCGCCTGCCACGATAGCCTTTTCTAGCCTGCTTGTTTTCCCCATATCAAAATTTTTTGTTTTTTTGTACATTTTTATGACATGTTTTTATTTTTAATCTTTTATTTTTTAAAATTAATAATCTATTATCTTTACCATTTTTTTTCTTATCCTTTCTTCCTCAGTCCGACACCCCTTATTATGTGGTAGTCCTCTTCCCCCTTGATGTTTCTTCTTTCGACAACATCAGCGTCAACAATGACTTCTATACCTGTATTGAGTAATTTTGAAGGGGCTATCTCATCGCCAAACATACTTTTATGATCCCAGTCCCCATCTGCGCCTTCTACTATTCTTGTATCTTCTTCTTTAATATAAAAAACAACAGGGACATACTCAAAGTCTTCTGGCTTTAGGCCTCTGGAAGCGATGTAGTCTCCTGCCTTAGATGTTAAAATATCTACCCCCTTTCCTGCTTTATTTTCCTCTACCATTTTTGTCTCCTTGTTTTTTCTAACGCCAACACCATTTAAAAATCTTTCTTCTGATATAATTTTAGAGTTACGAAATTCTCTTCCTTCAACAAAATATTTAAATGATGCACAACTAATGCAGATAGTAAAAGGCTTGTCTTCTTACATCTTGTTCAGGTTATGTCCTGACTTGAGAAAAAATTTTGTTTCTTTTTTATTGACGACTCAGCTGTGTATGTTTTTGTAATATCAAAACCATATTTTTTATTAGTATCAATCTTATACTCCTTATTATTAGAAAAGTTATATTTTTTACTTGCCATATACTCTTTTTGGCAACTTACTGGCAAAAGTAAGGAGGTAAGCCCTAGAAAAGCAATGCCAGTAAAAATCTTTTTTTTAAGATTATTCATGCTGTAAATAAAGAAGTATTATTTATTAATTTTTCTATCCTTGTTTTATTTTTCTGCCTTCTCTCTTATCACCTTGTACATTCTCTTGAGAAAAGAAATTTTGTCCTCAATTTTCATCAAATCTGCATAACCTTGCATGATAAGGTTCAAAGAAAAAGGAGAAGGAACATAAGAGCTTATAATTTCAATTTTTACCTTTTCTTCCTTTAGCCATTTCAAAACTTTTTTTCCTGCTTCAATATCCATCAAATCTTCAAGTATCTCTCGTCTTGTTTCTTTCAAAATAGAAAAATTTTCATCTAATTTTTTTACTGCTCCCAAAAGAAATGTAGACTTCATTTGTTGTTTTCCAACAGACTTGCTTCTTCCTTTATATTTGCGTAAAATCATCAAACTTCTTGTAGCACAATGTCTGAATCTTCTTTTGAAAACTTCTGTTCTTTCTATTGCTTCTTTCAAAATTTCTTCAATATTTTTTTCATTTAGCATTCTCAATGCTTTTTGTATTTGCATTTTTTCTAAACTTGCTAGAAAAAAACCATTATCATTTATTCCAATTTCAATATCTCTTCCACCAAACCTTGCTACTAGATATGCAATTGCTCTACTCAAAGCATCATTT
>CAZSMI010000083.1:0-1687 GCA_964607815.1 Candidatus Woesearchaeota archaeon | reverse complement strand
CTTATCAAAGACATCAAGTAAGGCAAAATTTAATTTATCATTCAAAAAACAAGAAAATTTAAATAATATGATTTGCTTATAAAAAAGTAAAAAGAGAAAGATGGAAAAATCAAAGTTGCAACTAAGAAAGGCCATTAAAGTACTTAGTAATAAACTCGGAGAAAATCTTATTTCTATTGTTTTATTTGGCTCTCATGCAACTAGATTGCCCCGAAAATACTCTGATATTGACTTACTTGTTATAGCAAAAAACTTGCCAGCCGACTGGAGAGAAAAGAATAATCTTGCTATGGGTCTAGCTACAGAAATTGAGAATAAAATAAATAAAACAGTAGATTTAGTTTTGTTAAGTCCTAGAGAGCTTGATAATGCTACCCTAAATTTGAGCCCCCTCATTTTGAGTATTTTTGAAAGATACGCTGTTTTGTATGGTGAGGATGTTATTGCGGAAGAAAAAGAAAATCTTAGAAAATTTTTCATAATAAAAAAAATTTCAAAACTCGCATGGCAGTTTAAGTCTAAAAATGTTTGATAAAAAAAAGATAGCAAAAGCATTTATGGTGGAAGCTAATGATGATATCAAAAGTGCTGAAATTATGCTAAAGGATAGATATTATAGTAAGGTAGTCTATTTTTGTCAGCAAGCAGTTGAAAAAATCTTGAAAGCTGCCTTGATTATGAAAAATATTGTAATAGCAGAGCATAAGATCTCAGGAATCTTCGTAAAAAACTTCAAGGAAATGGGGGACATAGAAAAAATAAAAAAGGCTGCAGAATTTTTAGAAAAACAAGGAGTTAAGCCAAGATACCCTCTTTTTACGAGAAAAGACCTGCCAATATGGATACCTTCCCGGGCTTACAAAGAAAAAGATGCAAAAGAAGCATTGAAAAATACAAATTTTATTTTAGAAAAAATAACAAAATTTTTGAAGGATAAGTTTAGTATAAATTAAAGCTCAAAAAATAAAAAACAAAAAGAGGAAAAACAAAGAAAAATGCTCTCGCCATTGTTGAAAAAATTGCTTTTTGTAAGGCAGTTTAGTATAGCAGACGGCAAAATTGATATTCTTGGAGCAAGACATATTATGCTTGCAAGTGATGCGCTACTCGAACTACAAAATATTGATACTACAAAGCTTTATGATTTGATGAAAGACGCATCTTTCAAACAAATCTCAGATTTTGTCGAGCATGCAAAAGTTTATTCTCAGCTCAAGAATGTTGTTCTGCTTGACATAAGCAGATTGAGTAAAAAACTTGGAACAGGAGATGAAGGCCTGCTCAGAACTTTACAAGAAATTTTTGATATTTATGGTCTTGGCAACTTGGTTATAACAGCTCTTGATAACACAAAAAAACGAGCTTCTGTTAGGGTATATGAAAGCTCTATTGCCAAGGCATTTTTGGAAAAGGAAAAAAAGAAGAGCAAGAATGCTATATGCACAATAACTGCAGGTGTTCTTGCTGGAATATTCTCATATTTATTCAAAAAACAAGTTGACGCTGTTGAAGGAAAATGCTTGGCAAAAGGCAACAGTTTCTGTGAGTTTTTGATAAAGTAAAAAAGAGCGTTAGTTTTAAATATATTACTAGCTTAAACAAAAAGGAAAAAAGAGGAAAATGGCTATACCAATAGAAAGATGTCCTACTGGAATAGGGGGCTTTGACAAGTTATGCCAAGGTGGCC
>CAZSMI010000082.1:0-1702 GCA_964607815.1 Candidatus Woesearchaeota archaeon | reverse complement strand
GATACGAGGATTATATTGAAGCTGTAGCAAGATGACAGAAAAAAAGAAAGTAAGAAAAGAGGAGATATTAAAAAAGTTAAGAGAGATAGACGAAGCTGTAAGTATAATAGAAGAAAAATTACCACAAAATTTTGAAGATTTTTCACATCTGGGCCTGGTCAAAGATGGCATCTACAAGAAAATAGAATTTGCAATAGAAAATGTTATAGATATATGTAGTATAATCAACACAGATTTATCTTTGGGAGTGCCAGCAGACGATGAGGGCATAATAAAAAATATAGAAACAAACAAGATTTTGAGTAAAAAGCTCATAGAAAAAATAGAAGAGATGAAAGGTTTTAGAAATATTCTCGTTCATAGATATGGCAAAATAGAAGATGAGATTGCATTTGAAACTTTGCAAAATAATCTAGCAGACTTTCAACTTTTCAAAAAAGAAGTTCTAAAATTTCTTGAAAACAAGAAAAGTAGGAAAAGTTTATAAGTCTTGAAAGTTAGTAAAATAAAATAAAGAATATTACCCCTGAAAAATAAACAAGAACCATATAAGATAAAACCTGGAAAAAATCATTTAAAAAAATAAAAAGATGGCAAAAGAAAAGACAAGAGCAAGAAAAGGAGTAATTGTTGTAATAGGAAATTTCTTCAGGAGAATTTTTTTCAATATTTTTAGAACAAGAAAACATGTCAAGCTTGGCTTTTATGGTCCTCCGAATGCTGGCAAAACAAGTTTAGCAAATAGAATATGCAAAAACTGGACTGGAGAAGAACTTGGAAAAGTAACAAAAATACCTCATGAAACTAGGGAGATACAGATAAAAGAAAAAGTTGATATCTCTTACAAAGGAAAAACCTTGACTTTCAAGCTTATTGATACACCAGGAATTGCAACAAAAATAGATTATGAAGATTTTATGAGCTATGGTTTGAGTAAAAAAGATGCAAGAAAAAGGGCAAAAGAAGCAACAAAAGGTGTCATCGAAAGTATAAAATGGCTTGATGATATGGATGCTGTCATTGTTGTCCTTGATGCAACACAAAATCCATACAGCCAGGTAAATATAACAATAATAGGCAATTTGGTAGCAAGAAAAATTCCTGTTTTAGTTATAGGAAATAAAATTGACCTGAGAAGAGCTAATGTCAAGAAAATAGCAGCAGCTTTTCCAGAATATGATGTTGTTGGAATTTCTGCCAGGTACGGAAAAAACATAGAAGAATTTTATGAAAGTTTATTTAGATTAGTAAGGAGATAAAAAAAAGAAAAACAAAAAAAGGATAAAGATGGCAAATAAAAAAACGAAAAAAATTGGAAGGCTAACATTGCAATTTGTTCCTTATTCAGAAATAGAGTTGCTTGGCTCAGCAGAAAGGATAAGGAAGTTACTTGGGTTAGTATTGACAAATAAAATTGTCTTGCTACAGGGAAGGCTAACAGCAGAGGAAGAAGCAAGACTCATAGAAGATACAATGGCCTTGATCGGAAATGTTAAAGATTTCAAGGGGGTTGAATTAGCAGTGCTAAGTCAAAAAAAAGAAGAAACTCCTCTTTTCAGCTTGAGAAGAATGAAAGGAAGAATAGCAAAAGCACTTGGTGCACAAAATGAAATAACAATTATTGGTTCTGCCTCTATTGTAAGAGAAATAAAAAGAGATCCTAGCAAGTTACAGTTGATGTTAAAATAAGTATTAAAATAAA
>CAZSMI010000081.1:0-1738 GCA_964607815.1 Candidatus Woesearchaeota archaeon | reverse complement strand
TCTCTACTACAACTCAGCCTTATAAAAATTTTTTTCTTTTTACATTGATGTTATTGAAAATAGCTCTCATAACTGCTTTGTTAGGAACAGTCTTGCTTCTTTTTCTTTCACAAAGTTTAGAGCCTCAACTTATTGAGATAAAAGATATTAACATAAGAATGCTTGACCAATACGTAAAGATCCAAGGCAATATCATAAGTATAGAAGAAAAAAACTCTCTTACACTCTTGAAAATAAAAGATGACAGCGGAGAAATAACAGGTGTTCTTTATGAAAAAGAAGAAATAGAAATCAAAAAAGATCAAGTTATTATTGGTAAGGTTACTGAGTATCATGGCAAGCTAGAAATAGAAGTTAGCAAGATAGAAGCAAAATGATAGAAATTTTTCTTGCGCTGACTGCTGGTTTAGTAGCTGGCACAATAACTGGCTTGATACCTGGAGTTCATGTAAACTTGATAGCCTTAATGTTATTTGCTTCTTCTGCTTTTTTTCTTCAGTATACAACTCCTCTCGTACTTGTAGTTTTTGTAGTGAGCATGGCAATAACCCATACCTTTCTTGACTTCATACCTAGCTGCTTTTTAGGAGCACCAGATGCTGATACTGCCCTGAGCATATTACCGGGACATCACTTATTGTTGAAAGGAAGGGGTTATGAGGCAGTAAGACTCACGCTAATAGGCTCTTTTGCTGCCTTGTTGCTTATAATTGTTATAGCTCCTTTATTTGTTTTGTTTTTGCCAAAAATTTATCCTTTTTTCAAGCAGTATATGGCATTTATTTTAATAGCAGCTTCTTTATTCCTTATTTTGAAAGAAAGAAAAAGCAAAATTTGGGCATTTATCTTGTTCATGTTGGCAGGTTGTCTTGGCATTGCAAGTTTGAATATGCCTTTGCTTAAACAGCCTTTGTTTCCCTTACTAACAGGTCTGTTTGGAGCAAGCTTGCTTGTTGTGAGCATAACAAGAAATGTCAGACTGCCAGAACAAAAAATTACCTCAGTTGAAATAAAGAAGAAGGAAGTAAGCAAAGCATTAGGGGCAAGTTTGATAGCAAGTCCTCTTGTAAGTTTTTTACCAGGATTAGGCCCAGGACAAGCAGCTGTAATAGGAAGCGAGATAAGTGGAAGGCTAAGTAGAAAAGGATTTCTTGTTTTGCTAGGAGCAATTAACACATTAGTCATGGGTCTTTCTTTTGTGGCTTTGTATGCAATAGGAAAGCCGAGAACAGGAGCAGCTGTTGTAACAAGCAAGCTACTTGAAATGTTTACCATCAAACATTTATTATTATTGTTGGTTGTTGCTCTTGTTGCAGGAAGCATAGCAGTTTTTCTCACAATAGCATTTGCAAAAATTTTTGCGAAAAATATTGCAAAAATTAATTATAAAAGAATATGTATGGGGATATTAACATTTCTCGCTCTGATGACAATATTTCTTAGTGGATGGCTTGGCTTACTTGTTTTGATTGTGGCAACAGCTGTTGGTTTAGTTGCCTGCTTCAAAGGAATAAGAAGAATGCATCTGATGGGATGTTTGCTTTTGCCAGTTATTTTGTGGTTTTTGTGATTATATTGGTATAATTCTTAACTCATTATCCCTGATTTTTATCAATACTTCCTCTCCTTTTTTCAAATTTAGTGCTTTCTCTGTACTTTTTGGCAATCTCAAAATTAGATTACTTCTTATTTTTCCTAGTTTTGCTTTTACTGCTTCCTTTTTTAATTTGTTAAGCAA
>CAZSMI010000080.1:0-1841 GCA_964607815.1 Candidatus Woesearchaeota archaeon | reverse complement strand
TTTCTGTTGCAAGTTATACTTGGAGTGTTAATTGTACTGATTCTGTAGGAAATCAGGGCAACTCAACAAGCAGAACTTTGACAATACAAAGTTCTGGTAATGGCAATGGCGGAGGAGGTGGAGGTTGTGTAGATGGGTGTTCTCCTAGTGGCAAGAAAGAATGTGTTAATAATACTACTTATCGTATATGTGGAAATTATGATGCTGATGTTTGCTTGGAATGGAGTTCTGTTTTGGCTTGTGCTTATGGCTGGGCATGCCAGAATGGTTCTTGTATTTTTGTTTGTTCAGATGAGTGTGTTAGTGGTGATATAAAATGTATTAATGAGAGTGCTTATCATATATGTGGAAATTATGATGATGATCCATGTTTAGAATGGTCTGTTGCTGTAAAATGTCTTGCTGGAGAAAGATGTGTTGGTGGCTCTTGTGTAAATATAACTTGTCAAGACGAGTGCAATTTTACTGGAAAAACCTGCAAGAATAGCGATGTTGCTTCTTGTGTTCTCGCTGCTAGTGGCTGTTATGAACTCTTGCTTGAGCCTTGTTCTGGCAATGAAACTTGTTATGAGGGTGAGTGTATAGAAAAAACACCAGAAACGCTCGAGAAAAAAAGAAGAGAAAAAGGGGCCTTGCCAGCTCCTCCAGAAAATAAAACAATCACAAAACCAATTTTCAAACCATCAGCTATAATTCCTCATGGTAATGTATCAGATGTTGTTGTTGATACTGTTAGTTATGCTGTTGCTGCAGCAGCAGTTGCTACTGGCCTACATTTAGTATGGTTATGGTTGCTTGCCTTGCTCATGCCATTCTTCTTATTGCGACTGAGACACTATTGTATTGCAATAATAGACATGAACATGCAGCTTCCTTTTACTGAAATTGTAAGGAAAGGTAGAGCCATGGTAGGAAGTATAATAGTAAAAAAGGAAAAAATAAAAGAGTTTGTTCAGCTGCTAAGCAAAAACATGAAAGAAAAAATAATTTATTCTGAGCAGCTTGAAAATTATTATAGATTTGTTTTTGAGAAAGGTGGTTTTATTGAACTGCAAATGGACATACCCCTAATTTTGAATGTTCATTTTGCGAGCAGAAGGAAAGCAAGAAAATTTAAGAATGCTCTAGAAGAAACTTTAAAAGAATCACTTAAAGATAAAAGCAAAAAAGAAATAAATGAAATTATAAAACAAATTTACACAACAGCTGAAACCTCAAGCATGATAGCTGCTTTCAGGAGCATGAGGAGATTAAGAAAAAGCAGAAAAGCAATAAAAAATGCTTTGAGAAAATAAGTAAAAAAATCAAAAAGTTCATATAAAAGTTCATATATAACTGAAAAGTATAAGGATGTCAAAAAATATAGGATAATCGAGAAATAAAGCACATATTTTAGAAAAAAATGAAAACAAAAGAAAAGCAGCTGGAAAAAGAAAAATGTTTTTCAGTTTATCTGAAAGATAAAAAAGGAATCCTGCCTTTTTCTATTAGAAAGGCTTCTGTTGCAGAGACAATGAAACAACTTGACATTTCGCAAAAACAACTTGAAAAATTTATTAGGTTGCTTGAGAAAGCAATGCATGAGACAATATGGTACATAGGAACAGACATACTTGCTGACAAGTATTATGAAAGATTTATGTTTTCAAGAAATGGTTTTATGGAAATTTTTCTTGGCATGGCAATAGAAATAAAAACATATTTTCCCTTGCAAAGAAGAGCAGAAAAGTTCAGAAGAGTATTGAAAAAAGCTCTTTCCAAAACACTAAGAGAAAAAGCCAGTCAGCTTATCAAAGACATCAAGTAAGGCAAAATTTAATTTATCATTCAAAAAACAAGAA
>CAZSMI010000079.1:0-1870 GCA_964607815.1 Candidatus Woesearchaeota archaeon | reverse complement strand
TTTTCAAAACAAAGAGGATTTTTTTCCTCAAAGTTAAATGTTGTATGTTCTATAGTAAAATAAAATCGTTGCCTGCATTCTCTTGATTGTTTGTTAGGATAAAAAAACAAGTTGGCCTTGTTAGCATATCCTCTATACTCATTATAAATTTCTTCTGCCTTTCCTGCTACATTACTTCCAACAGAATAATTTATAAAACAAACATATTCTATACTTGTTGGTAAAGCTGCTTTGAAAACATCAGAGCCATGTTCCCAAGGCTGCCACAAATCATCAACACTATTCTGCAGGCCATCAACAAATTGCTCTATCTGCGCACATTTTTGCAAGTCAAGAAAATATTTTATTGCAAAAAAAGCAACAAAAAGAAAAACCGCTATCAAAATTATTGAGAAAATAAAACCAAAAGGTAAGTGCATCATTTGTGCTCTTTTTCTTCCTAACTTGATTTGCATTTTACCTCTTTTTTTCACACAAGTTACAAGCAAGAATATTTTAAATATCTTTCTAAAAGAAAAGAAAGGAAAAGATCAGTAAATGGTAATTTGAGATAAGAAACAGCATCTTTCCTTTTGTATGCTTCTTTAGAAATCACCCTTTTATTCCCTTTTATTCAATATCATGTGGATGCACTATGATGGTGCATGAAGAATAAGAAGGCATGTTACCATACTGGTCTTTGCATTTTAAGCAGCTCTTTTTATCAACCACTTATTTTTATAATATTTTTTAGCATATATTCTTGAGGTTTTTATAACATTACTTCATTTTGAAACAGTTTTGGATTTAAGCTGGTTAATTATATTCTTGAATATAAATTTGATAAAAGCTCTTTCATTACCTCTATCTGATTGCTCTAGCGCTTCATAGTACTCTCTTCTGTTCTTATTCTCTATAAAGAACATTGGATAGCCCTTTTTTGAAAGAGTAAAATTTGTTAAAACTCTCGAGGTTCTGCCATTTCCATCTGAAAAAGGATGAACCCTAACAAATTTTGTATGAACAAGGCATGATAGTTCTAGCGGGTGTAGCCTTTTTCTATTATTATTGTACCAAACAAAAAATTTTCTCATTAGTTTTTTGACTTCTTTGTAAGATGGCGGAACATAATTAGAACCTTGAATTATGACATCATGATTTCTATATCTACCAACAATCTTTACAGCAGTTTTTTTTGTTAGTATCCTATGAATCCTTAAAATAAATTTTTCATTTAATTTCCCTTTGTATTCTTTGATAAAATTCATTGCCTCCCTACTGTTCAAAACTTCATTGTATTCATAGGTTGTGGCATCTGTTGGAATAATATTCTCCTGTAAAATCATATTTGTTTCCCTTAAAGTCAGGGTATTCCCTTCTATGGCATTACTATTATATGTAAATCTTACAAGAAAGTCGCTTTCATATTTTTCTTTTGTTTCTCTTGGAAGTTTTTTGAACCATTTTAAATAAGCATTTTTAAGATCTTCAAGAACTTCTGCTTCTTCTTCTTTTAGATACTTAAATTTACTTTTTGGTTTTTTAATTCCCAGGACTAATGCTTCTTTTTCTATTTGTTCTGCAGCTTTTTTTATATCCTTTTTCTTTGGCGCTTTTTTTCCAAAATATTTGCTTATCTTTTTCCATTTATTTTTACTTATACGGAAGTTTTTGCTAACATAAAAATAAATGCTCTTGCCTTTTTTTATTCTCTCAATGCTTACCATATTTTTTTACTGGCACATAACTATTTAAATTTTTCTATTTTTCAATTAATTTGTGTTAGTAAAAAACTGTCAAGAAAAAGCTCAAATCTTACTAAAATTTTTTTACTATCTCTTTTTTATTCAATATCATATGGATGCACTATCATAGTGCATGAAGAATAAGA
>CAZSMI010000078.1:0-1948 GCA_964607815.1 Candidatus Woesearchaeota archaeon | reverse complement strand
CTCTTTTGATGCTTTTAATAGTGCCTTGAGCTCTCTCTTTTTTGTATCTAAATCAGAGATATTATGACAAACTTGAATGAGCTGTTTAATTCTTGTTCCATCCTTCAAAACAAAATCAACTTCTTTTCCTTGTGGATCTTGCCAATAATAAATTTCAAATAATGGATTATTAACATTTTTCTTCGCTAGTTCAAGAAATACCGCATTTTCTATTACTTTTCCAATATCCTTACTAAATCCGAAACCAAAAGCATTAGAAATACCAACATCAATAGAATAAATCTTTCTGTTTGCTTTTTCCTGTTCTTTAACTTTGAAAGAAAAACGTTTGAGGAAAAATACTAAATAAGCTTCTTCGAGATAATATGAGAATCTTTCTATTGTTCTTAATGGTATGTTTAGATAATCTTTTAACTTGTTGAAACTTACCTTGTTAGAAATATTGGATAGGTAATATCTTGCCAAACTCCTGAGCTTTGCCTTTTCCTTGACCTTATGCCTCTCTGCTACATCTTTGGTTATTATACTCTCTACATAATCTAAAAGTATCTTTTTTCTTGTTTTTTCACTTGATAAAACAACTTCTGGGAAACCACCATATTGCAGATATTCTTCTAGATATCTCCTTATTTCGACTCTTTTTGCCAAAATTTTCAGCTCAGATTCTAGTTTTAGTCCCTTGAATAATAAAAATTCTTTGAAATTTAATGGAAAAATGCGTATCTCTACATGCCTGCCTGTAAGCAATCTTGCATACTCATCGCTAATTAATTTTGTATTTGAACCAGAGACTATCATTTTTGCTTCTTTTCTATCTAACAAGGTTCTAACAAATTTTTCCCATCCTGCTATTTTGTGTATTTCATCCAAAAAGACTACTCTTTTCTTGTTTATTGCCACTTTTGTCAAATAAATTTCATAAATATTATGTAAAAGTTCAAGAGATAGGTCATAAAATCTATAATCTTCAAAATTTACTATTAGGATATCTCTTGGCTCAACCCCCGAGTCAATTAATTTTTTTGCTAACTGCATCATGATTGTAGATTTTCCGCTTCTTCTAACGCCAGCAATAGCAATAGCCTGATTTGTTTTCAAAAATGGATAGAGAAGATTAACATAGCTGTTTCTTTTTATCCCTGTTTCTTGTTTTTTCTCCCAAAAATTCCAGTCTAGCAAAATTGGAAGTATTTCTTCATTTTTCATATAATTCACACATGAGTTATATTTATAAATTTATCGCTCATAGAAAGTTAATTTTTAAGTAATTTCAAAAGCCTAAAATCCTCTTTTCTTACTCCTTTATCAAAAAATGCCGCAAAGGCATGAATCTTACTTTTCTCTTTATTTTTATTTTCTCGAAAGGAAAAAGGCAAGAAGTAAAGATAATATGCCAATACACACCATAGAGATATTACAAATATTATTTCTAAAGCCTGTTGCAGGCCCTGTTATATCTATTATGCCTTTGCCTGTTATGCCTGCTACAGAAAATGCAAGAAAAATAATACCTATCATGCCAAAAACAAGGGCAAGAATATTTTTTAGGCTTTTTGTTCTTTCTTTTGGCTTGCGGTATTTTGCAATATCTAAAAAGTGATAAAACTCGTCTTGTTTTTCTGGCTTAACATTATGAGATATTAAAGACTCTACTTCTTCTTTCCTCTCAGGATCTCCAATATTAACATAGCCATGCTCTTTTGTCATATGTCCTAAACCATCATAAATAGATTGAATATCTGGAGAAGTAAAGAAATTGTAAATATTTCCTGCTATTTCTTTTCCCTTTTCTTCTACTACTCCTGGCCTAGAAAAAATCTTTTTTACTAGATACTCCAAAGCTATCTTGGCTTTTTCTTGTTCTTCCATCTTTAACAAGCATCTCTATCTATTACAATAAACAAGATTTAAAAAATGTTTCGGTATTGTAAAGTAAACTTTGAAAGTA
>CAZSMI010000077.1:0-2061 GCA_964607815.1 Candidatus Woesearchaeota archaeon | reverse complement strand
CTGATGCCTGTATTGCCAGAGGTTGCCTCAAGAATTATTTTGTCTTTTGTTAGTTTTTTATTTTTTTCTGCTGCTTCTATCATGCTCAGGGCAATCCTATCTTTTACGCTTCCGCTAGGATTAAAAGATTCAATTTTTGCATATATTTCAACTTTTTTGTTAGGGTTTAATCTGTTTATTTTAACAAATGGCGTGTTTCCGATTGTTTGCAATATGTTTTGTTTGGTTCTTATCATTTTTATAAATGTAAGAAAAAAGCGTATAAAAATCTAACTAAAAATAAAATTTTAACTTTTTAAAAATTACTAATAGATGCTAACAAATAACATTCCTCGCCCAGCCCACTCTTTTTATACTAAAGTCTAGGTCAAGAGGTTGCAATACATCACCATCTCTTTTCGCCTTAAGATGTATTGTCAACATCCCTTCAGGAGCATCTTTTGGAATATCTATTCTTGCAACTTTTATAGGAGTCTCACCAGGTGGAACATCTCCTGACCAGTCTTCTGATACTATCCATCTTCTTTCTACCTTTTTTCCCTGGAAAGTCATATCAGAAGCGTCCAAAGAATATTTCCCACCCCTCTCTGATTTTATTGTACAGAAAACAAAATTTACTTCTCCAGGAATCATTATTGGTAAGGTTGTTCCTGCTCCCACACATAACACTTCAGCATCTGTTTGTTCTCTAAAAAGCTTATCTATTTCTTTTTTTGCAGCGTCTATTGCACCTGTTGTCAAGTCCATAGCACCACACATTATTGTTCTAACAAGAACAAGACCCATTATCAACATGATTACAGCTATAACAACAACAACTATTGTAGTAATGCTTAACTCAAGAGCAGCTTTCTTACTTTTCTTTCTCATTTTCTTCCCAAAACTGTCGCTGGTTTTATTAGGAAAATTATGAAAAAGACAAGCCAAAACCATTTCCATTTTACTAGAAAAGCGGGTTTGATAAAAGCTGCTATGAACAAGCCGAAGAAGATAAAGCTAAGCTTAATAAATTGCATATCAGCAATTGTGATTTTTTTTAGGGCTTTTTTTAAAATTTCAAATGCCATTCTCTTTCTGCTTTTTTCCTCTTTTTTCTTGCTATTAACAAGGTTTTGAATTTTATAAAACTTTCTATTTTCCTGCATTGTTGCGTTGTCGGGACTTTTCTAACAAGGACTTATAAGCAACAATCTTAATCTGGATTTTATTTGGTTTTTAGATATTTTTCAATTAAACCTCTTGTGCTTCTAGAAATTCTTACTTTGCTATTAGGATTATACCAAGCAACATATTTGACTTCTTTCCTTGGTCTTAAATGTCCATAAATTTTAATCAGGAAAACTTTAGCATGATTTCTAACATATTTTCCTTTATAGTCTTTCCATTTTCTTCCCTTATAACTAAACACATATTTTGCGTGTTTTGTTTTAAGTCCTGTTTCTTCTCTCAACTCTCTTATGGCGGCTTTCTTCCTTGTTTCCTTTCCATTAGCTCCACCGCCCGGGAGAGCAAAAACCTTTCCTCTTCCAGCAACTACTAAAATTCCTTTTTCTGATTCTACAATAGCGACTCCTTTTCTTCTTATTCTAGTCATTTTTTAGTAGGTTTATTGTTTTAGTATACAATCTTTTACTTTTTGCTTCTCGTCTATTCAGTAATCTTTTAAGCAAAAAATCATACTCGTATAATATTCTCTTATTCTTAATTAAAGTTACTCTAGCAAGAGTATATCTTAAATTTGGTTTTCTTTTTCTGCCTACATAATTTTTAATTTTCTCAAACTTATTTTTTTCTAATCTCATGGCTATGGTAGCATGGGGATTGTAATCCCTAACTCTCTTAAATAATCCAAAAAAAGAACTGATGTCTGTTGGTTTCAAAGTGCAATAATTTTTTAGTCTTTTAATTAAATCTCCTCTAAACTTTATCATTTCTTGACTTGGATTTATGTTAACATAAACTACTCTTGTTTTATCAAAACTTCCAAAACCAGAAATATTAAACCTAATCAATGGATGGTTTTCACAGACTAGTTTAAAATCTTTCACTAGCCTTCTTTGG
>CAZSMI010000076.1:0-2103 GCA_964607815.1 Candidatus Woesearchaeota archaeon | reverse complement strand
CTGGTAAAAAAGAAAAAGCGATTGTAGTATATTCGAGTTTCCATCTCAGTCTTTTTAGTGCATAATCAAGAATTTTATTATGGTCAAAAGCAAGTTTTGGTAGGTTATATATAGAAAACCATTCTACACTACTAACATCTGTCCTTGCTTTCAGCTCTATATTTTTTATATTTTCTGTACTAATGAGAGCAAAATATACGATTGTTATTACCCTGCCTCTTGGATCTCTTTTCATATCACCAAAAGTATAAAGTTGCTCAAGATAAACTTTTTTCATTCCTGTTTCTTCTTTTAGTTCACGCTTCGCAGCTTCTTCAACTGACTCGTTTATTTTTATAAAGCCACCTGGAATTGCCCAAAAGCCTTTGAATGGCCAGATATTTCTACAAACAAGAAGCACTTTTAGGTCATCATCTTTTATTGTAAAAACAATTATATCAACAGTAACAGAAGGCTTCTCATATTTTTTGAAGTCATATATCTCATTTTCCTCTTTTGCTTTTCTTGCTCTTGCCATTTTCCTCTTTTTTCTTGTCATGATAGTGTATAGTTTACAATATTTTTAAATCTTTTTTAGTCCTATTTGTACAAATTTGTTTTTTGAATATATTTTTCAACATCTCTTGGAATGAGATTTTTTACTGGCTTGTTGCTTTTAATTTTCTTCCTTATCTCGGTTGATGAGATATTGCCTTTTCCCTTACCAATTACACAAATAATTTTCATTTCCTTAATTTTTTTAATCAGATAATCCTTTCTTTTGAAAAGGATAAATCTTGTCTCTCTCAGAAGTTGCTCATATTTGTACCATTTTTTTATCTCATAAAGAACATCAGAACCAACAACAAGAAAAAAATCATGCCTGTATTTCTTTTTTAATTTTCTCGATGTTTTCAGGGTATAGCTTTTGCCTTTTGATTTTAGCTCTATTTTTGATATTCTCACTCTCGGGATATTTTTTGTTGCTAGTTTTATCATTTCCAGCCGAGATTTTTCACTTGCAAGAGTCTTGTTGAAAGGATGTTTCTTGCATGGAACAATCCAAACTTCATCAACCAAGCCTTTTTTCAAAACATCTTTTATTATTTCCATATGTCTCTCGTGAATTGGATTAAAGCTTCCGCCAAACAAACCTATTTTCATTTTTTATAATTAGGAATAGCAACAAGCAAAGGATTTCTGCTTATTTTTATTTCTAGCATAGAATCTCTAGGGAATTTATATTCTATTGTATCAAGAGCAAATTTTCCTTTGTGTTTTTTATAAATTATTTTGAAATAATCTGATTCGCCTTGTTCGCTTCCGATAGTAGGAAATATAGTTTTGAACTTGAACATTTCAGATTTTTTTGAAGATGGTTCAAAAACAAATGGCCATGCAGTCGAGCCCGTTCCAGTAGTAATTATCAAACCAGAATTTTCATGATATTCTCTTTTTATATCCTCAAACTCTAAAAATTCTATTTCATATTTTGCCATCTTTGAAAAATTAAGTTGTTCGCCAACACAAGTCTCGTTCAAAGCTCTTCCAACAAAAATATTATCAAGAGAAACATCTTGTCTTGTCCATTTTTCTATTTGATAATCTCCTGCCAAAACTGATTTTGTTGCTTTTTCAATATTTTCTTGGCACAATAAACCTTTACTTTTTTTGTCTGTCTTGAGATTTAGTTGTGGAGTTGCGATATTGTAAGCCGCAGTTGCTACAGCAGTTCCATCACCGCCAGCAGAAAAAACAAAGTCATATTCTCGCAGAATTTTTTCATCTAACTCTTTTCTTGTTACAATCTTGTACTGCTGATTTTTTTCCTGCAAAATTTTTTCTAGATTTTCTATATTCTTATCTTGTTCTTTCCTGCTTTCTCTCAACTCTCGACTTTTATGACTATTTTTGTAATAATATTCTAGTGCAGACATCTTTCTTACGACTAGGATTCTCCTTTTTTCTATTTGCATTTTTTCTTCTCGATATAATCTTCAATTATTTTATTATGGTCAAAAGCAAGTTTTGGTAGATTATCTAGAGGAAAATATCTGGCCTTGAGAGCATCATCCCACGCTCTTAGTTTTCCCCTAACTTTTGCTGTATAGACGTGTGAAATGG
>CAZSMI010000075.1:0-2103 GCA_964607815.1 Candidatus Woesearchaeota archaeon | reverse complement strand
GTTGACGCAAAAGACCTTGAAAAGAGACTAGAGGAATTCAAAGGAATTGGGCCACTAACTGTTAATATATTTTTAAGAGAATTAAGACATATATGGAAAAAGGCAGATCCAGAACTTCTTGCTATAGTAAGGAAAGTTGCAAAAAAATTCAAAATAAAGTTGCCAGCAGAGAGAAAAACAAAATCTTTCATAAAACTTGAGGCAGCACTAATAAGACTAAGAAAAAAATGTTTATAGGACTAGACCTGGCAGGAACAGAAAAAGGCAAGACTGGTTTTTGCTTTCTAAACAGAAAAGAAACCACTTTTATTTTGCATACTGATAAAGGAATAATCGAGCTTGTCAGAGAAATTAGGCCAAAAGTTATAGCAATAGACGCTCCTCTTAGCATGCCAAAAAATGATCATTATAGGGGATGTGATAAAAAGGTAAGAAAAGCTGGAATTTTGATTTTTTCATTCAATTTTTATCCTCTGAAAAAACTTGCAGAAAGAGGAATAAAGCTAAAGAGGAAAATTCAAAACAAAATAAAAAAATGCAAAATTATAGAAACTTATCCTCACGCTGTTTTGAAGATGAACAAGGAAATAGCAAAAAAAGTAGAAAGAAAAAAATTTTCAAACAAAGACGAGAAAGATGCTTTTGTTTGTGCTCTAGTAGCAAGAAATTTTTCTTTAGGAACTGCCAAATGTTTTTCTGGTGGTGGAAAGATTTGGTATTAACGTCAGAGTCTTAACCAAAGCCAAGGTCCTAACCAAAAGATTTAAATAGTATCACGTACTTTTACGTAATATTGTAAAATGGAGTTAATAAGCAAGGTCAGTAAGGGGAGCAAGATGGACCAGGTATATCTCCCTAAAAACCGAAATGGTTTTAATATCGGAGATTATGTTATTCTCAAACCCTTGGAGGAGAAAAAATTTATCAAGAAACCATATTTTTACGATGTCAAGAATATTGAGCCGATAAAATTAGAAATAATAAAAGAGATAATCAGTATTATTGATAGTCTTGCCACTAACGAGAATATAATAATTAGTGGCTCGTTTTTAGATAAAGGTTTTAATTTTAGAGATATTGATGTAATTATAATAGGTGAGGATAAGGTGGATGAAAGATATATCAAGAATAGCATTGAAAATAAAATAAAAATCAAGACACATATTATTTCATTAGACAACAAAACTTTAATAAAGGGATTATCAACAGACCCTCTTTATCAGCTGCTCTTGAGCAAATGTATTGCAAAGAAAAGGTTTGTCTATAAACTAGAGTATAGAATAAACTACAAGATACTTGACTTACATCTTTTGAAAAGCAAACTTCTTATTGACAGTTTTGACATGCTTGATGGAAATGAGAAATATTATCTTGTCAGAAATATAATTGCTATTTCCCTCTATCTCAAGAAGAAAAAGATTGATACAGAAAAAGTAGATAAAGAAATAAGAAAAGTTTTCAATTTGAAAAGCACTAATGAAATAAAACAAAATATCTTAGAGAAAGATAAATTTTTGAAAAAATATAAAAAAATTTATGAAAATACCTTTGAAAAAATAATGCAAGGAATAAAAAATGCAAAGCAGAAAAAAGTTGATTGACTTGTTTATAGGAAACATCTCAAATTCGATAGTCCATAAGATACTGGAAAAAGCTATTGAAAACAAAGAAATTGCTAATAAATATATGAAAGAGCTAGACATAAGTTGGAAAATAGCTGCTAGGTATAGAGAAAAAATCAATCCAGTAAATGCAGCATTGCCAGATAGAGATATAGCCTATGTTAGAAATAGGACAGTTAATAAGGTCAAAGCTGAGTTAATGTTAAGAATCTCAAAAGGTTATAAAAATATTAATCTGGATTTAGTAGAAGAATTTGTTGACAAAGCCTTGAAAGATATGAAGGTTATTTGAACAAAATGCTTCTCAGGAGAAGGAAAGATTTATGTTTGAGTTAGAAAAAAATCTTGAAAAGCATGTCAAAATTTTATCAGAAGAAATAGGGGAAAGAAATATCTACAACTGCTTATACCGAAAAAAATGTTCGGATGCGCCAGTCGAGACTCGAACTCGAGTTGCAAGCTTGGCAAGCTTGCGTCCTAC
>CAZSMI010000074.1:0-2158 GCA_964607815.1 Candidatus Woesearchaeota archaeon | reverse complement strand
ATATTTGAAAGGTTCTGTTATTGTTGTATAGGTTTCTGGCACATATTTTGTCACATTGCCACCACCCCTAGAAAAAAGCCAGCTAGCAGGGTCTACAGTAATATTAACATTCTCAACTTTGCCGTCTATTGCTTCTCTTTTACTAGCCAGCTTGACCTTGCCATCAGCATATGTTGCCTTAGAGCCTGTTAGAAGAGAACAAACTTTCTCAAATCTACTTTCTTTCCATTCTTCTGGCTCAAACAAAAAATACAGGGGCATTAGTGCAGTTAGTAGCAAAACAAGCTGACTTGTTTTAAGAGCAGGCCAATTAGCCTTGAAAGATTTCTTTGCTTTTCTGGCTACCCTTTCATACCACCTCTCTCTGTGATAAATGTCAGTAATCTTTGGTCCGCTGCCATAGGCGAAATAAATTCTCTTGCCTCCTATTTTGACATATTCCTTTCCTGGCTTATGTCTAGAGGAGGTCATAATCTGTTCAGGATGGTCTTTGACTATTTCTGCTAATTCATCTTCTAGTCCTTTTTTCTTTATGTCTTTTCCAAACATTCTTTAACCTTCAGCTTTTTGCACTTTTACTAAATCAGAAACAAAATCATTTTCACTCAAGCGTATTATTCTTACTCCCTGAGTTGCTCTCCCTGCTAATCTTATCTGCTTAGCAGGAACTTTTATTACCATGCCCTTAGCAGTTGTTACAATTATACTATCATCTTGTTTTACGCTTACTGTCTTCACAACTTTTCCTGTCTTCTTTGTGCATTTCAAATTTATTATTCCCTTGCCGGCTCTCCTTGTTTTTCTATATTGTGCTATCAAAGTTCTTTTGCCATAACCATTTTCTGTTATTGTAAGAACTTGTTCTGCTTCTTTTCCTGCCTCTTTTCCTACTTCTTTTCCTACTTCTTTCAAGATTTCAAGACTTACAACAACATCATCTTCTAGTTTTATTCCTCTTACACCATATGCTGCCCTGCCCATCACTCTTATTTCATTACTGCTAAACCTTATTGCCTGTCCGCCTCTTGTGACAAGCAAGACTTCTTCTTCTCCTTTTATTGGCTCGACATCTATTAATTCGTCATCTTTCAAGGTTATCGCTCTTACTCCTGTTTTTCTCGGTCTGCTGAAAGTTTCTAGATTTACTCTCTTAACAACTCCTTTCTTTGTTGTCATGAACAAGAAATCTGTAAATTGTTTTACAGGCAAGACAGAAGTTACTATTTCGTCTTTTATGTTAAGCAGATTAATTATTGCTTTTCCTTTTCCATATCTCGCAACTTCTGGAATAGCATAAGCTTTTAGCCAATATACTTTACCTTTGTTTGTAAAAAATAACAGATAGTCATGTGTTGAACATGTAATCAGCTGCTTAACAAAATCTCCTGTTGCTAGCTCAGCTCCAATAACCCCTTTTCCTCCTCTTCTCTGTTCATGATAAGTCTTGAATGGTATCCTTTTCACATATCCTTTAGCAGTTATTGTCACGACAACTTCCTTTCTGGCTATAAGGTCTTTTTCTTTTATCTCTGCAATTTTTTGCAATATGTATGTTTTTCTTGTATCAGCATATTTTCTTTTTAACTCTTGCAACTCATGCTTTATTATATTCAAAATTTCTTTCTCGCTTGCAAGAATTTTTGTTAGTTCTTTTATCTTATTTTTAAGTTCTTTTTCTTCTTTTCTTAGTTTCTCATGCTCAAGAGCTGTAAGTTGTTGTAGCCTCATTTCCAAAATTGCTTGTGCTTGTTTGCTGCTCAACTTGAATTTTTGTTGCAATGTCTGAGAAGCTTCTGTTATTCCTTTAGATTTTTTTATTGTTTCTATAACCTTGTCAAGCTGCCCAAGGGCAAGAAGCAAGCCTTGAACAATGTGTTGCCTTTCTTCTGCTTTTTGTAATTCAAATCTGCATTTTCTTGTTACAACTTTCTTGCGATAATCAACATAGCAAGCAATTATCTCTTTCAAATTTAGTATCTGGGGCTTTCCTCCAACCAAAGCTAACATGATAGCATTAAATCTGTCTTGTAACCTCGTATATTGAAAAAGTCTGTTTAGGGTAAATCTCATATCAGCCCCTTTTCTTAAGTCAATAACTATTCTTATCTTACCTTTTGCTGACTCGTCTCTTAGCTCAGCTATATCTGGAAGTTTTTTT
>CAZSMI010000073.1:0-2206 GCA_964607815.1 Candidatus Woesearchaeota archaeon | reverse complement strand
CCAAAGCAGAAGAAATGCTATAAGGAGAATAGAAGATATTTTCTTTTTCACTCTTACTTAATTCAGAGTAAAGTTCTAATGCAAATTGATTATTTGCATTTACTACTTCTTGGATTCCTTGCTGTGTTGAACCAGTATCATTTGCTTGTGGGGGCTGTAATGGTAAATAGGGATAAAGAAACAGGGCTATTGTTGCAGATACTGCTGCAATTGCAAATATTGTTATTATAGTTATCATAAATTTTTTATTCATCTTCTTTGTTTTCTTTATTTTTCAAGGATTTTGAAGTTTAAATATGTTTTGAAAGCTTCAAGTTAGGTTGAAGCTTTGCTTCTCGTGAAAAGCAGATACAAGAGCAGGGCAAGCAGAGCACCTCCAAAAAAGAAGGCTGCATAATTTGTAGCCAATCTTGTTATGTTACTAAGTATTGGAACAGCTCCAGTTGCACCACCTGCAGCCTCTGCTGCAGTTCCTAAAACCTTCTTGACTCCTTCTGCTGTTCTTTCTACCATCTCTGCTCTCATTGCTAGATTAGTAGCAGGGTAGATTAATTTGATAGCAACAGAAATTCCAAAAGTAATTAGCAAAACAGGCAAAATATTTTTTATTTTGCTTCTTACCAAGTTAGTTCCTTGTGGAGCAATAAGTATGAGTTTTCTTGTAAGAGTATAAACATTAACCTTATTTCCTTTCGGCGAGTAGTAGAATCCTTTTATTTTGACAAGTCCTGCTTTGAGCAGTTGTTGTATATTATAATGGACAGTAGAAATTGGTATTCCGAGCTCTTTTGCAATTTCACTTTCGTTTGTATTTTTCTTTGTTAGTAAGTTCAAAATTTTTCTTGTAGTCTCGTTTGCTATTATCTGACCAAGCTCTTTTGCTTTTTCATCTTCTAGAGATGCAACAATGTATGCATTTTCCATACCTAAAAGAGGAAAAACTTATTTATAAATATTCTTATAGCTTCAACTTAGATAGAAGTTATCTTATCAGCTACTTTGCCATAATCCTATTTTCTCTTTTATTGCTTGTTCTTCTTTTTCTGCGCACAAGTTTTGGTATTTACTCTTACCGTAAAAATAGCATCTTGCGAGTCCTTCTTCTACTAATAATAGATTAATATTTTTATTATCCAAAAAGACATATCTTAGTAATCTTCCATATCTGTCCTTGTTTTCCCCTTCTTTTTCTAAAGTAATATTCTTTTGTTCTATAAGTTCTTCTAGCCTGCTTTTTGCTTCTTTGTAAAAAGGTTCTCCTTTTTCAGCAGCGTCTATTCCCAAAAGCCTAACACGCTCGCCACCTTCTATTACTATTGTATCACCATCTATAATATTTGTAACAAAAGCTTCATACTTGCTAGTTTTTTTGCCGTAAAAATTATAGAAAAAAAGAGAAACTATTAAGATTGCTATAGTAAATGATATAATTATTTCTTTTTTTTTCATTTTACTTTTTTCCTTGCTTTTTTGCTTTATCTTACATATGTTAACCAGCTAGCATATTTTTCACTTTTTCCATGTACTATGGCAGAATATGCTTGTCTAAGCCTTGCGGTTATTCTTCCTTCTTTCCCATTTCCGATTTTTTTATCATTAACTTTTCCTATTGCTGTTACCTCGGCTGCAGTTCCAGTCATCATAACTTCTTGCGCTTCAAAAATGTCTTCTGTTGTTAGGGTCTGTTCTTTTACAGGATAGCCGAAATCAGAAGCAATTTTTATTATGCTGTCACGAGTTATGCCAGGTAAGATTGTACCAATTTTTGGTGTGTAAATTACGCCATGATTAACAATAAAAATATTTTCTCCAGGACCTTCTGCTATATTATTTTTGTAATCAAGCAACAAAGCTTCATCAAAACCGTCTTTTTTTGCGTCAATAGTTGCTAGCATACTATTAACATAATAGCCACCTATTTTTGCTTCCATAGGAACACTTTGAGGATGTAAACGAATAAATTTGCTTATCTTTACGCTTATGGCTTTTTCTCCTAAATACTTTGGCCATGGCCAAACTGCTATTGCCATATTAATAGCACATTTATCAAAATTTGACAATCCCATTGCACCATAACCATAAAAAGTTATAGGCCTGATATATGCCTCTTGCATTTTATTAACTTTTATTGTCTCGCATATTGCTTTTTCTACTTGCTCTTGAGAATAAGGCATCTCACCTCCAAAAACAGAGAAGGAACTGAAAA
>CAZSMI010000072.1:0-2334 GCA_964607815.1 Candidatus Woesearchaeota archaeon | reverse complement strand
TAGCTTTTAATTCTTCTTCTTTTTCAACTTTTGCAATAACCCTTTTTCCAATTTCAGCTCCTCCTTCAAGAAGAGAAGCTATATTCTTGGCAGTTTTTTCTGCTCTCCTTTTTCCTTTGTCTCCCAAACTAGACATTGGTTTATACATTATATCTAGTGCAGTCATCCATCTAACATTTTCTTCAATTTCTGTTCTTTTTGCCATTTTCTTTTTACTTTAAAGTTAGAACACTATTTAAATTTTTCTTTCTATGGCTTTGGAAAGTTTTACAAGACATATTTTTAAAAATCGGGATAGGGGTTGTTTTGTTGCGAGATTAATTTTAGAAGTTCAAAAAAGCAAGCAAACAAATATTTTTAAATAAGGGCTTGTTTTTGTCTTTATGGAACTATTTGAAATATTCTTGTTGCCGGCCTTGATTATTTTAGGAATAGTAACTTCTTATTATGACATAAGACACAAGAAAATAAGGAACAAACATCTTATTGTTGCAGCCATATATTGTTTTATAGTTTATGTTGCTGTAATGATTATTTATAAGCTGACAGCTATTGGTATCAACTATAAATACCTTCTTGACATCTTAATTAACACTGCTATTGCACTTGCATTTGGCATTTTTGCATGGCAAGTAAAAATATGGACTGCAGCAGATGCTAAACTTTTTACAGTCTATTCTTTCCTTATTCCTTTGACATTTTATAGCAGAAGTTATATTCCATATTTTCCTTCTCTTGTTTTGCTTATTAATACATTTGTTCCTTTTGCAATATACTCTTTTTTCTTTATCCTCTTTTTCACCAAAGTCAAAACAAAAAAAGAATCTCTCAAAAATCTAAAAGGTAAAGATATTTTGCTTTTATTTTTGAATATTTTTTGGATTTTATGGATACCAAGACTTTTGAACATCACACCAATAAAATTTAATTTTCTGGCAATGATACTGGTTATGTTTTTTGTTATCTGGCTACTTCAGAAAGTTTTTGGTAATAAAATGATTCTAGTTTCCTTTTTGTTATGTATCCTAAGAGTCATTTTTGATTTTGAATACGTCTCAAGTTTCCGTTTTATAAAACAATTCCTAACATTTGGAATATGTATATTTTTACTCTTTTTGGTTTTGATAATTGGTTCTGATATTTTTTCAAAAAAAATCAAGGTAGAAGAGCTAAAGCCAGGCATGATTCTTGAAGAAACAATTTATTCTGGAAAAAATGGCAAGTTCAAAGCAGTCAAATTACAGAAATTTATTGGTATAGAAAAGAAAGATGTAAAAAAAGTACTAGTCTTGGAACAACCAGCAGAAGGTCTAACAGAAAAAGATATTCAAATCATAAAAAGGTTACATAAAGAGGGAAAGCTTGAATTCAAAGAAATTTTAATTCGTCAGACACTTCCTTTTGCACCGTTTATGTTTTTTGGTTTTATTTTGACATGGCTCGCAAAAGGAAACTTTTTACTTTTGTTCAAGTTTTTTCTAGGTCATTAGATATAAATTAGATATAAGCTAGTGACTAGTGGAAATCCTGTTGAAAATTTGTTTAATTTTAAGTTACTAGAAAAGTATTCAAAAAAAGGAAATTCACACTTAACTATTTATCAAAGTTGGCAGGGATTTTACCTGGCTAAGCTATCAAAATATTTATAAAGAGCATCTTTTTTTAGAGTAGTATGCAACAAAAAAGCAATATGGAAATACATAAGGATTGTATAATAATTTCAATAAGCCCAAAAATTTATCCTCTTGATGTTATTTATTCTGCAGCATATGTTTTCCTTGATAAAGCCTATGTTTTGTTAAATGGTAATCCTGAAAAAGAGATTGTGGTTGAGCTAAGACCAAAAGAAAAAAGTAAAAAAAGGGAACTAGAAAAGCTCGGAAGAGAATTTAGCAATGAGCTATTGAATTATGCATTTTATAAAAAACAAAGTGAAAGAAATGCACCAATAAGACAGGCAATTTTACAAAGAGCTTTACTAACAAGTGAGTTGCAACCAGAAGAAGAGGGGGCAAGAAAAATCGAAGAAATAGGAGAAGCAGAAAAATTTGAAGAAAGTGATAATGATTACCTAGAAGACCCAGAAGGTATCGCCATACCATGGGAAGAAAAATATGGCAAAAAGGCAAGCAAGAAAAAAGGAAAAACAAAGAAAAAGAAAAAAGGTGGATAATAAGGTAAAAAATTATTTGTCATAATCTTTTCAGTCACTTTTTTAATTTTCCCTAAAAAAATGTCCATAAAAATTGATAAAAACAAAAGGGAAATTTGCATTTCCCTGAATAAAAAATTTTATGATACAAAAGCAGTAAAAGAGTCTCTTTCTGAATTCAA
>CAZSMI010000071.1:0-2459 GCA_964607815.1 Candidatus Woesearchaeota archaeon | reverse complement strand
AGAAAGAGATGAGAGAGACAGCAGAAAAAATCAGAAACCTTCTGAAAAAGTGATAGAGGGGCAAAAAAGGCCTTTCTCCCCATCTCCTGACATCTCGTCTAGACTATCAAAAAATAAACAAAGATTTTTAAAATAAAATTTCTTTTCTTTTACATGCCTCAGTAGCTCAGTTGGTTAGAGCACAAGTCTCATGAGCTTGGGGTCGGCGGTTCGATCCCGCCCTGAGGCATTTTGCTATGAAAGACACTGGACTAGAAAGGAAAGCTGTTTTTGCAAACATAGCAGGACTTGCTTTTTGTATAGTTGCTGTGGCTATCAACTATAACTTTTTTATTACTTTACTTGTTTGTGCGCTTGCAATTTTGCAGCTCGTACACTCAATTTTTGGTGACTTCACAACTAGTTATAAGCTATTAAGAAAAAGAAATTTTTTTATTTTTTATTTATTCTTACTTTTTCTTGTTTCTTTCTTGATAATTTTTATTCTTTTCTTTTTAGAAGCGAAAATCTATTTTTTATGCATCCTTTTTGCCTTTTGGCTTGACTTTTTTGCAAACAAAACAAGAAACAAAAAAAGAACTAACAAAACAAAAGGTATCATAGGACTAGCAAAAAAATAAAAGAAAATCTTTTATATCTTGTTTTTCTTGTTCGAAACAAATAAACGTTTTTATAGTAACGAATAAAAACTGTATTGTTTTTTATTAGAAATGCCAGGTAGACTTAATTTAGATGAGAAGAGAATTATAGAACTCTATACAAAGAAAGACATGACTACCACAGAGATAGCAGAATTTATGGGTTGTAACTGGGATACCATAAGAAAAAGATTAATTAAGTTAGGAGTTAAAATAAGAGAGCCAAATATAAGAAAAGGAAGATTCAAAGGACCAAAACATTTTAACTTTAAATCATTACTTGTTAAATGTGCTACTTGTGGAAAAAAGTTTTATAGAAGTCCTTACAAGATAAAGCATAGAAAACACCAATTTTGTTCTCCAAAATGTTATTATACTTATTTGAAGAAAACCATCCCAAAAAATGAAGTTGTCTGTGAGAATTGCGGAAAGAAGTTCTTTAGAACACCTTGGAAAGTGAGACACTACAAACACAATTTCTGCAGTGCTAAATGTCAGAATGAATACAGAACCAAAAAGACAGGACCTAAAAAAGTAAGGTGTGCTTATTGTGGGAAGATAATAAAAAGACATCGTTATAGATTAAAACAATACAAACTTTTCTTTTGTAATTCTTTACATAGAAGAATGTTGCAAAGTTTCCCAACAAAAGCAACAAAAATAGAGCTTAAAATGAGAAGAGAACTCAAAAACAGAAAATTCAAGTTCAAAACAAATTATCCCGTTTTAGGAATT
Organism: Candidatus Woesearchaeota archaeon; assembly: GCA_964607815.1. Lineage (GTDB taxonomy): Archaea > Nanobdellota > Nanobdellia > Pacearchaeales > CAZSMI01 > CAZSMI01. The sequence goes on along the minus strand of CAZSMI010000071.1, from coordinate 1,086 downwards.
TGTCAACCAGATATAGTTTTTCCAAAGAAAAAAACAGCAATTTTTTGTGATGGGGATTATTGGCATGGGAATAAAAGAAGATACAGGAAGTTAAACAAAATGCAAATAAATCAGATAAAAAGGGATAGAATACAAGAAAAAATCTTGAAAAAGGACGGATGGAAAATATTAAGATTCTGGGAGTCTGATATTAACAAAGATATTGGCAGATGCGTCAAAAAAATAGGGAAAGCGATAAGGAAACTAAAGTAAAGAATAACATATAAAAAATAGAAAAAAGAAAAATAATCAAAACTAAATCTATTCAAATCTTTCTCTTACTTTTTCTCTTCTCGCTTCTTGCGTGTTCCTTGCGTTCTTGTTTCTTACTTCTTTCCTAATGCAATATCTATAGTTGAGACATTAACCTTTTTCCCTTCTTTGTTTTCAAATTCTTCGCTGCCAATTTTTATATCTTTCACTGCAATATTCTGGTCTTTCAAGAATCTTTTTGTAGTTACCTCTGCTACATCAACTGCCCTAGAAATAAACTTTCCTCTGGCTCTTATCAAAACTTCTTTTGCTCCTTTTGTCGTAAACTGCATCACTACTCCAGTTACATAATTCATAAAAGGCTTTTCTCCGATAAACACTGTGTTCTCGTCTTCTTTCTTCCTTTCAACTTTTTGCTTTTTCTCTTCAACCATTTTTTTACCTCCTTGTTCTTTTCGTTTTTTGTATTTCTTGTTTTTAAGCAATCAAAGCTCAAAACTATGACTTTTGATCTTACTTTTGATCTCGTTAGTACCTTATTAACACTTTAATAATACTTTAACTTTTTGCCTGTTTTTTTACAAGTCTTGTTATATAGCCTGCGACACTATTTCTAAATCTTTTGTTTGCTATTGTTTCACTTAAAATTTTTTTGTTTTCGTCAAAGTTTTCTGTGAAATTGTGTTTTGATAATAATTTTTCTGCTGTTCTTTTGATCAAAGCAGATTTTATGCGGCCCATCTTTAGTTGTTTGTAGCAACGTATTTAAATTTTTCTATACAAAAAATTGGACTGACCGCAAGGTTTTTAAATAATAAAGAATAGCATAACCAA
>CAZSMI010000070.1:0-2504 GCA_964607815.1 Candidatus Woesearchaeota archaeon | reverse complement strand
ATTTTCTTTTTGATTTTTCTTTTGAAAAATAATTTTGTCAGCGTATTTTTCATACAAAGGCTCTCTAAAGCCATAGACTTTTTTCAAGCTTTTTAGCTCTTTCAGGCCAACAATTCCTCTTATATGAGCAAGAGAAGCCCTTCTTGCTAACTCTTCATAACTCATTTTCAAATATATCACAACAGCATTTTTTTTCAAATGTTCCATTATATTGGGAGATAATATAACAGAGCCCCCAGTAGCAATAACACATCTTTTTGGCTTTAGCTCTAAAATTCTTTTTTCTTCTATCCTCTTGAATCCCCTTTCCCCATCCTCTTTGAAAATCTCAATAATTTTTTTCCCTTCTTTCTTTTCTATATATTTATCAGTATCAATAAAATTATAATCAAATTTTTTTGCAAGTTTCTTTCCCAAAGTGCTTTTTCCACTATAAGGCATTCCTATAAAAACTATGTTTTTGCTTTTCACTTTGCAATATGCTCTAACTTCCCCGCAAGATAATATCCCCAATATCCGGCACACGCTGTAATAATAGTTCCTGCCACAACCAGTTCACGAGGTAGAAAAAACCTATATTCTTTTCTCACTATTTCAACCAGGTTACTATCTTTTTGGCTGAGCTCTCTTTTGTTTTTAAGGTCTCCAAGGAAAACATAAGCGTGATAATATTCAAGGTCAGCATTCATATTATCAGACTTTACCTCCAAACTTTCTTCGATTTTTCCTCTATCATTCAGATTTCTTCTTTCTTCTATTTCATAGCCTTGCAGCTTTGCTGCAAGCTTGCCAATGTCCTTTTTTCTCCAAGAATATCTAGACATCATTTTTTTCTAGTAGGTCAAGTCTAGTAAGTCAATACTCCAAACTTAATAAATCTTTTGAAAACGCGAAAACGCCGGGAACAGGATTCGAACCTGTATGTCGCAAAGCGACACGGAGTCTCGGGCTCCGCCCTTTAACCGTTCAGGCATCCCGGCGTCAAGAAAAAGAAAGGAAAAGACTTTTATAAATTCTTTTATAAATCCCTAAGTTTTCCAAATTTATACACTTTGTCTTTGCCAAGAACAAAAACTTGGAAATTTGAAATATCATACAAAAAAGGACTAAGCAGTTTTTCTTTGCTTATATCAGATCCTTCTATTATTGGTAAAAAAGAAGGCATGACTATTAACTTTTTCCTTTTCCATTTTCCAAGCAAAAAGCATTTGTAAATTTCTGATTTTGGACCTTCTTTCAAAGAGATTGCAGGGTGTTCATGCGCTATTATTAGGATTTTTGCATCATGAACAGCCTTATCAAGAAGAATTTTGTGGCCATGTAGAATGCATATATTATCAAGACAGAAAAAATCTTTTATTTGTAGATTTCTTTTCTTGGCAATTGGCCCGAGTATCGTATCATGATTCCCTCTTATCAGAACAATATTTTTACACTTTCCACTCAAAAAATCAATTAATGCAAGACTATCTCGCCATTCCTGCTCTGATATCTTGCCGAACTCGTGTTTGAGATCGCCAGCTATAACAATTGTTTTCGGCCTAACTTTTTCCATTAATCCATGAAGCTCTTTGAATGTTTCCTTGAGCTGTCCTCTTGGTACAAAAATCCCCTTGCTGCTAAGAAAACTTTCATAACCTATATGAAAGTCAGCAACAACAAGTACTTTCTGCTTCTCTAGCCACAACGCCTTTCCCATAGCCTTAATTTTCGGTAAGATTTGCATAAAAATAGGAAAGAGAAAGGAAATTTAAATTTAGCTTTTTATATTATTATCAAATTCTATTTCTTCTTTTTTTTAGCTTTTCTATTCTCCATCTTTTTCTCTTACTGTAGAAATTGAAAAGAGCTGCACCAACAGCCATCGAGCCAATAAACATCAATGGAAACTTTACTGCAGGCTCCCCTAAAACACCAATTACTGCGCCTAAAATTCCTGGTCTTGTTGCAGGTGGAGGTGTTTCTTCTGTTTCTTCTTCTGGAGTTGTTGTTTCATTAGCTGGAGTTGTCTCTTCTGTTACTTCTTCTTCTGGAACTGTACAGGATTGTGATTCAGTAGGTTTATCTTTAGGATTTGCATAACAAATAGGATTTAGCTTACTGCAAGTTCTTGTTTGTATTCCTCCAATGCAGTCACTCCATTCTGTGCAAGTCCATGTTGTTACACATCCTCCTCCACTTCTGCCGTACACTACCCCCCCAACCCCTTCACTTATACTTAAACTCCTGTGGCTTGAATTTCCTATATTCCCAGCTTCATCTGTGCAATTAATACTCCAATTATAATTCCCAACAGCGAGAGTTTTAATAAAATTCTGTTCTGTATTTTTTGTTATGCTTGTATTTGTTTGATTGAGCAAGCCATTTAAAATTAAAGAACAATTTGCAATTCCACTTGAATCAGTAACATTATAACTAAAGGTCATGCTTGTTTCTGTTGTTGAGTAGCCATCAGAAGGACTTATCAAAGTTACTATTGGAGCAGTTGTATCAAGAGTAATAGT
>CAZSMI010000069.1:0-2567 GCA_964607815.1 Candidatus Woesearchaeota archaeon | reverse complement strand
TAGAAGCACTGCTTGCTAGTTTTGTTCTTGCTGGAAAAAGTAAAAAACCCTGAAAATTTAGTTATTTTATAAAATGCCGATATTTAGGAGGAGTCCAAAGGAAATATTGGAAGACAGAATAAAATTTTGGAAAAGCTACGGCTTCAAAGAACCATCTTTCCGAGATATTTATGAAGAAAATTTCAAAAAAGAGAATAGTGGGTTGATAACTTATGATCTGCTAAGAAAATATTCAAAAAGTTTTGACGAAGTAAATTATTTTGCTGGCAGCACTACAATTGAAGTTGTAGAAGATTTGATTGCAATGGGAAAACCAGAGTATGGCTTTATTCTTTTTCTTGAGGAAAAGCCAAAAGAAAAAAATGTTACTATGCCTTTTGTGGAGGAAGTGTTGGACAAATGTTTGGATAGCCTAGAAAAAAAATTTGGCAAGAGAAAAGCGAAAAAACTAAGAGAAAAATTTCATATTTAATTACCAAAAGGAATAGGCAAATGACCAAATGAAAAAAAGACCAAATGAAAAAAATGCAAACAAGTAAATCAAACCAACCCCTGACAGAAAAATACAAGCATTCTCTCCATGAGATAGCTGGCCAAGAAGAAGCTATAAAGCAGTTAAAAAATTTTATAAGCAATTATGGCGAAAGTAAAGGCAAGAAAGCTGCCTTGCTTTATGGTCCTTCTGGAAGTGGTAAGACAATTTTGCCTTACGCTCTGGCAAAAAAACTTGATTATGAAATAATAGAATTAAATGCGTCTGATTTTAGAAACAAAGAAAAAATCAACAGTATAGTAGGCCAAGCAATAAAACAAAAAAGTCTTTTTGGCAAGGAAAAAATAATACTTATTGATGAAGTTGATGCAATAAGCGGAAGCAAAGATAGGGGTTGTATGCAAGCTTTGACAAAATTGCTAAGCGAGAGCAAATTTCCTGTTATTTTGACTGCAAGCGATTTGTGGCAGCGCAAGCTTAATAGCATAAGGAACAAATGTGATCTTATAGAACTTGAAAAGTTAAATTATGCTGACATAATCAAAATATTGGAAAGAATTTGTAAGCTCGAAAAAATAAAATTAAGCAAGGAGCTTTTGCAGAAAATAGCAATAAATGCAAGAGGAGATGTGAGAGCAGCAATAAATGATTTGCAAGCAACAAGAACAGGAGAAAGAGAAAAAACTACAAGTATTTTCGAAGCACTACAAAAAATATTCAAAACTCCTAAAGACCAAGCGTCAACAACCTTGCATGCTTTTGATAATGTTAATTTACCTTTAGATGAGTGTATTTTATGGCTTGATGAGAATTTGCCTTTGGAATATCATGACGAAGATCTTGCCAAAGCATATGAAAAGATTAGCAAGGCAGATATTTTTCGCCATCGCATAATAAGATGGCAGTACTGGAGATTCTTGGTTTATGTTAATGCGTTGCTTACAGCTGGAGTTGCAGTTTCAAAGAAAACAACAAGGAAAGAATTTGTAAAATACAAAAGACTTGGTAGGTTATTAAAAATATGGTGGGCAAATAGGCTTCTTGCAAAGAAAAAAAGTATTGCAAGCAAGCTTGCAAAAGCAACTCACTGCTCAACAAAAAAAGCTTTGAAGGAAATACCTTTTTTTCTGTCAGCTATGAAAAAAAATAAAGAAATTGTTGATGAGTTAAAACTGAATAGGGAAGAAATCGAGTATTTAAATAGTTTTTAGTATACACATAAACTAAACAATTAGATAAGCTAAACAATTAAATGATCTAGATAGGTCTGCTTTGATAGATAATACTTATAATGAGGATTATAATTACAAAAATAAAAAATATCAAGATACTATCCAAGATTTTACTTTCTCCCTTACTAGCTACTGTTTCAGTTGTTTGATAAACTGATGAGTATACTAATGGATATGCTTCTTCTTTTGGCTCTTCTTTTTGTGTTTCAGTTTCATTCTCGGGTATTTTTTTGGTTGGCATGTAAATATAATATCCGCTACTTCCGCTGCTTCCGCTGCTTCCGCTTTCTCCATTACTACTATCTATAGAAGAGTTAATAGTTAGGGTAAAGGAGGAGGAATTTCCTTGCCATCCAGCAATATCAGTACAATTAATACTCCATGTATAAGAACCAACAGACAAAGTTTTGGAAAAGCTTTGTGTAACATTTTTTGTTATACTGCTGTTACTCTGGTCAACAACACCATCAAGAATAAGAGAGCAATTTGCTATGTTGGATGCATCAGTTACATTATAGCTAAAAACTATAGTTGTGGAGGTTGTTGAATAGCCATCTGAAGGGGAGACTAAAGTAACAATCGGAACAATAGTATCTATCCAAAATAATCTTGTCAATGAATTCTCATTACCAACAGCATCATTGCAATAAACTATCAATGTATTGTTTCTTTCTTGTGCAGTTATATTACTTGAGGAGAACCAGTTAGTCATGCTACTATTTATAAGACTTACATTACTGGCAGCAGAATTCAAATTATACCAACAAGCTTGTGAGCCATCAGTTGTTATATTAATCCCAAAACTTGTACTAGCATAGGTTTTGTTTTCTGGCCTGTCTATA
>CAZSMI010000068.1:0-2611 GCA_964607815.1 Candidatus Woesearchaeota archaeon | reverse complement strand
GATAAATAGGTATGAATCTTACTTCTTCTATATCTTGATATAAAACAAAGATTCAAAAGTTTTAAATAAAGCCCTTACTAAACTAAGATATTAAAAGAGCAAAAAAATAGAAAACACGAAAATGAAAAAATATGATGTGATTATTCTAGGAGCAGGTGCTGCTGGACTTACAGCTGCAATTTATGCAGCAAGATATGGTTTATCTACTCTTGTGCTAAGCAAAGATATTGGTGGAACAGCAAATCTTGCCGAGATAATAGAAAATTATCCGGGATTTTCTGGCAGTGGTATTGAATTAATGAAAAAATTTTCTGAACAAGCAAGAACAAGCGGGGCAGAAATAATGATAAAAGAAGTTGTAGATATAGAAAAGCAAGAAAACTTTTTTAAGATAAAGACAAAAGACAACAATATCTTTGAAGCAAGAGCAGTTATAATCGCAATAGGAACAGAAAAAAGAAAATTGAATATTAATGGAGAAAAAAGATTTCTTGGTAAGGGTTTAAGTTATTGTGCGATTTGCGACTCTCCCCTCTTTCGCAACAAGAAGGTAGCTGTAATGGGTGGAAGTGATGCTGCTGCACATTCTGCTTTGTTGCTTTCAAAATATGCAAAAAATATTGTAATTGTTTATAGAAAAGCTAAATTAAGATGCGAGGCCTTTTTGCTTGCTCAGATAAAAAAGGAAAAAAATATTCAAATAATATATAATGCTGTTCCAATAGAAATAAAAGGAAAAAATGTTGTTGATAGCTTAGTAATAGAGCAGCAAGAAAAGAAAAGAATAAGAAAAATACTTTCTATTGATGGAATTTTTGTTGAGATTGGTGGTATGCCATCTACAAGCATAGCAAAGAAACTTGGAATAAAACTTGACAAACAAGATTATATAATTGTTGATAATAAAATGTGCACCCCATTGACAGGAGTTTTTGCTGCAGGAGATATTGTCTCTGATAATATCAAACAGATTGTTACTGCAGCAGCACAAGGTGCTATTGCTGCTTCATCTGCATACAAGTTTTTGAAAGAAAAGAAAGAAAAGGTTTAAATAGAAAAAAACCTAAATTTTAAAAGAAAAAGATAAGAATTAAAAGAAAATTAAAAGAGGCAAAATGGAAAAAAAGTTTAGTTTATATGAAAATTTTCTTCAGCAACTTGATTCTGTAAGAGGATATATAAAATTGCCCTCTTTTGTATTTTCTTCTCTTAAAGAATTTGACCATATTTTTAGGGTTGACATTCCTCTTGTCCTTGTAAAAAAGAAATATGGAAAAGAAAAAAAATTTCTTAAAATTTTTCCTGCTTTCAGGGTACAGCATAATAATGTTCTTGGTCCTTACAAAGGCGGAATAAGAATTTATCCAGCAGTTTCTCTTGATGAGCTAAAAGGACTTGCTTGTATAATGACAATGAAAAATGCCCTACTAGACTTGCCTTTTGGTGGAGCAAAAGGTGGCATAATGGCTAATCCAAAAGAACTTGACAAGAAAGAGCTTGCTCAGCTTGCAAGAAGCTATGTGCAAAGAATGATAAAATTTTTGAAAGGAGATATACCAGCTCCTGATGCTGGCTGCTCAACAGAGCTAATTGGAGAAATGTATGATGAATACAAAAAAATTACAAATGAGAAAGAAGCAAGACTCGCTTTTACAGGCAAGCCTCTTGACTGTTGGGGAATAGAAGGAAGAGAAGAAGCTACTGCTTTGGGAGGATTTTATGTATTTGAAAGACTAACTGAAAAAATAAAGGAAAAAGAGAAGCAAGAAGAAGAAAAATTAGCAGGAGCAGAAGAAGGAGAAGAAAAAGAGAAGCAAGAAGAAAAAATAGAGAAAGAAAAAAAGATAAAAGTAGCAATACAAGGATTTGGAAATGTTGGTTATAATATAGCCAGGATACTTCACAATGCTGGTTATCTTATTATTGGAATTTCTGATTCAAAAGGTGGTATAGCCTCAACAAAAGGCTTGAACCCAGAAGAAATAAAAAAGTGGAAAAAAGTCAAGGGAACTGTACAAGGAATTAAAGGAGTAATACAAATAACAAATAATCAGCTTATGCGGTTGAAAGTTGATGTTCTTGTTTTAGCTGCCTTGGAAAATGCAATTACAGAAAAAAAAGCTCCCCTAATAAAAGCTCCTATTATAATAGAGCTTGCAAATGGTGGCATTACATATAAAGCAGCAAAAATGCTTGCTAAAGAAGGTAAAATTATTTTGCCAGATATTCTAGCTAATGCTGGTGGTGTTGTAGTAAGTTATTTTGAATACCTACAAAATAAACAAAACAGGAAATTTCCTCTAGAGCAGGTAAAAAAAATGTTGAAAGAAAAAATGGAAAAAGCTTTTGATTCTGTTTATGAAACTGCTTCTCTTGATAATATGAAAGACGCAGCTTATGCTCTTGCTGTCGAGAAGATAAGCGAGGCTATGCTGAAGAAGAGATAAAAAAAATGCTGGAAAAGCTGTGACAATAAAAAAAGAAGGCAAGGAGGAAGAAACAACCCTTACCCTTAATGAGAGAGAGGTAAGAGACGTAATAGAAAAATTTTCTCTTGCTACAAAAATTCCTCTTGATAGTATGTTCAAAGCCTTATATGAAAATCTGACAA
>CAZSMI010000067.1:0-2706 GCA_964607815.1 Candidatus Woesearchaeota archaeon | reverse complement strand
CTCTTTTCTTCGTCATATTCAACAATTATTTTATTTGCTATTCCATAACCCATAGCAATTCTCATCATATCTATACCTATTAAGATAGGACTTCTTGAAATACTCATTAACCTTTTCACTTTTTTTCCAGGTCCAATTCCCATTGATATGAGTCTTCTCTCCAAGCCCCTACCAGCATTTATATCTATAATTTTTCCCTCTTTTCCTAAAGGTAAATTTGCAAGAGGAATTTGAGTGTATCTGTTAGCCATACCTAACAAAGTTAGGCAATCCTAATTTATAAATCTTCTGGTTTTCATTCTAGCAGAGATTAGAAAATAAAAAAAACATCTCTCAGAATCCATGCTCCTATAAACAGCATTATAATAGCTACTATCAGATGCAACCTCTTTATGTTCCTATCTTTCCATCCTGCTACATCTTCAATTTTCTTGAATCCAAAATATACTGCTAGCACTATGCAATACAAAGGCAAAATGAATATTATGTTATAAACTATTAACCAGGGAATTGTCTTTACTAGAGCAAGAACAGATAAAATTCCTCCTGCAATAAGATAGGGACCCATAGTGCATGGCATCAAAAAGAGAGTTACGAAAGCTCCTATCGCAAAAGCGCCTTTTGGCGAGGCAATACCTAGCATCATTTTTTTGACTTTTACTCTCCAGCCAGTTGGCATTTCTGTTGCAAACCCTCCTGACTTATACCAAAAAAAATCTTTCAAATGCAAAAATCCAAGAGCCAGAGCAACAAATCCTAAAATTATGTAAATGGTTAGCCTTACTTGTGTAAGGAGCTGGACGAGCTGCCAAAATTTTATTATGATCAGGCCGTAAATGAAATAGCAGATAAAGACAGCAGAGACAAAAGAAGCTCCTGAGCGCAAGACTTTCTTCCCTCTTGTATCAACAGAAGCAATACCAACCAAAAACAAGATAAAAACTGCAAGAGCACAAGGATTAATAGTATCTGCTAAAGCTAAAAGAAATATTCTATAAAGTCCAAGGTCCATTTTACTCTTTTCTCCCTTTTTTTATTTTTTCTTTTTTTTCTGTTTCTTTTTTGCTAAATAAAAAATTAAAATAACAATAATAACTGCTATAATAATCATAAAGATTCTAGCCCAATAAATTGTTCCTTCTGTCTCTTTTTTTTCTATTTCATTACCTTCTTTACCCCATTGGAAAATCCAGCCATCTAGCTCTATTGCATTTTCAAACTTTACACTTTTTCCAGAAAGTTGAACCGCTAATGGCACTATTTTCTTGTATTCTGTTTTTTCTAAGATACTAGACAAATCCTCGCTCAAGAGTAACTCTTTCAATAACTCACTATCTCCTCCTTCGCCAGTTTTTATCAGTATCCTTTCAGCTTTCCATATTTTTGGCTTACCAGGTAAAGTTGTTATATTTAAATCAGCAAAATCAACAGATGAGCCATCTGCCAATGGGCAGTCATTAGGGCCTTTTTCAATTGCTTTTTTTGCATGTTGCCTAACTGCTCCTGCCCCTACACTGAAATCTTCTTTGCCAAATATTATCAGAGGAATGCTAAACCCAGAACCATAACTATCATCATACTCAAATACCATATATCCATTCTCTCTTTCTATATAAATTTCATATTCTATTATTACAAAATTGGGTTCGCTTTTTGGCAACTCATCTAAAATAATAGGATCTTCTTTTGCGCAGGCTGTACATCCAACACCAGTAAAATAAACAGCACAGGTTTCTTGAGTAGCTTGGGTCAAAGGTAAAAGCAAAAAAAATAGTAAGCTGCAAGCTATCGCAAGGCTAAGTTTTTTGCTAGTTTTCTTGACCATTTCCATAAGATTTAAATAGTTCTTTTATACTATCAATATCTTAAAAAGTAAGAACGAAACAATATTTAAATATTTGTTTCAAATTTTGAAACAAGAAAAAAAGCCAAAAAATGGAAATCAAATTTCATAAACAGTGGCTTATTATAGTGATGATAATAGCTATATTTATCTTTATAGTCGCGCTCACTTCTTTATACACTCAAAGAGTTATAACATGTGGAGAGGCACAAACCTGCACTATCCCAATACCATTTTTGATACCAATTGTTGCTTCAGCTGGTTTGTTTATTGGAACTCTTATATACTATTTAATGGCCGGAAAAGTGTTGAAAAAAGATGTTAATCTCGAGAAATGCTCTGAAGTAATAGGGAATCTTTTTAGTAAGGAAGAAAAAGCTGTTCTAAAAATTCTTACAAAACACAAGCAGATAAGCCAGGCAAAAATAGCTTCTTTAGCTGGAATGCCTCGCCTTAAGATTTTTAGAATTATTGAAAAGTTAAGAGAAAAAGGTTTAATAGAAAAACAAGAAGAAGGAAAAGCGAGAATAATCCATATCAGAGAAGAAGCTAAATGGCTGTTTGAAAATTTAAAATAATAAAAAGCAAACTTTCTGAATTAGATTAAGAATTTTTACTCCTTTCCCATAAACATTGGTCCTGTTGGCGAGCCTATCTTTTCAAGTTTGCCTTCAAGAAATTTTTGTACAACATCTTTTATTTTTCCAGAGCCTTTATAAACATCTACGCCTAATTGTTGCAAAACTCCAAAAGCTCTTGGACCCATGTTCTGTGTTATAACAGCATTAACTTTTTCATTAGCCACTAGCTGAGCAGATGTTATGCCAGCTCCACCAAACTGCGCTGCTGCTGTATTTTCTATG
>CAZSMI010000066.1:0-2930 GCA_964607815.1 Candidatus Woesearchaeota archaeon | reverse complement strand
CATCTCTACCAATTGACATCTCTTACAAATTTTCATATTGCAGGGCTCTTTGCATTTAGCACATTTTTGCAATTTTGCTTTTTCATATTTTTTCTTTAGCAAAGGCAAAATTTCAAGAAAAGAATTTACAATTGCATTTTTTACATTTGGATATTTTCTCTCCATCTTATAAAGCCATTCTCTTATTTCTACTCTTAAGGTCTCGCCTCTCAAAGGGCATACCTGTAAAGAGCAAGGCAAGTTATTAAGTTTAGCATACAAAATTATCTCTTTAGCAGATAAAAAATAAAGAGGCTTGACTCTTTGCACAAATCCTTTTACTTTTCTTACTCCCACTTTTGGACCGAGTTTTGCGAGTAGAGCAGCATTACCTTTTAGCTGGTTAAGCAAGATTGTTTCTGCTTCATCATCTAAATTATGTCCTGTAACTATTTTTGTAAAGCCCAACTCCTTGGCTTTTTTGTTGAGCAGCCATCTTTTAAGAATACTGCAAACATAACAATTTGTTAAGTCAATTTTTCTAACTTTTTTTATAATCTTATCAAGAGTAAAGCCGTACTCCTTTTTGAAACTAAAAATATGTAAAGGAATATCCAGTTTTTTACAAAATTTTTTAAGTTCTTTTATCAATTTGTCTCTATAACCAGTTATTCCTTCATCTATTGCCAAGGCAGCTATTTTCCGCCTTCTTTGCTTGCAAAATTTTGCAAGTATTGCTAAGGCAACTGAAGAATCTTTGCCTCCAGAACATGCTACTGCTATTTTATCTTTTTCTTCTAAGAGCTTGAATTTTCTTATTGAATAGAAAACTTTTTTCTCTATGTAACGACAAAATTCTTTTTTGTTCAAAGCTCGGCCATTCTGTAAGATATAGACTACTTTCTTGCTTTTCTTGGCCATTTTATTTCTTGCTCCCAATCTTTCTTTTATATTTCCGTATAGTGGAGAAGAGTTTTTTATCTTTTGTTCTTTTGTATTTGAACAAAAAATCAAGGTAAAGTTGCTTATCTCTTATTGTTCTTTCTTTTTTATTATATTTTTCTTTTTTGAAGCTAGGTTTTAAATTGCTATTGTAACAGCCATACAAAACCCTAATATTTCTAGAAATCTTTCTTTTTTTAATTTCTTCTCCTTTTTTGAACCTATAAAAATAAACAGTTAGCAAAACTTTTTTTCCATTGAAATTTAAAATTTTATAATATGGCAGTTTTTTTGGTTTTTCTGTATAAATTTCTAGATCAATATCACCATAGTTTTTGATTTTTCCATAAGTAGTAGAGCCCCTCATCAAGATTGTTTTGATATTCCTGTTTCTTCTTATTAATCCTCGAACAATCTTGTTTAGAAATTTTGCTTTCTTTTTCATGCCAAAAGCAAGAAAAATAAGTTTTTAATTCTTTTTGATTTTATTCTTGAATTCTTTTGCTTTTTGTAAAGCATTTGAAAGTTGTGCGTCTCTGAAAATAACTTTTTCTAATTTTAATGGTTTCTCTTGCTTTTCGTATTCGTTAGCAAAAGTTCTATAACTATGATAAAAAGAAAAGTCAAGCAAAGAACAAAAAGTGTAAAAATTTTTGGGTTCTTTCTTTTCTTCCTTTTTTGCTTGAGCATCAAATTGTAAAGCATATCTATGATATTCTTCAGCTCTGTTTCTTAGGTAAGTAATAACAGAATTATTTGGTCTTATCTTCAGAATATAATTTCTAAGATTTGAAAATTCTTTCTCATTACCAATTATCAAATCTCCTGTAAAAAGTGGTTCTGTGAATTGTAGATCTAGTAATTTTGTACGCTCCATAAATTCTTCTTCTTTTATCTCTAAAATATCTATATCTTGTGGAATATAATCTCTCGCATTTGTATTATCATCTAAAACTAGAAGGAAGTCTATATCAGCAGAAGGTTTTTTTGAACCATATAAAATTGCATATCTGATTTTACCAAATCTTTCTTTTGTTTTTTCTTTGATTATATTTGTTAAAATATCTTTTCTGAAAACTTTTGGAAAGCCTAAACTAAACCATAGAAAGTAAGTTCCATTATTTTTCTCAAAATTTTTTAACTGTTTGTACCAACTGTATTCCTGATTTCTTTTTATCTTCTTTTTTCTTTCATTCCACATTACTTTATCAATCTTGTTTAACAGAAAGTCTTCTATCCAAATAGCAGAACCTTCATACAAAGGCAAAGTTTCAAGAAAAAATTTATCTGATTTTTTCTTCAAATTGAGATATTGTTCAATAGCCCCATTATCTTTTGCTAAAAAAACATAGTCATATTTTTTAAATTCTGGATTCTCAATTTTCTTATCAACTTTAATAAGCTTAGTAGTATGAGAATTTTGAAAAATACCAATTTTTGTATTTTTTGGAAACTCTTCTAGTTGTTTTCCAAGAATTTTTTCTTCTAGACTTGCAAGTTCTTGCTCATACTTAACAATTTTCTTTCCTTTTAATGTGTGTTCACAAAACAACCCATGACCAAAATATTCGTGAGTTAATTCTGCTAAACCAGTATTTTCTGGCATGTGTGCTTCTAAACTTCTAGGTAAAAATATGCCAGAAGCTTTTGTCTTTCTTTTCTTCAAGAAATCTTTCCAAGAATTTTTGTTATGATAAACAAGTTCAGTTTTTTCTGGTTTGATTCCAAATTTTTTATTAAGGAATTCTTTCCCTTTAGTAAGAAAAGGGGCTAGTCTCATTTTTATTTATTCTTTAAAAGAAGAAAAATCAAAATTTTTGTTTGAGTTTTTTGAGTTTTTTTAATGTTTCTTTCACTAATTTTTCTCTATTTATCCACTCGCATGCGTGTGTATCTACTATATCTAATAAAGGACCTATAGCATCTTCTACATTTTTACTTACTTGCAATTCGTCAACACTAAAAAAAGTTAAAGGTATATTTCCTATAGCTTCGGTCATAGAAGCTCT
>CAZSMI010000065.1:0-3163 GCA_964607815.1 Candidatus Woesearchaeota archaeon | reverse complement strand
TGCCGAACTTCAGGCCAATAACTTCAGCAGCAGTATCACCAACAACAAGAAAAGAAAGAGCAAAAATTGCTATTTCTCTAGGAAAAAAAGCAATTGTAACAAGACATGAAATAAGGAAAAGAGAAATATTAGAAATCTTTCCTTCTGTTTTTTTGTAAAGAACAGAAAGCTTTTTTCTTGCTCTTGAAAAATCAGAGTAAAGGAAAAATAACAAAATAGCAGCTACAAGAACAAGCATGTATTTCTTTGCAATAAAAAAATAGAGTACCGGAAGAATCAAGCCACACACTCTCAAGAGTTTCCTCCAAAATTTTATCTTGTATTTTCTCTTTCCTAGCTTGATTTCTTTTGCTAGGCCACCTTTTTGTTTAACTGTTATTATTGAAACAACAAGCAAGTAAAGCAAGATAAGCGAAGAAAAAATTGAAAGCTGGCTTGGCTGAAGAAAATTGATGAGGAAAATAAGTGCCGGTATAAAAATAAAAGATGTTATGTTTGCGCTAATCGTGATGATTAATATGACAGCCACAAAAAAAAGAAATATGAACAAAGAAGTAGAAAAAGGTAATGCAAGCAAAGAAAGAGTAGACATCTCAGCTGCCTCAGCAGGTAGGCATTGTCTTATTAGCAAGACCATACATAAAATCAAAATTCCATACGCACTAGCAGCTCCCTTTCCTCCACGAAAGTTGATATAAAAAGGCCAGTTATGACCTGCTATTGCAGCAAATCCTGCTATGTAGACTATCAAAGGCAGTTGTACAACTTGAGCAAAAGGAATTGCAAAAATTGATGACTTCAAAATCCAGGCTGCAATAGCTATTACCAAAAAACCCTTTGCCGTATCAAACAAGGCTGTTATTACACTATATCCCTTGCCAAGAACACGCCATGCATTTACAGCTCCTGCATTTTTACTTCCATGCTCTCTTATGTCTATATGTCTTATTGTTTTGCCAAGAAGATAAGCAGGATTTATACTTCCTATTAGATAAGCAATTATTATTACAAGAATATTGAGCCATAACATATTTCTTTGCCTCTTTTCTTGCTTTTAGAAAGAAATAGCTTTTTAAATGTTTTTCGCTTCTTTCTTTCGGGCCTATAGTCTAATGGATAGGACATTCGGCTTCGGCTAGCTTTCTCTTTGAAAAAGAGAAACTTAGGAAAGAGAAAAGCAAGAAGAAACCGAACAATGTGGGTTCGAATCCTGCTAGGCCCATTAATCTATAGTAAAAAATAATTGATAAGTAGTATTAATTATCTAACGACACTTTACATAATAAAACTTGAAAATTAACTAAAGAAAAACTTAATAAATAGTCTTTGTATGTAATTAATATGACAAAAAAGGAGAAAGAAGAAAAAATTGGTAAGAAAAAAATAACATTCAAGATTGACAAGGAGAAAAACTTTTCTAAATGGTTTAGCGAAATAGTTGCCAAAGCAGAACTTGCTGATTTGCGTTACAATGTTAAGGGATTTGTTGTTTTTGCGCCCTGGAGTGTCTTAGTAATGGAAAAGATGTATGACGCTTTTGAGCAAGAACTGCAAAAACAAATGCATCTACCTTGCTATTTTCCCTCGCTTATACCTGAAGAAAATTTTAAAAAAGAAGCTAAACATGTTTCAGGCTTCAAGCCAGAAGTTTTTTGGGTTACTCAAGCTGGCAACAAAAAAATAGAGAAACTTGCGCTCAGACCAACAAGTGAGACAGCTTTTTTTCAACTTTATTCTTTATGGATAAGAAGTTACAAAGACTTGCCATTCAAAAGATATCAAAGGGCAAATATTTTTAGATATGAGACAAAGACTACCCATCCTTTTATGAGGAGCAGGGAATTTTATTGGCTTGAAGCACATGATTGCTTTGCAAGCAAGGAAGATGCAGAAAAGCAAGTTCAAGAAGATATTGCAATAACAGAAAAAATTATGCATCAAAAATTTGGAATACCATCCATACCTTTTCGCAGGCCAGAGTGGGACAAGTTTGCTGGTGCTATTTACACAATTGGTTCAGATGTTTTGATGCCTGATGGCAAGTTGATACAACAACCATCTACTCATTTGCTTGACCAAGGTTTTGCCAAAGTATTTAACATACGTTTTAAGGACGAGAAAGGAGAAAAGCAATTTGTTTGGCAAACTTGTTATGGTCCTTGTATAAGCAGGATTTTTGCAAGTTTGATAGCATTACATGGAGATAATTCTGGCCTAATATATCCTTTCTTTCTTGCACCAATACAAGTTATAATAATCCCTATCTTTACAGCAAAAAATAAACCTACTGTGCTAAAAAAAGTTAAAGAAGTTGAGAAAAAGCTAACAAAGGATGATATAAGCTCCATGATAGATGATCGAGAAATAGCAGTAGGAGAAAAATTTTATTATTGGGAAATGAAAGGGGTTCCTTTGAGGCTTGAAATAGGAGAAAAAGAGTTGAAAGGAAAGCTTACTCTTTTTTTACGAGATGAAAAAAAGAGGAAAAGGGTTTCCCTTGCTCAAATAAAAAAAGAAGGTCTTGCTCTTGATAGGAGGCTAAGAAAAAAAGCTGACTCTGCTTTTGAAAAAGCAATAGTCAATGTGAAAAATTTTGATGAACTAAAAACAGCACTTAAAAATAAAAAAATTGCAAGATGCAATTTCTGCAGCATTGACAAGAAAGGTAAGAGATGTGCTGCTGTTGTTGAAAAAGAATTACTTGCTTCTGTAAGAGGAGTAAGAGCAGACAAGAAAGAAAAAGCAAAAGGAAAATGTATTTTTTGCAGCAAGAAAGTAGGTTGTGTAGTTTATATTGCAAAAAGTTACTGAGAGTTCTTAACAGAAATATCAGTCAATGAGTATTTATCTAAATCTTTTAAAAATCTATTTAGTAAGCTTCAACTATTGGCGCAAGCAATCCAGCAGGCCTGTCCCAGATTGCAATTTCTTTGATTAGTTCTTCTTCATCTTTTGTTGCATGAGCCATGTTTTTTAGAAGGCTTTTTCAATGCCTCGCGCAGATAACGATACATTCCTTTTACCATGCATTCCAGCTTGTAAGATTTGTTTTTAAACTTTCTTGTTAAGGAATATCTCCATGATTACTTAACACCAGAAAACCTGCCCAACTAGCAGGAGGGTCCTAACCAAAAGGTTTAAATAGTGTTATGAATATATATTC
>CAZSMI010000064.1:0-3326 GCA_964607815.1 Candidatus Woesearchaeota archaeon | reverse complement strand
AGACAGTAGCTGCAGGTGTTTGTATTGACCTGACAGAGAAAAAAATAGGGAAATAAAAGGGCTATTCTTTCAGGAGGCTATTCTTTCAGGATATTGTCTAAAGAGTTCAAAGCTGTTTTAAACTTCTTGTCCTTTTCAGTTCTTTTGATTAGCTTGCTCTTCTCTTCTGCTAGCTTGTTCCTTAGCTCAGCTGCTTCCTCATACTTTTCTTTATCAATAGTAAATAATAATTTTGTGAGATAGCTTATAAATCTAGGTGCTAGCTGTCCAAGGGAGATGACATTTCTTAATGCGCTATAGTCTGCAGGACGGTCTGCAAGGTATTCTTCGAATTGCTTCTTTGCAGCGAGAAAACTAAAGTGCAAATCTGAGGAATTGTACAAGTTCATTAGATACTCTACTTCTGGTGATTGCAAGACTTTTGCTAGCTCTTTTGCCACTTCTACTGCTCTCACAGCCTTTTCCAAAAACTTTGAGGCGCTTTTGAAATCTTGTTTAGCAAAGCTTTCAAGAATCTGTTCTTCTAGAGAGGTGCTCATCTCTACTGCTTCGTAATAGAGTACATATCCACCCCAAATCTTCTTCACTACATCTGTCTTTTTCATTTTTTCGAGTGCTTTTTATATTTCAGTGCATTAAACATAGGAAGTAGTTCTTTCATCCTTAACAAAAAACACCTTAAGCATATATAAACCTTTTCTTGTTGTAATTTAAAAGAAGTAAAAAGAAAGGTTTATAAGTATAGAAAGCAAAAAGTATAGAAAGCATAATAAAAGATAAAAATGGAAAAATATGATAATGTAGGCAAATATTTTAAAGAGTTATGCAAGAATCCTCTATTGACAAGAGAAGAAGAGCTTGATTCAGCGAAAATAATTGATGATCTAACAAAAAAAATAAAAGACAGGAAAATAAGCGACAGGGAAAGAAGAAAAGCAGAAAAAGAATCTATAGAACAAAGAGACAAGCTAATAAAACATAGTGGTAGACTTGTTATTAGTATAGCAAAAAATTACAGCAGCAATAACCTAGACCGTCTCGATATTATTCAAGCCGGTCTTTTAGGATTGATGAAGGCAGCAGAAAAATTTCATTATGAAAAAAAGTGTAAGTTTAGCACTTATGCAACATACTGGATAAAGCAGGCTATCACGAGAGAGATATCTAATTCTGGCATTATAAGGATACCTGTCTATCTTAGAGAGAAGATTGGAAAAATAAACAGAGCAGCAGAAACGCTAAGAAATAAGTACGAAAGAGAGCCGACAGTAAAGGAAATCATAGAAGAAACTGGAATTTCACCAAAAGTAGTAGAAAAAGCATTAAGATACGGGTCTCCTCAGATAAGATCTTCAGACACACCTCTCTTAGAAGGAGATGGCGATGAGGAAGGCTATAAGATAACTCTTGCTGATACTCTTTACAGCAAAGAGGAGTCTCCAGATGAATTTGCAAAAAAAAGCATACTCAAGGAAAAGATAGAAAGTATTTTGTCTGATGTGCTAGATAAAAGGGAGAGAAAAATTTTTTATTTCCGATATGGCCTAAAAAAAGGCTATGGGATGACGCTAGAAGAAGTTGGAAAAGAATTTGGCCTAACAAGAGAAAGGATAAGGCAAATACAAGAGAAAGCTTTATGCAAGCTGAGGAAACCAAAAAACAAAAAAAGACTAGAAGAAATTGCAAGTGCTATTGGCTACAGAACCAAGAAACTAGAAAGAGATAAGTACTAGAGAATTAAAAATAAGAAGGCTTTATGATGTTTGCGAGAGAAAATACAAAAATAAAAAATAAGAGATAATACAAGAAAAAGGAAAAATGGAAAACTATCTAAAAAAATCTCTGAAAGAGAATGGCTATTATACCTTGAAAAAGGTAGAAGAAGCTGAGCTGCTAAAAAGAGCAAAAGACAGACAAATAAGCAAGAAGGAAAGAGAGGAGGCAAAAGAGGATCTTATAAAATGTGCTAAGGGACTTGTTATTAATGAGGCAAAAAAGTATAATGGCTATCCTTATCTGAATCTTGAATTTAGTGATCTTATCCAAGAAGGTTATATTGGGCTGATTGAAGCAATAGAAAAATTTGATTATAAGAGAGGGTGTAAGTTTAGTACTTATGCGACATGGTGGATAAGGCGGTTTATCTTGAGAGCGTTAGGTAGGTATAGCATCATAAAAATTCCTGTTTCTTTTCAAGAAGAAAAGGAATGTTTTCAAGTAGGAAAAGTACGTAGAGCAGAAAAAAAGATAAGACAGACTGGAAAGGAACCTACAATAAAAGAGCTTGCTAAGGAAACAGGAATGCCAGGAAGCATAGTTAAAAGGATAAAAAACCTGTACTATCAAACAGTCTCTTTAGAAGCTCCTCTTAAAAATAGAGGGTATGATAAAAGGACTCTTGCTGATATTATTTCTAGTAATAAAGAATCTCCTGCAGAATATACAACTAAAATTTTACTTCGCGAAAAACTTGAAAATATTTTGTCTAGCAAAGAGCTAAAACTAAGAAAAAAAGAAAAAGAGATTATTTATTTACGTTTTGGTCTAGAAAGAGATGGCCAAAAAGAAAGAAAAAAGCAGAAGGGCCCTATGACTCTAGCGGAAATTGGAAAAAAATATGGCGTATCAAGACAGGAGATATATCATCTTGAAGAAAAGGTCTTAGAAAAAATAATACTATCAAGGGAATTTGAAGGACTTGGAAGGTTGGGAGGCTATACGCAAGAAACGATAAAAAAGGTACAGGAAGGAACCTTGAGAAAGATGAAAGAGAAAAAAAAAAAACATATCTAAAAAATAGCCAAAGCCATAAAAAACAAAAATAAATTTCTGGTTTTACAAAAAAACTTTTTTTTCTCGCCTTTTTCTTAGTATAAGAAAGTTTTTTAAATCTCCTTGCTTAAGAAAAGACATGGCAAAAGCAAGGATAAAATTAGCAAGCGTGAATGTAAAGCAGCTAAATGAAATTTGCAATACAATAAAAGAAATTTCAAAAAAAGCAGGAATCATAGCAAGAGGTCCCATACCACTGCCTACAAAAAAACTCAAGATAACAACAAGAAAGAGTCCTTGCGGAGACGGCAAAGCAAGTTTTGACAGATATGAGATGAGGATACACAAAAGGATTATAGACTTGCCCATGGATGACAGAGTACTACATGCTATAATGAGGGTCCCTATACCAAAAAATGTTAATATAGAAATCAAAATAATGGAATAAGTTAATAGATTTGATAAAGTTTTTAAGTCTGGTAAATTTTTTATTATTCTAAAAAATTAGATGTTTGTTATTTACTTATAATAAACTATGTATCCTTAGCAGATTA
>CAZSMI010000063.1:0-3419 GCA_964607815.1 Candidatus Woesearchaeota archaeon | reverse complement strand
TTGTCAGATTTTCATATAAGGCTTTGAACATACTATCAAGAGGAATTTTTGTAGCCTGAGAAAATTTTTCTATCACATCTCTTACCTCTCTCTCATTAAGGATAATGGCTGTTTCTTCCTCCTTGCCTTCTTTTTTTATTGTTACAGCTTTTCCTGCATTACATTCAATTTCTGTTATACTAGGATCTGCAACAAAGGGATTAATTTTTCCAAGGTCAATTGCTTGGGCAATAGCTGAGGCTGCAGGAGCAGCTGGCAAAGCTGCTGCTGGCCTTGCTGCTGACCTCGCTGCTGGCCTTGTTGGATAAGCTCTTGTTATTATTGATGGCTTAAGCTTAGGGGGGATTTTTTTTGGTAAAATTTCTTCTTGCAACTCTTTTGCCTGTCTTTTTGCTTCTGTGAGTATAACATAATAAGTAAATTCTTTTAGAAATTCTTTTCCTTTCATATTATGATTTTTTCTTTTTTATAACAAGATGATAATAAGTTAGTAAGTTAAATCCTAAAACCTTTTTTCTCAACTTTTTAGCTCTTCAAAACCTGAATTCTGGTAAGGGTTTTGGTTTAAAAGCTCTTGTACTTTCTGCTCTTTCCCTTAATTTCTGCTCAAGTAATGTCAGACCTCTTGCTATGGTCTTGTTCTGTTCAAGTAGAGTGTCAAGCTTGTCAAGAAGGTCTCTACTAGCTCCTTCAACACCTTTTCCACCAGCCTCAACTTTTCCACCAGCCTCAACTTTTTCCTTTTCTTTTGCAAACTCTTTTCCAGCTTCTTTGAATAAACCAAGTAACTCTTGAATTTGTTTTGTTAAACCCAAAAGTTTTGTAGAAACATCTGCCAAAACCTTCTGCAAATTAACGAAATTTTCAAGCAACAACTCGCTAAACTTATCTTTTTTCATTTACTTTTTTCATTTACTTTTGCTGTTTTCTTCTTGCTTTTTGACCCCTTTTTTCTGTTTTTATCTGTTTTTATTAAGCAAGAGTAATTTAAAAATTTTTGCTTTCTTCAAGCAAAAGAACAAAAGAAAATGGGCCATTTAAATATGAAGTTTTTTTGCTATTTCAATTTCTTGCTGAGAAATTGCACAGCCCTTGCTTTTTGTTGCATAAAGCAGAGCATCAATAATCTGCTTTTTTCCGTTTTTTATTCCTGCCAGGTTTTTTTTGTAAGCAACATAGCACAGCTCAGCAGACCTTATAATATCAAAACTTTTGAAAAAAGAAAGATTTTTCTCTTCCATGACTACTTTTGTATGCAATTTTTTTTCCAGAAGTTTTTTCAAGTTAAAAGGCTTTTCACATAACATTCTTGCGGTTCTCTCGTCAATAGCAAGAATATTTTTTATCCCATTGCTTTTGCAAATTTTGCTCAGGGCAAAACAACTCGCTTCTCCTTCATCAATAATATGCAAATATTCTTCTTTTACTTTGAAAGTATGATTTGCTATTTCAAGAAATTTTTTCGTCTCCTCTGAAAATTCTGTTTCTGTTATGCCAATCATGGAAGGCATTTCAAGAACCTTGTCCCTTAGTAATTGCGCAATCATCAAAGCCCCAAGCTCAAATTTTTTTATTTTCAGGGGTCTATCAATTATTTCGCGCTTGACAGCTTGTGTAACAAGAAATTTTCCGTTTGATTTTCGCAAAGCAATAAACATATCAAGCAAGTTATTCAATGCTAGGGTTATTATAGTTGAGGAATCAAAAATCAAAACTTTTTCTTTCATTTTTTATTTTTCAAAAAAATTATATGCTATTTTTATTCTTTCTTTTATATCTTTTGTTATGCTCAAATTAACATCTGCTATGCCTGTTTTGCCAGCATATTCTGCGAGATCCCATATTGTTACGCCAAGCAACTTGGCTGTCTGCTCCATACTTATACCGTGTTCATAAATTCTGCTTGCCTTAGTTATTCTTGCTTTAGCAAAAACATCTTTTATATAGCTACGTAAATGACCAGATAACTTATTAATAAGTTTTGTTATATTTCCAAGATTTTTTCTAAAATCTTCTATCCTGTTCTGCTCTAAATTTGTGATCGCTTTATCAAGTTCAGCTAAACAGCTCTTTGAAAAAAAAGACCAGTCTTTGTATGTGAAATATTTGCTTCTCTCATAAATCTTGCTTAGGGCATAAACAATAACAGCGACTGTAATGTTATCAGGATCCTGGTAAATACTTGAGCTATGTATTGTTCTGTTACTCAGGTCTTTCAATAAAGAAATTTCTCTTTTTTCTATGAGCTTTCTTGTATTTACAAAAATCTCCAAAATATTCTCTTTTTCTTTCATTTTCCTCTTTTGGTAAGCGTTTAGTAAGCAGTAACCGGTTAATTTGCTGGTCAGCTCTCTTACTAGATTTACAAAAGCAAGAGACTTATTTAAATCTTATGAAAAAGGAAAAGAAAGGTTTAAAAATTTATCCTTTTTTCTGTTTGGAATGATCATAGTTGATACTAATTTTTTGGTGTATGCAGTAAAATATAAACTAGCAGACGAGTTAAGAAAAGAACATATATGCATACCTTTACAGGTGCTGAAAGAACTTGCTCAGCTAGCAAAAAAAGATAGTAATGCAAAAATTGCCTTGCAGATAGCAAAAAAATTTGAAAAAAAGAAAGTTAAGGCGAAAGATGCTGACTCTGCTATAATAAAACTTGCAGGAAAAGAGAAAGGAAAAGGAAATATAGTGGCGACAATGGATAGTGAGATAAAGAAAAAACTTAAAAACCTATGCAAAGTAATGGTAATAAGGGGTAAAAAAAAGATAGTTATATTATAAAATGTTTTATGCTGTTGAGATTGAGGATTATGTAAGAGTAGAACCAGAATTTTTTGGCTTGCTAACAAGAGAAGCTGTGCGAAAACAGCTAGAAAAAATTTATGAAAGTTATATGGACAAGGAAGTCGGTAGGGTGATTGTTGTTCTTGATGTTATGAGCATAGGGGAGGGCATAATTATCCCTGGTGATGGAGCAGCATACTACAATACAGAATTCAAGTTATTGGCATATAAACCAGAACTGCAAGAAGTTGTTTATGCTATAGTAAGTGAAATAACTAATTTTGGGGCTTTCATGAATTTAGGAGTAATAGAAGGCATGTTGCATATAAGCCAAGCAATGGACGATTATGTTAGTTTTAGCAAAAGTAATGCCCTCATTGGGAAAAAAAGCAAGAGAAGTTTGAAAAAAAAGGATTTATGTTTGGCAAGGATTGTAGCCTTGAGCTATAAAACAGCAGAGCCAAAAATAGGCTTAACAATGAGACAACCAGGACTTGGCAAAATTGAATGGATAAAAGAAGAAAAGAGAAAAGCGAGACTGCAGGCAGAAAAGCTTGCAAGAGAAGAAGAAAAAGCAGAAAAGGGAAGAGAAGAAAAAAAGACAAAAGCGGAAAAGAAAAAATAAAGAAAAA
>CAZSMI010000062.1:0-3439 GCA_964607815.1 Candidatus Woesearchaeota archaeon | reverse complement strand
AGAAGAGAAAATACAAGAGATAATGAAAAGTGAGCTAGCACCAAGAAAAAAGATTAAATTGATAGATAAAACTTATAGGGAAGCAATTTACGCTATTCCTATTACAGTAACTGATTTAAGACTAGAAGAATGGAAGCATAGGATTTTACCTTATGTAACAGAAATTCTTGACAATGGAGGCAAGGTTATCTTTGTTAGTGGAAATCATTATAGTAACCCAAGGGAAGGGAGAGATGAAGCTACTGTACTTGCATCAGAAATCCCAGAAGAATATGGAGAAAATGTACTCTTGGCAAGAGGCCTAGGAGAAAAATATGGCTCTGGAACATTTAGGCTTGAAGGCAACAAGGTTCTTTATACAGCTCATAAACTGAAAGAAGGTTCAGATGAAATAACAGGAGCAATGAAACAAATTCTCAAGTCAAGCAAAGATGCGGATATTGTTGTTTATTTTGATAGGCATCATCCCGGTATAGGATTTGCAGATGGTTCTGCATATACTTTAGCTCCTGGAAAACAGCCATGGAACAAGTATGTTGATGTAATAGGAAAATTTCCTTCTTTGAGAGGCATAGTAAACATGAGCTTTGACAAAAAAAAGCCATATTACAAGTGGGAATTTGTCCTTGACTCTACTTTAGAAAAATATATGAAAAAATAGGTATGCAGTAAAAACTATAATAAACATAATTAAACATAACAAGAATATTTTTATGGGAAAAAAAGAGGTATCAAAAGATTTAGTAAGAAATGCAATTGATAGAGCAAAAATCAGAGCAGAATTCCTTGAGAAATATAGGCAGTTGCCAGAAGAAACAAAGAAAAGATTAGCAAGGAAAAGACTAAACCAGGACCTGTTGAACAGTGAGCTGAAAAAAGCAAAATATGAAAAAAAACTTGAATATGTTATCTCTAGTTTAGTTAATGAAGTTAATAAGGCAGTTAAAAGACAGGTTTATAGCATGGAAGAAATAGAAAATAAAAGTATAGAGGAAAAAGAAATTTTTTATTTTTTCTTGAGGAAAAAGGCAGTTGATTATAAAATAGATGTTAAGCCTTATAATAATACTTTCAACAAAGCATCCTCACAACTTTTTTGAATCCTCTTTTTCAGAATTATTTTTCAGAAATAATTGTACTTATATAGGAATCAATAGTTGACCCTCTAACCTTTAGTTTTTTGGCTATGTCCTCTCTTGTCCTTTTTTTTGCAAGCATCTCTGCAGTCAAGGCAATTCTTTCAAGCCTTTCTTTATTAAGTTTGGAGGCATAACTATTTTTGATATCTTTTTTATTTTTTGCAGATTTGTGATAATACTCACTTATCCTATAAAGTTGCTCTTCTGTTGCCTTGATTTGCTCTTTTATCCTTACTGTTTTGTATCCTAAAATTATGTCCATTTTATTTATGTCTATTTTATTTTTTTGCTTTTTTTATTTATCTTTTTTCATAACTCATCCTATCTATATATGATGGGTTTTTGGGCGCTCTTGCTATAGCACTTACTTTTTTGCGTGTCTCGTATTTTATTATCTTTCCAAGAGCCATCCTTGTACTAATAACATAGCCTATTTTTTCTTTTTTGTCTAGGGCTAACCAGCATATAAATCCTCCGGGCTTATAACCCTCTTTTATAATTCTTTGATAATGTGCCTTTTCATGTTCTATAGTCTCTTCAATTTCTTTTTTATTCCACTTAACAGGCTTATCAACAGATTTCAAAAAGTTTTTCAGTTCATTAATGGTTTCAAAGAAATACTGGTCTTTTGGGTCTAACTTCTTACTGTATCTATCTATAATTTTCCCCCATTGCTCTTTCAAAGAAGAAAAAGCTTTTTTTCCATCCAAAACTTCTGCCTCTGTTCTCACAAATATTAAATTTTCTTCTGCCTTGATATCTTTGTAGAACTCAACTAAATCTTCTAGTTTTGTTGTTGGTTTTTTGAATTTTATTTTTTGTATTTGCTTTTTTAATTTCTTTTTTTGCATTTTTATCTTGTTAATAATCAATTGTCTTGCATAAATGATGTTTTCCCTTGCCACTGAACCATAAATAAGCATCGACATGCACGTCATTTATTTTTTTGCTATTATTCTTACTAAGATATTTGTTTATTTCTTTGACGAGCTTACGTGCAGATGGGGGAGTACAACCTCTTATCTCTAACTCTTCTCTACTGTCAGGTTCTATAAGCTTTCCTTTTTGGATTTTTTCTTCGAGACCTGTTTCATATTCTAAAATTCCAAAATTGCAAAGAGAAACAGGCAATCTGTAATCTGCTGCAACTGTAAGTTCGTCAACATCTTGGAGAGGAAATTCTTTTGTGTCTTGAAGTCTTCCATAACATTGTGCGACTGCAAGCTGTGCTCTTTTGTAAAAGAGCAACTTATGCTTCTCGCCTTTGCTATCAGTAAAAATAGAAACATCATTAAAAGAAGGAAAATCTTTTGCAAGCCTTTCTACTATTCCTTTACCCTTATCAAAAGCATAAAAGTTTGCTTCTTTGCATAAATTATAAAAGCTTTTATATTTTTTGCCCAAGACACTACCTGTTTCATGAAATATCTCAAGTCTTTCATCGAGCATTGGAATTTCTATGTTGCCAGTAAAAATTCTTCTCATGCCAGTTCTGTCAAGAATTTTGAGATACTCTGGCTCGAGCAAAGGAATTTCCTTGTCCAGGGCTCTTTTCAAACATGCAAACATAGCAAAAGCACCTTTCCATTTTCTTTTTTTGTAAAATGTTTCAAATTTTTTTCCCGTATCAAAATCTGTAAAAGCAAAATTTATTGTATTGCCTAAAAAGAAAAAATTTATTGTATCTTTATCATCTTTGTCAGGAAAAACATCTTCACGCCATTCAGGAATTTTTAGTTCTTGTTTTGCTATTTCTTGTGCAAGCTCGGAAATTCTTTTCTCATTGATTTTTACATATCTCAAGTCAGAAAGTAAGGGCTCGAGACTTGGCAAAACAGGATTTTTCATTTTTTAACTTTTTTCATTTTTTTCATTTTTTTGTTTAAGATCGTGTAATGCGAGAAGAACATTCGTAAAACTTTTGCTTTGTGTTGGTTTGATTTTATTTTTGTTGATAAGGTATAGTGGCTTTCCATAAGCAAAACTCATTCCAAGGTCAAACAGACTACCTTCACTTTCCGCATTCCAATATATATGAATTTCTTTACTTTCTTTTATTGCTTTTTTATTTTGTGAGCATATGTTCAAACCAATAGGATCTTTCTGATTTGTATCACGTGGAGGATAGTGCACTTTGTAGCCTTTCTCTTCTAGTCCAGCAACATAGCCTTCAATAAATTTCTCTTCCTCTTTCGTTATGTTCCTTACAGGACATATGACAAAAACTTTTTTTTCAAGATTACTTTTCATTTTTTCTCACCATATGTAATTTTTTTTACAGTTTTTTTGCCAGTTGCGAT
>CAZSMI010000061.1:0-3460 GCA_964607815.1 Candidatus Woesearchaeota archaeon | reverse complement strand
ATGAAGCACAAAAACGAGAAAGAAATGTTAATAAAGGCAGATAAATTTTTGAAAGTGTGGCTGAAACAAAAGAAGCTTTTTTAAATAACTGGATAAAAGATAAAATTTATAAAAAAACAAAGTTCGAGTTTAAAGTTCAAGTTTAAGATGAAAGAAATTTATGCTGTTGCTCCTTTACTGCTTGATTACTGGAACCATCTAAGAGCAATAAGGGGAGATTATTTTTCTGGTTTAGGAAGATTTCTCCCAGATTCTTATTATTCTTTTTATGGCTCGCCTAGTTTTTGTAAGCTACCTCTTGAAGTTGGAGGACTAGAAGAAAAACTAGAATAAAATTCGAGTTTTTTATAGGAGCTAATTGCTGAACTAAACAGCTTTAATGGCAGCCTTTTCTTTTGCAATGATCTTCTCTGTTTCTCTTCCAATAACTTTCCAGTAAAATTTCATGAATAACTGGACTTCTAGATTGTCAATATTTAGCTTGAACATTTTTACTTTTCCCACTACTCTAGTTTACTTTACTATCCCTCTTTTTACAAATCCTGGCCAAAACTGTTTTAGTGTTGTGTATCCTATAGCAGCATTTTTTGCTATAGCTTTCATGCTATAATCATATTCTTGAAAGGTTATAAGAAAGTCCATAACTCGCAACTTGGGATTGTCTCCATATACTTGCAAAAATATTGATTTTTTCATATTTTTTAGAAATTAGGCATATGTAGCAATTTTCGCAGGAACTTTCCTCACTCTTGCCTTTTCAATTGCTATACTGATCAAAACTTTTTCTAGTTCAAGTATTTTCTTGACTATAATACTTCCGGCATTTAAAGTATATAAAGTAGTCTTACCAAACTTTCTTGTTGCCTTTACAATTTCCCTCTTCTCTAATTCTGGCCAATAATTGAATAAAGAGGCTCTTGAAATTTTTGCACCTTCTGCTATCCCTTTTTTTGTAAAATCCAAGCCTTTGTTTTCCACAAGAAAATCAACTATCTTGAATAAAGGCATTTCTCCTGTTAGCTGCAATAACAAAGATTTTTCTTTCATAAAAAAAAGAAAACAGAAAAGTATATAAATCTTACTGTTCAAGGTCTATTAATATAGACCTATCAAAATGACCTGGACAGATGAAGAAATAAAAGGAAAAATTTTACATAAACTTACACGTCTTGGAAAATTCAAGCATAGTCATACAGCATTCCAGAACTTACAAAAAGGTTTTCCACCAGAGCTAAGAGGTAGAGTAAAAAAACTTGCTAGTGAACTCAAAAGAGAAAGCATATTGTTTAGTAAGCCAACTCCTTACGGAGAACAAGTTTCAATCAATCTAGAAATGAGAGACAAAATTTTAGAATATATCACAATATTCTTAGAAAAAAAGGAATAAAATGACTAAATTTTTTGTTGGCACATCAGGCTGGAGCTTATTCTAGAGATAATCAAACTTTTAAAATTTTATTTCTTTATCTTGTCATAATTCTTATTATATCTTTGTCTTTCAACTGATAGTCTTTTGCTAGCCTCTTTTTTGTTCTTGCATCTATTGCTGCTATAAAAGAGTTGCCAATATCAGTATGTACTGTATAAGCAAGATCAAGAGCAGTGCTTTGTTGTGGCAACAAAAAAGCATCTGGTAATATATTACCATCTTTATCAGTCAGATGCTTTTCATTTTCAACAGGATAGACAACAATATAGTGTAGAAAATCAAAAACTGCCGCATTCAAACATTGTTGCACACCAGTATTTTCATGTTTTTCAAGATAATTTTTTATAAAAGAGAGAGCTTTTTTTTGTTGCTCGTTTAGTTTTTCTTCTTTTAGTATTTCAAATTTATCTGAGCCAGGCATATAGCTAATTAAATTATCCCTAGCAGCTTCTCTCAAGGCTAATTCAGTCTCTGCAGAGCAAGGAATAATCAACAAGTCGGGAAATTCTTTGCGCAGCTTTTTTATATTAGAAGCAGCTTCTGGCAAGTCAGCTTTGTTTGCTGCTATTACAATTGGCTTGCTTTCTTTTCTTAACTGCCTGACAAATTCTAATAGCTGTGTATCATTCCACTCAGATGCAAGTTCTGAAAGATTTAGTTTTTTCATTGCTTTTTTAATCATTTCCTCATTGACATGCAAACCAGAAAGCTTTTCTGCCAAAATTTTACTAAGCTTTTCACCTTTTTCTTGTTCTCTAGCATATACCCCCCAATTTTTTCCAATAACAGCATAAAACCATAAGTCAATTTCTTCTTGCAAGAAGCGTATATCATAACAAACATCATATCCTTCTGTTGGCTTTCCTTCTGCATCTGTCCTTCCAGAAGCATCAAGTATGTGTATCAAGATATCAGCTTCTCTTAAATCATCCAAAAACTGGTTTCCTCTTCCTTTACCCTTGTGTGCTCCTGGCACCAAACCAGCAACATCTATAACTTTTACAGGAACAAAACGATTAGCTTGTAAACAGTAACCGTGTTTTGGTTTACATTTAGTTTTGAATTCTTTTTCTACACAAGTAGTTTTAACAAAACCAATTCCCTCGTTAGGAGCTAGGGTTGTGAAGGGATATGGGGCAATAGCAACCTCTGCCAGCGTCAAAGCTTTGAAAAAAGTACTTTTTCCTGTATTCGCCTTTCCAACTAAACCAATTAACATCTTAACCAGAAAATTTTTAAGTCTGCTATTCTTTTAAATCTTATGCAAAACTATTATGGGCTGAGGAAGAAAGAAAAGGAAAAGGACACTTACTATACTAAAGAAGAAAAAGTTGATGTCAGCAGCCTTAAAAATCAGCTTCTTGCTTCTGGCATTAACATTAAAAGATTTTCTCCCCACGAGCTCGATGCAGGAGTCCTTGGCTTTACTGACACGAAAAGCATAGTAGGACTTTTAGCTTCTGACTATACGCAAGAAGATATCAATACTTTTGTCCATGAGGCTGTTCATGTTCTTTCTTGGTATGCCCATAACTGGAGCCAGCCAGCAGCGGCAGAAGCAGAAGCAAGAAAAAGGACAAAAGAGCTTTTGTATGATTGACCTGCAAGACAATGCTGTGTTGCATGATTATTCTTTTATCATCGATAAGCGATTTTAGCTGTTTTTTTTCCTCCCGTCGGGCTTTTTTGAATCGTGCAACAAACCACAGAGAGCGAGTGGTATCTTTATATAAACAACAAAAATTATTTTTCACACTGCCATACTCATCCAACTGGGGGAGAAATTTCTAATGATGATTTAAATATTTCTAAATTTGCAGGACCAGATATTGTCTTTAGAATTCTCGAAGACAAGGTAGAAATTTATTCTGTTATTGAAGGGGGAAAAAGAAAAATCAAAGAACTTGAAAAACTCACCAAGTAAATCAGCCAAGTAAATCAGGTAACAGGTAACGAAATATTTATATATTTTGTAATTTTCTTCTTTACATGGGTCTGTAGCTCAGCCTGGTTAGATAACCACTATGTGGT
>CAZSMI010000060.1:1953-3535 GCA_964607815.1 Candidatus Woesearchaeota archaeon | reverse complement strand
TTGCAATAGGAAAGGAAAGTATGCCAGATGAGCAGATAGCAGAAAATTCTTTTACGGTTTATCATTCTGTTATTGAGACATTGCCAAGAAAAAAAGAAAATATTAAAAATGTTATGTTGAAGCTTACAATGAGCAAGCCTGTCAGAGTGGAGGAATAAATGCAAGAAAAAAAAGAAATAATATTGAAAGAAAGGAAAGAAAAAACCAAGAAAGAAAAAGCAAGAGAAAAAAAACCAGAAAGAAAAATCTCGAAGAAAAAAATTGCTCAGCTGGAAGAGCTTTTAGGGCTAATAAGGAAAAATAATACTGTGATGATAACCTCTATAGAAGGAATTCCCTCTCAACAATTCCAGCTAATAAGAAAAAATCTGAGGAAAGATGTTATCATTAGTGTAGTAAAGAAAAAGATGGCGCAAAGAGCTATAGAAGAGGCAGGAAAAGAAAAAAAAGAAATAAAAAAACTTGCACAATATACCGAAGGAATTTTTGCTATTCTTTTTTCGCAACTAGACCCTTTCAAATTAGCATCAATACTTGCTGACAGCAGAACAAAAGCAAAAGCAAAAGCTGGCCAAGTAGCACCAGAAGATATAAAGCTTGAGGCAGAAGTAACAGACATACCTGCAGGACCTATGATAACTCAATTAGGAAATGTTGGAGTTAAGGTGGGAGTAGAAGAAGGAAAAATATCAATAAAAGAAGAAAAAATAATAGTAAAAAAAGAAGAAAAAATTTCTGCTGATGTAGCAGATATATTATCAAAACTTGGTATTACTCCTTTTGTTATTGGACTAGAGCCAATAGCAGCTTATAGTGAAAAAGACAAAAAGATTTATGCTGAAATAAAAATTGATAAGGAAAAAACAAAAGAAAAACTGAAAGAAGCAAGTGCAAAAACCCTGAGCCTTGCAGAAAAAATTTGCTATTATTGTAAAAAAACAATCAAAGGCTTGCTGAGGAAAGCATTTTTAAATGCCTCAGCATTTAAAAAGAAAGAAACAGAAGGAAAGGCGGAAGAAAAAGAAGAAAAGAAAGAGGCAGAAAGGCCTGAGGAAAAAGCAGAAGAAAAAGAACCAGAAGGAAAAGAAAAACCTGTAGAAAAACAAGAACAAGATAAATAATAAAAAGATATATAAAGGATATTATCAAACTAAAAAAAGAAAGAAGTGGAGGAAAAAAATGGAGTATATGCATGCAGTTTTACTTTTACATGAGGCAAAAAAAGAAATTAATGAAGAGAATTTGAAAAAAGTAATAGAATCTGCTGGTATAAAAGCAGATGAAGCAAAGATAAAAACTTTGCTCGCCTCTTTGGAAGGCGTAGACATAGACAAAGAATTAGAACAAGCAGCAGTCCAGCCAGTAGCAGCAGCAAAACCAGAAGAAAAGAAAGAAGAAAAAGTTGAGAAAAAAGAGGCTGCTGAGGGCCTCGCAAGTTTATTTGGAGCTTAAAGAAGACAGAGAATAATCAAGAGAACAATTTCTCTTTAGAAGAATATTTAAAAACTTAGGGCTTTTTCTTTTATCAAGCCGCGATGGCCCAATGGTAAGGCGCAGATTTTTCATAAGAAAAAGCGTAAGC
>CAZSMI010000060.1:0-1853 GCA_964607815.1 Candidatus Woesearchaeota archaeon | reverse complement strand
AAGCCGCGATGGCCCAATGGTAAGGCGCAGATTTTTCATAAGAAAAAGCGTAAGCCTTGAAAGCCTGTTTCCGAGAGGATTTCCAGGTTCGAATCCTGGTCGCGGCGTTTTTGTTAAAAAATTAAAAACAATAGATTTATGAAAACAAAAATTGCATATCCTTGCCCTTGCGGTGGCAAGTTAAAATGGAAAAAGAAAAAAGTAGTCTGGGATAACATAAATTGCGGAATTTTGAATGTGGAGTATTGTCCTAAATGTGGTTCAGAATACTTTCCAGAAGAATCAATGCAAGTAATAGAAAAGAGACTCAAAGAAGCTGGCTTGTGGGGGGTACAAAGAAAAGAGGTAAGTTTCTGGAAAAGTGGTAATTCTGTTGTTATAAGGATACCTGTTAAGATAGCATCTGTACTAGGTCTGAAAGCGCATATGAAAGGCAATATCTATAAAGAGGACAACAAGCTTATTGTTGAGATATAAATCACTATCTTCAGCTAGATTATTTTTGAATGGCCAAGGTGTTTTGAATGAACTTACTAAATATATTCAGGAAGATTGGAAGAGGAAGGAAAGAAGAAAAGGAAGAAGTTGAAAAAATCGAAAAAGTTGAGCTTAATAACTTACCTCAGTGGATAGAGAAAAATACAAAAGAAATTTCTAAGCAGACCAACAAGAAAATAAAAGAACTCTATGAGCAGCTATATGGTATTATAAACCGGACAAGACAAGACCTTTCAATCCTAGAAGCAGTTGACCTTTCTAAAAGAAAAACTGACAGCAGACTTAGATTTTTGGTAGAGAAAAATAAGAGCGCATATATAGGGCATGTAAAACAGCTGCTAGAAAGTCTTGAAAAAGGTAAGGAAGAACCGGAAGAGAAAAAGTTAGGATATGAAAAAATTAGCAACTTTATCAAGCTAGCAAAAAACAAGATTGCTATTTTTGCAAAACAATCTGCAAAGAGTTTTTATGTTACATCTGAACTTGTAGGAAAAGAGCTAGAGCAAGTAACAAGAGATCTTAAGAAAATAGATAGCATAATAACTGAAATAGAAAATACAAGCAAAGAAATGCAATTTATCGAGGATATAAAAGAAAACTTGAAAAAAATAATTGAAAAAAATAAAACCAAAAATAATCTTGTCAAGGAAATAGAAACAAGAAAAACAAAGCTAGAAAAAATAAGGAAAGAAAAAATCAAGGTTGAGAAAGAGAAAGAGGAAATTAAAAAAAGTTCGGAGTATTTGAAAAAAGAAAAACTAAAAAATGAACTTGAAATGACAAAACAAAAACTAAAAAAAAATGAAAATTCTGTAAAGGAAATTTTTTCTTCTATTGAAAAAGCAATTGAAAAATTTTTGTGGTTAGAAAAAGATAAAAGAAAAAAAGAGATGATTGAGGAGTATATAAAAAATCCTCTATATGCTTCAAGAAAAGACAAAAATCTTGAAATTCTAGATATTTTAGATGAAATTGAGGAAAAAATAAAAAATGATGAAATTTATTTCAAGGAGGAAAAGAAAGAAAAAATATTGGAAAATATTCATGAAGCAAGAAAAAAGATCAAAAGCGAGATAAAAGATTTTTTGAAAAAACACGAAGAAATTATGAAAGAAACAGAGAAACTAAAAAAAGAAATCTCTAGTTTTTCTGATTTAGCTCTCGGGAAAATAGAAAACAAAATGGATAACTTGGATAGAGAAAAAGAACAAACAAAAAAAGAGATAGAAGAAATTTTGAAAAGAGGAGAAAAACTTGATATAAAAATTAAAGAAATTAAAGGAAAACTCATCAGGCAGATGGAAGAACTTACAAACAGAAAAATAGAAATTTGTTAAGATAAAATAAAAAATAAG
>CAZSMI010000059.1:0-3710 GCA_964607815.1 Candidatus Woesearchaeota archaeon | reverse complement strand
TTTGGTAATGCTTTTAGTGCTGCTTTTTCTCCTGCTTTTATTGCTTCTTTCATACGGTGATATTGTAGGTTACCAATATCTAAAATATCTGGTTTTATCAAAACCTCTTTTTTTCTTGGCAGAATTTTTAGTATCTTGTGCTCCATTATGTTTATAGTATCAGCAATTATATCAAACAGGATCAAGTTAGTATTTTGCCTTTTCCTCATCTCTTTTAGTTCTGGGATAACATCCACTATGATTGCTTTTTTTGCAAGTTTTCTTGCAAGGTTTATAGGTATAGGGTCTATTATACCACCATCAACCAAAAGTTGATGATCATGATGGACCGGAGCTATAAGGCCGGGTATGGCAATACTTGCATGTATAGCTTCTACAAGACTACCTTTTGTTATAACAACCTCTTTTCCAGTATTCAAGTCTGTAGCTATTATAATAAGAGGTATCACCAAGTCCTCTATTTTCTTGTTGTCCAAAAAATTTTTGAGCAAGATATCTATTTTCTTGCCACTTGTTAGTCCCTCTCTTGTTGGCCTTGTTATAAAAATCCTTCCTAATTTTCTTGGAGTAATCTCTTTTTCCTTTTCTATGAATTCTTCTATACAACCAGCGCAATATAGCCCACCAACCAAAGCACCAATACTAGTTCCTATAACTAAATCTATAGGAATATTATTCTTTTTCAAGATATTTATAACACCAATATGTGCTAGTCCTCTTGCTCCTCCACTTCCAAGCACAAGAGCAATTTCTTTCTTTTCCTTCAAAAAATCCTTTATTTCCTCTAATGGTTTTACTATCTTTTCTTGTATTTGCTTTTGTATTAGCGCTGGCATTTTTATCTTGTTATTTTTTGTTTCTTTACAAATTCATAAAGTTCTTTTGCTTTTTTGTTTTTCTCAAAATACTCTCTTATTGGCTTGATTAACTTATCTAAGTAAAGAGCAAGAGAATTTTTCAGGTCAAGAGGGTGTAGCTTTCCTTTTTCAAAAGCTTTTTCGAGTTCTGTATAGGAAGAAAAAATTATGCTACCTCCATATTTTTTTGCTCTTTCTATTTTCATCTCCTTGAAAGCCCTAAAAACAATTTCTTTGCAATAACCCAAAACTGGATTATTTTTTGTATCTCTTGCTCTGCAGTATGCTCTCTTTAATTTTTCTTTTATTTCTTCTAGATTATCATGAACATAAATGCAACTTAGTGGCTTGCTTTTGCTCATCTTGCTGCTTATAGCAATATCTCTAGCTTTGTTTTCATCAAAACCTTCTGGTTGTTTTACTCCCTCCAAGCCTAGTAACATATGGTGGCTTACAACTACTGGCTTCTTGTATCCTAGCTTTGGTGCAATCTCTCTCGCCAGAATACACGCTCTTCTTTGGTCAAGACCTAGCTGCGTAATATCTACTTGTAATTGAAAAATATCACTTGCTTGCATGCAGGGATAATAATATTGAGCAACCTCTGCTAGCTCGCCGACTTTTCTTCCCATGATGCCCAAACATCTTGTGGCTCTTGCCATCGTAGTATTTTTTGCTATCTCTATAACCCTTTTCCAGTAAGCTGGGTCTTGCACTTCCTTAGAAGCCCATATAATTTTAACCTTGCTCAAATCAACCCCTGCAGCTTTCCAAACTTCTATAAAATATTTTCCTGTTTTCTGAATTTTTTCGAGATCTCCTCCTAGTTTTTTGTTTATCCACGCAAACCAGTCTGCAAGCCATAACTTGAAATGAACTCCTGCTTTGAGTAGATCCTTGAGAAGTAATGCTCTATAAATCCCAAAAGGCAAATGCGCTATTCCAGAAGGCTCAAAACCATCATAAGCTACCGGATGTTCTTTTGTTAAGAGCAACTCTCTTAATTCTTTCTCTGTTATTATCTCCTCTGCTATACCTCTTATAAGCTCAAGCCTCTTTTGAATATCCATATTCAAAGCAAAACAAAGATATATTTAAAATTAACTGCCTTCTTGCTTTTTGTTAGGTATAAAAGCTTTTCGAAAAGCTTTTTAATCTCATTTACTTGTTATGATTATAAAATGAAAAGACTAGAGGCAGAGCCAAAAGAGCTAGAGGAGATAGTCAAAGAATATTCTGGAAATCCTATAATAAGAAAAAAAGACATGCCATATGCATGTAATGACCTTACTGGTATATTCAATGCCGGCGCCACAAAATTCAAGGATAAATATCTTTTGCTTTTTAGGGTAGAGGACAGAAAAGGAATATCTCATTTTGGAAAAGCTATAAGTGATGATGGCTTTCACTTTATGATATCTGATAGGTATGCCCTTTCCCCAGCTGAAAACGAGCCACTTGATAACAAAGGAATAGAAGACCCTAGAATAACAAAAATAGATAATAAGTATTATGTTGCATATACAGCATATTCAAAATATGGCCCTAGTGTAGGACTTGCAGAAACAAAAAATTTCAAGAGGTTCAAGCGTTTAGGTATTATCCTGCCTCCAGAAAATAAAGACGCAACATTATTACCAGAAGAAATAAAAGACGAAAAAATAAGAAGAGAAAAAGGTAAGTACCTTCTATATCATAGACCAACGCAAAGCAGGGATATTTTTGTAGTTTATTCTAAAGACCTTGAGCGCTGGGGCCACAATCATCCTGTTATGGGAAGAAGAAAAGCTGGTGCAACATGGGACGAAGATAAAATTGGTGCTGGTGCTACACCAATAAAAACAGAAAAAGGATGGTTGCATATTTATCATGGAGTTAAGGGAGGAACTTATCGACTAGGATGTGCTTTATTTGACCTTGAAAATCCTGCAAAACTAATAGGCAGGTCAAAAATATATATTCTTGGCCCTAAACATGATAGCAAAATAGTTTTCACTTGCGGAGCTACTCCTGAAAATGATGGAACACTAAAAATTTATTATAGTATTGACGATGATACCATTAATGTAGGCACAGCAAAAATTAATGATTTATTAGAGATTTG
This sequence comes from Candidatus Woesearchaeota archaeon, assembly GCA_964607815.1. Classification (GTDB taxonomy): domain Archaea; phylum Nanobdellota; class Nanobdellia; order Pacearchaeales; family CAZSMI01; genus CAZSMI01. The sequence goes on along the minus strand of CAZSMI010000059.1, from coordinate 749 downwards.
TAGATAACAAGATGATTCTTGTTCTTTACTGGTTATTATTTGTCATATACAGAAAAGCAAAAATATAAAAAAGTCAAAAGCATGATAAAAATATGATAAATGAGGGAACAATTGTTTTGCGTTTGATTATCGTAGTAGTTTTTGGTGCTTTGATTGGCTATGAGAGAGAAAGAAGGAAAGGAGGGGGGTATGCTGGTCTACGTACACATATGCTTGTTTGTCTTGGCTCTGCGCTGATAACAATAGTAGGAATGTTCGCATTTGAGGGAGCAGATCCTGCAAGAGTTGCTGCTGGTATTGTTACTGGTATTGGCTTTCTAGGTGCAGGTACTATAATTGCAACAAGAGGCAAGGTAAAAGGCCTAACAACAGCTGCCTCTTTGTGGGTTGCTGCAGGAATAGGTATGTCTGTAGGAGTAGGTTTTTTGTTAGCAGCTTTAATAACAACTATTTTAGCATTAATAATTCTTGAGTTATGGAGAGTTGAAGGAAAAAAAGAGGAATAATTTTTCTTACTTGAAAAAGATATAGGGCTTCAAGAAAGTAAGAATCCAATTTTTTAATTTATAATTTTTTAATTTATTTTTTATTTCTAATAACAAGAGCTCCACTTACTACTGCTAAAATACCCACAAGCCAAAAACTGCCTACATAAGTAAAAAGATTAGCAGAGAATAATATAAAGCATAAGAAAACATAAGCTATCATAATCCCTCCAACCCATAATAGAAATAGCCCTGCCATTTTCT
>CAZSMI010000058.1:0-3722 GCA_964607815.1 Candidatus Woesearchaeota archaeon | reverse complement strand
GAAAAGGGAAGAGAAGAAAAAAAGACAAAAGCGGAAAAGAAAAAATAAAGAAAAATAAAAAGTAAAGAGAAAGGACAAAAAATGCACAAGAAAAAGGTTTGTAAAAAATGTAAGATTTTTGTTGAAGGAGACGTATGTCCTTTGTGTGGGGGCAAGGAACTAACCGAGACATGGAAAGGCAGGATTATAATCTTGAAACCAGAAAAATCAGTTATTGCAAAAAAGCTAAAAATAGGAAAAAAAGGCGCATATGCAATTAAAACAAAATAGGGTTTTTTATAATAAAAAATATCTAATATAAAAGATACAAGATTATAGACTGGTTTACTTATCATTTATCCTTATCATTTAGAAAATGGAAATAGAAATAAAAAAACAAGAAAAAAATTTGTTGCTGAGTAGAGAGGAAATTAGAGCAGAAATAAAAGAGAAGATAACTCCAAAAGAAGAGGAAGTAAAAACAGCATTGGCAGAAAAATTGCAAAAGTCTCCTGAACTTGTAATTATCAAAAGTATCTACCCTCATTTTGGAGAGCAAAAAGCTTTCTTGCTTGCGTATGTTTACAATAATATTGAAGCCCTGAAAAAATTTGAGCCAAAAATAAAGCCAAAAAAGGAAAAAGTAGCCAAACCTGAAAAGAAAGAAGAGCAAGCAGGAGAAGAGAGCAAGAAAGAAGCAAAAGAAAAGCAAGAAAAGCCTGAAGAAAAACCAGAAGAAAAGACAAAAGAAAAGCCAGAAGGAGAAAAAGAAAAAAGGTGAAATAAGATGGAATTGATAAAAATAGTTCTCGATGATGGAAAAGAATTTGTTTTTAGAAGAGACAGCTTGTGCAATAACATTCTTGATAGCCAAATTGAAAAGAAGTTTATCAAGATATCAGAAGACAAAGACTATTTCATCAATACAAGCAAAATAGCATATATTGAGATGTATGAAGGTGGTATGAGGAAGAAAAAGAAAAAAACCTAAAAATGGCAAAAGTTGTGAAAAAAGGAAAAAAGAAAAGAAAGAAAAAAAAGCCAAGCAAGAGATGGGAAAAATATAAAATAGAACAAGGCAAGGTAGTAATAACAAACAGGTTTTGTCCAAGATGCGGGCCAGGAGTTTTTCTTGCTCGGCATGGAAATAGGCTTTTCTGTGGGAAGTGCCATTATACGTCCTTCGATAAAGAAGAAATTAAGAAAGCTCAAAAGTGATATAGTCTTAAAAATTAAAAGTTGGAGCAGAACCTAAAAAAGTAATGCTTTGTTCCACTTAAAGTTTTACTAGAAAACTTTCAAAAAACATAATAAAACCCTCGAAGAGGGTAAATGATAGTAATGGGTGTATAGTCTTATTATTCTAACAAACTAATTGGGCCTTTATTCTTTTTTCTTGTTTAATTGATTTTGTAATCAGAAGATTGTCAAAGTAAGTCATTATTCTAACCATCTTGTTTCCTGTATTTACTTTGAATAAAATTGCTCTTCCTATAATTCTGCTCTTCATAACTATTTTATCCTTGACCAGATTAGGCCAAATTCTATCTAAAGTGGCTCTTGAAATTCCTGTTTGTCTTGCAATTTCTGATTTTGTGAAATCTAGATTAAGGTTATCCAATAAAAAATCCCAAATTTTTATTTTTGGTGTATCCCCGAAAGTCTTGATAAAGATTGTTTTTTCCATGTTAATTTCCTAATTTAATATTGTACCATAATTAGTATTTAAATGTTTCGTTTTGATACAATGAAAAAAAAAGAGAAAATTTAAATATAATGGAAAGTAAAAAAAGCTATGTTTGATATTAGATACGCACTGATAAGAAAAATGGCAAGAAGAGATTATTGGGGCAATAGGCTTATTAATCTTTCTGACTTGATCAAGATAGTTCCACCACATTTGAGAAAAGAAGCCAAGGAGGCAATAAAAGAATTGTTCAAAGAAGGCTGGGTAAACAGAAAGCCTGGTAATAGGGGTGAGTTTAGATATTCTTTGAAGCCAAATTTGAAACAGGAAATTGCTAAAATTTTAGAAAGAGGTTATTTTTAAATAAATAATAAAACCCTTGAAGAGGCTGTGTGGAGAGGCAAGATTCTCGGAGAGGCTTGACATAAATTCTTTTCCTGGAGTTTGCAAGGTTTCAGCGCAGAGCAAGCGAAAAGTTTAAAAAGTAGTAAGATTTCCTTACTATTATGAAAAATAGAAATCAGGAGTTAGAATTAGCGAGAGTAAGTTCCAAGGGGCAGCTGGTAATACCCCAGGTCATAAGGAAAAAACTAAAGGTAGAAGCAGGAAGCATCTTTGCTATAACAAGAACAGACAAGATGCTTGTGTTGAAAAAAATGGAAAGTTCTCTATCAAGAGAAGAACTAGGTACTTTGAAAAGAATTGAAGAAGCCTGGAAAGATATTGAAAAAGGAAAGTTCAAGAAGTACAGTAGAGAAGAATTTCTTAAGAAACTTGAAAAATGGAGATCAAAAAAGTAATAGTTACTCAGAGATTTGAGAGAGACTTAAAAATAGTAAAAGACTCTTTGACAAAGCTAAAAATAGAGAAACAAATCAAGAAAATTATTCATGACCCTGTAGTTGGTAAACCGCTCAGATATAATTTGAAAGGTGAGCGTTCTGTATACATAAAGCCTTTTAGGCTCATCTACTCTATAGAAAATAACACCCTCGTCTTGTTAAGATTTGAACACAGGAAGAAGGCATACAGGTAGTCTAAATTCTCAGAACTTCTTCAAGTTTTTAGACAAAAAAATTATTTTTAATAAATCAACAAAACCCTCGAAGAGGCTGTCAGACGAAAAAAAGTATGTCATCAAGCCTCTTCTGGGTAAAAAGAGGTGATAATAAGATTATGTATAAGGGGTTTATAAATCTTTCGGTTTTGTAGTAATTCTAAAGTAACAATATATAAGGAGGTCTTGTATCAAGATTTATATATTTGAAAACTTTTTGTTTAGCATGGAAATAATAAAAGAAAAAGAGGAACAAAAGCAAGAACAGCTAGAGCAAGTAAAAGAAGGACAGAAGCAAGTAGGGGAAGAAAAAATAGGGCAAGAACAGTTCTATGATTTGTTGCTCAGAAAAGAAATTGGTTGGCAAGCTATACTCTATGACCTTATCAAAACTGAACAACTAGACCCGTGGGATATTGACCTGGCAATACTTGCGCAAAGTTATCTTGAAAAAATAAGGCAGTTAGAAGAAGCTAATTTTCTTCTTTCTAGCAAGATTCTGCTTACAGCTTCTTTGCTTTTGAGAATAAAATCTGAGCTATTGCTTAGCAAATATATAAAAAGTTTAGACGAGATCTTGTTTGGAAAGCCGGCTGTAAAATTTCCAGAAAGAATAGAAATACCTTCTGTTCCTGACCTATTGCCAAAAACTCCTTTGCCAAGAACCAGAAGAATAACTCTACAAGAATTAATGCAGGCATTAAACAAGGCAATAGAAACAGAGCAAAGAAGAATAAAAAAAGAAATTGCAATAAGACAAATACAAAAAGAAATTTCTCTTTTTGCAACAAGAACACCTATTAACATAAGAAAAAAAATAAAAGAAATCTATCAAAAAATAAAAGAATTTTTTAAAAAAGAAAAAACAAAAAACTTAACTTTTAGTTTTCTTGCAGGAGAAGGCAGAGAAGAAAGAATAGCAACTTTCCTGCCTTTATTACATCTTGACAACCAAGAAAAAATCTTCCTGCAACAAGAAAAAGCTTTTGAAGAAATTTA
>CAZSMI010000057.1:1596-3781 GCA_964607815.1 Candidatus Woesearchaeota archaeon | reverse complement strand
GCTAGAAGCAGGAAAAGAAATTTTAATAGCAGTTCCTGACAAGAAGCATATTGTTCTGAAGCTATCGTAAAAAATTAATATTATCTCAGGTTATCTCTCAATACCCTTATGTCTGGAGATAGAAGAAAAATACGATCCTCTTCAGATCTCAACCCTCGATAAATTCTTTGCAAAAGCTCTCTTTTTGCCTTGTCCATATAAAATTCTCTATAATGTTTTGGTCTTGTTCTTTTGAGGATTCTCCAGAAAAGCGAGCTGATGTTTGGATAAGGATATTTTGTAAGGATTATGCTGTTGCATTGATTGCCAGGAAAATCTGCTCCCCTATTACATTTTGTTGTGAAAAGGATATCTATTTTTCCTTTCTTGAAATGTTCTACAGCTTTGCCAGTCTTGTCTTTTTCCTGCAAGCTGAGAAGCTTTTCTCTTGTCATAATATTTTTTATATTATACAGTTTGCATTCTTCTTTTGAAGGCAAATCTGCAAAACTATTAACATGAACCAAAATAGGCTTTTTTGCTTTTTCTATGCATTTAGATAAAGCCAGTAAATAATCTCTCCTGTTTATCCTGCCCCTAAGAAAGTTTTCAAATTTGCAGTTCATTTCAATTCCTGTTGGGAACCTTATTGCCTTGCCGGGCATTTCTGTTTCTGCTTCAATAATCTTGAAATTCTCAATACCAAAAATATCTTTCAAAACTTTCCTGCTATGTATTGTTCCTGACATCAGCACAAGCACTTTATTTTTTTCTTGGAGCTCTTTGAACTTTTTTGCAAGGTTTATTGTAACTAGCTTAACAATCAAACTATCTTCTTCTTTCTGATATGTTAAATATGTTTCATCAAAAAGGCCATCAAAGGTTCTTGCAACCTCATCACAATGATAGCAATAATTTTGCTCATCTTCTTCTGCTGCCTCAAGAAGTTTCGGATTGTCTAAAAAATATTTCAGTAGAAGAGAAATTTTTGTTTTTTCAAGAGGAAATATCTTCTCATTCAGGATATGCTCTTCAATTTCCCTGTTATTCAAAATGTTTTTTACCAAAACTCTTAACTCGCTAACAGGCTTTTCTGTCTCACTATCTGGATAAAGGTTAGCCAGAGCTATTTCCAGCCTGTTCAGATTTATCCTGCTCTGGTTTGCAAAACTATCGAGAAACTCGTCACACTCATCTATGATTTCTATATCTGTTGATGGCTTTCTATCCATAACAGTTTCAAGAAGATATTTTTTGCTGTTGAAGATAATAACATCTGCATCAACATAAGCATCAAACTGGTCATAATACCCACATCCCTGCTTTCTCTTGTAAATTGTATATTCTATATTGTGCAGGCCAGTATATTTCCTATATCTGCTTTCATTTTTCAACACATCAATATTCATCCATGAAGGCAGTATTGGACTCCAATATGGACATACTGGTGCAATAGACATTCTCTTTACATCACTTATCTTATTAAAATTTTTCATCAGAACAAATTTGTTCAACCTGATATATTCCTTAATTTTCTTTAAATTTTTCTCTTTTATCTCAATTTTACAAGGAATCTCATAATTGTCACATGAGATATCTCTAATATTTTCTTCAACTTCTCTCCTAGTTTTATAGTCCTCATTATTCTCGGTATCTGTCAGATTACTATCAAACTCGCTTAAATCTGTCAGATTATTATCAAACTCGCTTAATTTAGCATTTTCTTCTTTCTTTTCTTTTTTTCCTTGTTCTTGTTTTTCTTGCAAAAATGGACATAAATGATTTTTCCTGCCAGTTATCAAGCTTATTCTTAACTTCTGCTTGTTTTCCTTTAGAAGATATTTTTTCTTTGTATAATCATTCTCGTATTGTTTTTGCAATGCTTTTATTGGCACAACTATGCTTGCTCTTCCAAGTTCTTTTGCCAAATTCAAGGCAATAGCGCTCTTTCCAGTACCACAAACACCTTTTATAAAAATAATTTTCCATCCTTCATTAATAGCACCAATAATCTCCTTGACAACATCTTCCTGGCTTTTGTTATTAGAAAAAACTAGGGGAGAGAGAAATCTTTCTTTGCTCTCTTTACCTTCTTCAATTTCATATAAGCTCCACATGCTTTATAATATAACTTGTTATTTATAAAAATTAGTATTTCAAACTTTTTTTCCACAAGAAGGTTTTTACAAAAAGAGTTAAAAATCAA
>CAZSMI010000057.1:0-1496 GCA_964607815.1 Candidatus Woesearchaeota archaeon | reverse complement strand
GTATTTCAAACTTTTTTTCCACAAGAAGGTTTTTACAAAAAGAGTTAAAAATCAAGCCCTTTGAAACCTCGCATTAACTAAAAAGGTGATATTTTTTAGTTAAAGTATAGTTGTCTCTAAACATTTTAAGTATTGTTATCTTCTTAGGAGTAGTAACAAATGAAAAAGTTTATAAAGTTTGATTTCTCTGAAAGATAAGAAGATGTTAAAAAGATTATCAAAACTTGTATTGATTTGTTTAGGAGCTGGGATAATTTCTTCAGCAAGAGCAGAAGAAAAAAATCCTTGGTTTAATCATAATTTCTCTTATGAAAAGGTAGATAAAGCACTTGAAAATTATGATTTTAATTATAAATTTTATGATATTAATATTGAAGCATCAGATTTTTACCCGGGTGAACTTATTAAAATTGAAATAAAAGAAAAATCTTCTGTTGACTTAGAAGAAATCATATTAGAATTTGATAATAAAAAATACCCAATAGGAAGACTAGATAAAAATTCTCTAATTTCATTTATTCCTCTTGATTTAGAGATTAAACCATCTAATTATTCTATTAAATTAAAAACAAAAGTTTTTGGAAAGATAAAAACAGAGGAATATGGGATTGATGTTGAAAAAAAAGAGTTTATTGTTCAAAACATAAAATTACCAAAAGAAAAGCTAAGAAAAAGTTACCCAAGCCAAAAAGATTTAGAAAGGATTGAAAGAGAAAAAAAGGAAAAGGCAATTGCTTTTTCTAAGATAACTGGAAAAAAATGGGAAGGGAATTTCATAGAGCCTCTTTTAGAAGAATATGCAAAATATGGTTGGGCATATGGTGCAAGAAGATTTTATAGTGGACAAGAAAGAAGTAGACACAAAGGTTTAGATTATCCAGTTCCTCTAGGAACAGAAGTAAGAGCAACTAATTCTGGAAAGGTTGTTTTAGCTGAGGAATTATTTTTTGAAGGAAATACCATAATCGTAGACCATGGTTTTTCTATTTTCAGTCTTTATTTACATCTTAAAGACATTTATGTTAAAAGTGAAGAAAAAGTCGAAAAAGGCCAAATTATAGGAACTGTAGGAGCAAGTGGAAGAGCAACAGGTCCACATCTACACTATGAAACAAGGGTAAATGGTATTTCAGTTAATCCAAGATCTCTTAAAATAATTGACTAAAATAAAAATTATAATAACCTAACTTTCATGTAGTATTATCACTACAAGTTAAAGCACTTTAAAATCTTTTCTTGAATTTTGTTTGTTGTAACAATTTTCTCTTTGCCATCAAATTTGATTTTGTAAACTTGCTCCAGCTCTTGGATAATATTATTTATATTTATGCCAGGCTTTCTTGTCCTTTCTTCTATAAGGATCATGAAAAAGTAAGAAATAAAGCATATAAGCAAGTGCAAATTTATTAACCGTAATTGGGACGGGATTAACTATTTCTTCTTTTTCTTCTTCCGCATTTTAGCTAATTCTTTCACTTTCCTTCTTTTGCTCAGCC
>CAZSMI010000056.1:0-3844 GCA_964607815.1 Candidatus Woesearchaeota archaeon | reverse complement strand
ATAACTTTCACAATAAAAACAAAAAGCAAGAAAATGGCAGAAGAAAAGACAAAAAAAATTTTGGAGTTAATGCATAAGTCAGAGCAGATCAGGAACATTGGTATCGTGGCGCATATATAATTTAGCTAGACTAAATTAGTGCTTAGACCACGGCAAGACAACCATGACTGACTCGCTCTTAGCAGGAGCAGGCATGATTTCTGAGGAGTTAGCTGGAAAATTACTTGTAATGGATTTTCATGCTGACGAAAAAGCAAGAGGTATTACTATTGACTCTGCTAATGTAAACATGATTCATAAAGTTGAAGGAAAAGACTACTTGATCAATTTGATTGATACCCCTGGCCATATTGATTTTTCTGGAGAAGTTACAAGAGCCATGAGAGCATGTGATGGTGCTGTTGTTGTTGTCTGTGCAGCAGAAGGAATGATGCCACAAACAGAAACTGTTTTGAGGCAAGCTTTAAGAGAAAGAGTAAAGCCTATTTTGTTTATCAACAAGATTGACAGGCTAATATCTGAACTCAAGTTAGATGCAAAAGAAATGCAAAAAAGATTTGTAAAAATTATAGATGATGTTAATTCTTATATAAGGAATATAGCTCCTTCTGAATTCAAAAAAGACTGGCAGGTTAGCGTTGCTGAAGGCTCTGTTGCTTTTGGTTCTGCAAAAGACAAATGGGCTCTGAATTTTGATATTATGAAAAAAACAGGGATTTCCTTTGCAGATGTCATAAAATTTTACAATGAGAAAAAACAAAATGAGTTGGCAAAAAAAGTTCCCTTGCATCATGCTATCCTTAATATGGTAGTAAAGCATTTGCCAAGTCCTTTAGAAGCGCAAAAATATAGAATACCAAAAATCTGGTTAGGAGATCTTGAAAGCGAGGAAGGTAAGGCATTGCTTAATTGCTCTGATTCTGGACCACTAGTTTTTGTTGTTACAAAAATTGTTATTGACACCCATGCTGGCGAGGTAGCAGGAGGAAGACTTTTTTCAGGAACTGCACACAAAGGACAAGAACTTTATATGAATCTCGCCAAGAAGAGTGTGAACTTGCAACAGATAAACTTATACAAAGGTGCTCAGCGTATTGTAGTTGATAATGTTCCTGCCGGCAACATAGTTGGTTTTGTAGGCCTAAAAGGAGTTTTTGCTGGAGAGACTGTTTCAAGCAAGCCTCTTGAGCCATTTGAAAGTATCAAGCATATATTTGAGCCTGTTGTGACAGAAAGTATTGAGGCAAGAAAACCAGGAGACTTGCCAAAGCTAATAGATGTGTTAAGAAAAGTAGGAAAAGAGGACCCTACTATCAAGATAGAAATTGGTGAAGAAACAGGAGAGCATCTTATTTCAGGCATGGGAGAACTGCATTTGGATGTTATTGCTAATAGGATAAGAACAGAAAAAGGGGTTGATATCAAAACATCTTCTCCAATAGTTGTTTATAGGGAGACAATAAAAAAACCAAGCAGGGTTTTCCAGGGCAGAAGCCCTAACAAACATAACATATTCTTCTTTCAGGTAGAGCCTCTAGAAGATGCTGTTTATGAAGCAATAAAATCAGGAGAAATACTAGAAAAGAGAATAAAGAAAAAAGATAAAGAGCTTTTCAAAAAACTTGTTTCTTTAGGGGTAGATAATGAGGAAGCAAAAAGGTATCGCGAGATATATAGAGATTGTGTGTTTCTTGACAGGACAAGAGGAATAGTTCATATAGGTGAGGTTATAGAAATGTGCATGGATGCTTTTAGACAAATAATTGATGCTGGAAGTCTGGCAAGAGAACCTTGTACGCGCATCAAAGTAAGCCTGACAGACTGCAAGTTGCATGAAGATGCCATACATAGAGGGCCAGCACAAGTGCTGCCTGCTTCAAGGGATGCGATAAGAGCAGCTATGCAAGATTCTGTACCAGTGTTGTATGAGCCTTTACAGATTTTGCAAATAGAAGCTCCTTTGAAATATATGGGAGAAATTACAAAACTTGTTCAAGGCAAGAGAGGCCAACTAATTAATGTAGAACAAGAAGTTGAACATCTCTCTGCTAGAGTAAAAATGCCAGTTGCAGAGATGTTTGGTTTGGCGAGCGAGATAAGAAGTGCAACAGAAGGAAAAGGAAATTTCTCTCTTGTAGACCAGCTTTTTACGAGGGTCCCTAAAGACCTGCAAGAAAAAATTGTAAAAGGTATCAGAGAAAGAAAAGGTCTTACTGAGAACCAATAATTTTTTAATTTCCTTAAGAGGATTAACCGAAATATTTATAAACCTCTTTAAAATATAAAATAGATACAAAAATAAAAAAGTAAAATGGCAGAAAAACACAATCTTAATGTGATATTTGTAGGTCATGTTGACCATGGCAAGAGTACAGCTGTAGGCAGGCTCTTGTATGAGATAGGAAAATTTTCTGAGCAAGAGCTAAAGAAGATGAAGGATGTAGCAGAGAAGCTAGGCAAAAAAGGATTTGAGTTTGCTTTTGTAATGGACAGGCTAAAAGAGGAAAGAGAAAGAGGATTAACTATAGACCTTGCATATAAAAAATTGGTGACAAACAAATTTATGATTACAATTATAGACGCTCCTGGACATAAGGATTTTGTAAAGAATATGATTACTGGAACAAGTCAGGCAGATATTGCAATTCTTGTTGTTGCTGTTGGAGAAGGTGTGATGGCGCAGACAAAAGAGCATGTATGGTTATGTAAAACAATGGGAGTAGGGCAGCTTGCAGTTCTTATCAACAAAATGGATTTAGTAAAATATGATGAAGCAAAATTCAAAAAAATAAAAGAAGACGTATCTGCTTTGCTCAAAACAGCTGGCTATGATCCTGCAAAGATCAACTTTATTGCTACTTCTGGTTTTGTTGGCGATAACATAACAAAGAAATCTGAGAATATGAAGTGGTATAAAGGTCCTACCTTACTTGAGCAGTTTGACCTTTTTGAAGAACCAAAAAAGCCTACAGAACTACCTTTGAGAATGCCTATACAAGATGTTTATACTATTACTGGTGTTGGTACTGTGCCTGTTGGCAAGATAGAAACAGGAAAGATGAAGATAGGAGAAAAAATTGTTATTTTGCCTGCAAGAACTGGTAAAGGTACTAGTGGAGAAATAAAGACAATAGAAATGCATCATGAGTCTTTGGCAGAAGCAGTAGCAGGAGACAATGTTGGAATAAACTTAAGAGGAATAGACAAAAAAGATATTGCAAGAGGTGATGTAATATGCCCAGCTGATAAACCTGCAAAAGTTGTTAAGGAATTTACTGCACAAATAGCAGTAATAAATCACCCAAGTGTTATAGCAAAAGGCTATACACCGGTTTTCCATGTTCATACAGCACAAGTACCTTGTCAGTTTGTTGAGCTAGTAAGCAAGCTTGACCCTAAAACAGGACAAGTTATAAAAGAAAATCCAGATTTTATAAAAAATGGAGATGTTGCAATAGTAAAAATAAAGCCGCAAGGAAATCTTATTATTGAAAAACAAGCTGATAATCCTCATATGAGCAGATTTGCAGTAAGAGATGCCGGACAGACAGTAGCTGCTGGTATTTGTATTGATTTGATAGAGAAAAAAATAGGGAAATAAATGGACTATTCTTTCATGATTCTTTCATGATATTGTCTAAAGAGTTCATGGCTGCTTTATTCTTGTCCTTTTCAGTTCGCTAGCTTGTTCATTAGCTCAGCTGCTTCCTCATACTTTTCTTTATTGACACTAAATAATAATTTTGTGAGATAGCCTAAATCTAGGTGCCAGCCAAGTGAGATGGCCTGTCTTAATGCGCTATAGTTTGCAGGAGTCTACAGGGGTCTGCAAGGTACTTTTCAA
>CAZSMI010000055.1:0-3851 GCA_964607815.1 Candidatus Woesearchaeota archaeon | reverse complement strand
CTTAATTCATATCCTACTTTTTTCATAGCTTCAATAACATAAATGTGAAGAGGTATCCTCTTATTTTCCCACCATAAATCAGTTATATTAATAACACAATGAGCTTTTGGTTTTAATAAAGACAAAATTTTTTTGTAAATTTCTCCTAGTTCTTCAGCATACTTTTTTGGTTCCATAGTGCCTAAATCTCTGGGATTATCTGAATATTGTTGAACTTTTTTATACTGGGCATTATACCTCGCTTTTCCCATTAGACTTTTATTTAATCTTGGTCTATTCAACATATTAGCATAAGGAGGAGAAGTAACACATAAAGAAATAGTATCTTCTTCCAAGTAATCCGGAATGTTTATAGCATCGTCACATATTGCTATTTGTTTAGTGTCGTCACTTAATTTTTGTTGAGAAAGTCTCTTTTTAGTAAACTCAATATATCTTTTATTTAGGTCAAATCCAACAGCATTTCTTCCAGTATCTTTTGCTGCGACAAGAGTTGTTCCAACTCCTACAAAAGGATCTAATACAAGTTCTCCTTTATGTGTAAATAATTCTATACACTTTTTTGGAAGAGCTATTGGGAAAACTGCTGGATGTATATCTCTATCCCTTATATCCCTATCTTCATAATAAAATTCCCAAAGAGCAATCTGATTTTTTAACCATTCTTTTGCAGTTAAACAATTAATATGAGTCCTACCACAATTACAAATTCTTTTATAATTTATATCTAATTTTTTATTTTCCATTTTTATTTACCTTTATTCTTCTTGGGCTTGTTCCAATAAGGATTTTTACACTTTGGGCAAATTATGGGATTTACAGTAGTAATTCGCCATACGCTACTAAGCCGCCACATACTTCTGACTGTCTGAGTTTGATATGTTATTTTCACAAAATCATAACCCTCCCAAAATCCGTGAGTTTTAATTCTTTATTATTTTTGTTACTTTCGATGTAACCTTCTTTTTTTAAATTATTTATGTGTGAATAAACCATGCTAGTATTCACCTTCAATTTTTCTTTTAATTTTTTAATGTCTTTATTTCCCTTATTTATCTCAGTTAATAATTGTTTTTTTGTTTCTCCAAGTTCTAAGTTTATTACTGGTAATGGCAAAAGCTGATTATTTTCTTCAGTAATATAATATATTCCTTCAATTTTATCTTTTCTTAGATATGCTGCAAAAAGAACAGCTAGAAAAGTAGGTTTTCTTCCTTCACTTACATGAATTACAATTTCATTATTATTTTTGTTTTCCTCATCTATTTTTTTTATAACATCTTCTGCAATTTTTGATATATCATAAATAGATGTTTTTATTGTTTCGATCTTTATAATATCCCCAATAGAATTTTGAAGTTCTTCTATAGCTTGCTTTTTATCTTTGTTTAATGGTTCATCAACAATAAGAACAAGTTTCTCTGCAGACAGTTTATTAACGGCAATTTTAACAACCTTGCCTGTATATAGTGTAGAAATTAAAACCCTCATTTTTCCTCTTTTTTCTGTGAAACTTAAAGATTAACTAGTATTTAAATCTTTCTATATCTTTGTTATAATTTCTACGTAATAACTATAAAGTATAGTTTTAAACTGAAAAGTTTAAAAATAGGCATTGAGTTTTTAAAATACTCTTTTTAGAAAAAAGGGTGATAAAATGACTGAAGCTAAAAAAAATAATTGGGAGAGTTTGAAATAAAAAGAATCTGAAAACTTAAAATAAAAAAACTCATATATCCCAAATATATTTTATTTTCGGAATTTTCGGGTATTTCTTTGAAAGTTTATGATTTATGGCTAGGTTCAAGTTATCAAACAAACTTGAACTCTACCATATCTCCATCTTTTACTTTATGTTCTAAGGAAACTTTTTGATTTGGAAATTTTGCTGAAGGGCCAGTAATTCTTGCTTCTCTTACCTGGCTGGAGAACTTTTTTCTTATTTTTTCTGCAACATCTTTTATTATTGAGCCTTCATCTAAAACAACTGGCTCTTTACTAATCTGGTTATTTTGTTTTGTATAAACTCTAACTTTGTTGAATGAGAGAAAAATCCTCTTTTTTAACTCATTGATATTTTGCTTGTTTTTTATTGAAATAAAAAGAGGGTCATATTTTGATAGCTCATTAGAAAATTTGCTTATTTGTTTTTTGTTTAGTAAGTCAATTTTATTCAAAATAACAAGTTTTTTCCCATGAGATTTTTTCAAAAATGGAAGAATTTTTCCTAGCTCTTCTGGCCTTGTTATTATTATTAAAAGGATATCTGTATCATTTGCTATTCCTCTATCAAATTCTTTCAAGTTTATAGAAGGCATGTCAATCAACTGTATTTTTACTTTTTCATAATCCATCATGCCAATTGTAATTTCTTTTGTTGTAAAAGGTATTGGAGAAATTTTTGGCTTGGCATTTGTCAGAGATGAAAGCAGAGAGGATTTTCCAGAATTTGTTAATCCGACGAGAACTGCCTGCATTTCTTCTTTTCTTATCCCTTTCTTGCTTCTTGCTGCTTTTTGTTTTTTCTTTTTTCCTTCAAGTTTTTCTTTCAGTTTTTTGTATCTTGTCCTTATATTTCTTCTCAAGGCTTCTGCTGACTTGTGCTTTGGCATGGTTCTAACCATTTCTTCCAAGGCAGCTAGTCTTTCCTCATCTGTTTTTGATAAGGAGTATCTTTTCTCTGCTGCAACATATTCAGGATGTGCATTTACTGGCATGTTGATAAAGGAAAAAGAAGAAAGAATTTAAATTTTGTGTATGAAGTTGTATAATAAAACCGAAAGACTTTTTAGAGAGTTATAACATTGTCATAACATAAATAAAATGGAAAGCATAATTAAAAATCTGAGATAGATTTTTAAATCTCTTTTTTCTTTTATATTTTATGTTTGATATAAAAGGGGTACAAGGAATATTGCAAAATTGGCAGAGTGCTTTGCCTGAAAACTATCAGTTTCTTGTCCCTCTTGCTGGCTATGTTATTTTGATTGCCTTGTATGGTATTTTCATATGGAAATTTTATAGATTTTTGGCAAAAAGAGATATAATAGAGCTCAACTTATGGAAATATAGCAGGCTAGAACATGCTGGCCTGAGAAAATTCTTTGCTACAATTCTCTATTTGGTTGAATATATTATAATCATGCCTTTTATAATTTTCTTTTGGTTTGTCTTTTTATGCCTTTTTTTGATGCTAATTGCCAAAGAACTGGCAATTGAAAGAATATTATTAATAGGAATAGCTATTGTCGCAGCAATTCGTATTACAGCTTATTTCAATGAAGATCTTTCAAGAGACCTGGCAAAAATGTTTCCATTTACAATACTTGCTGTTTTTCTTGTGACACCCGGCTTTTTTTCTCTGTCAGCATTATTTGCCAGGGCAATTGAGATTCCTCTTTTTTTCAAGGAGATTCTTTTTTATATTTTATTTGTTGTAGGGCTTGAATTTGTAATGAGGATCTTTTCCACAATTAGAAGACTTATAGTCTCAGAAGAAATTGATGCTGAGCTAGAGGAAGAAGTTGAAGCTGCAACTTCTGCTACTCCAAATCCCACTAAATAAGTATTAAATAAGAAAAAAGGAGCTTATTTTTTCCTTTTTCTGTATAATTCTTTTATTTTTTTGACAAGACCTTCTTGCTCTAGCTGTTCGTTTATCTCATCAAGAAGAGAATTTCCTGCCTTGTAGCCTGGTTTTGATTCAGGCATTATGGCATTAGCAGGCAGGTTTAATTGGATCAGCTTGCCAGTCTTTTCATCAAATACATAATATGGTTTAGAGCTAGCATGTCCTTTTTGATATTTTTTCATAGCAAGTCAAATAAAACAAAACTTTTAAATCTTGTCTT
>CAZSMI010000054.1:0-4087 GCA_964607815.1 Candidatus Woesearchaeota archaeon | reverse complement strand
GTTGAAAAAGAAGAAGAGTTAAAAGCTAGAACACTAAGGGATGGTATAAATGAATTTTGCAAGAAGTATCCAACTTATGGAAAAATTTTGAATGGTTTAATAGAAGAAAAAAGACTAAAGAGAAACCAATACCTTGTTTATGGCTTGAAAGAAGGCTATAAGTTAGGAGAAAAAGATTATATTAAAATTTTAGTAGATATGGGATTTGATAACAGAGAAGCAGCTGCCATTTATCCCCATATTTTGTCTCTTTCAGAAAGACTTGGCAATGCAGATGAATACAAAGAGAGAAGCATCTTATTGAAAGAACAAAAGAAGTCAAGAAAAAAGAAATAGCAAATTTTATTAACTGACTTTTTCTCTTTCATTTATGAAAAAATTTTATATTACAACAGCTATAGACTATGTAAATGCTGCCCCACATGTGGGGCAGGCATACGAGAAGGTTTGTACAGACGTAATTGCAAGATTTCATAGGCTTCTTGGCGAGACTGTTTTCTTTTTGACAGGAACGGATGAAAATGCACAGAAAAATGTTCTAGCTGCAAAGGAAGCTAACGAAGATGTGAAAAAATTTATAGATAAAAATGCGGCTAAATTCAAAGAGTTATGTAAGGTATTGAATATAAGTAATGATGATTTCATTAGAACCACAGAAACAAGACACATCAAGAAATCACAAGAAATTTTTAAGAAAATTCACAAAGCAGGAGATATCTACAAAGGAGTATATGAAGGTCTTTATTGTACTGGATGTGAGGCTTTTATTACAAAAAAGGATCTCATAGATGGAAAATGTCCAGAACATAACAAAAAACCAATAAGAATAAAAGAGGAGGCTTATTTTTTTAGACTCAGTAAATATAAGAATGAGATTTTAAAGTTACTAAGAAAAAAAGATTTTGTTTCGCCTGATGATAAGAGAAAAGAGATTCTTACAAGGATAGAATCAGAAGGACTTATTGACCTATGTGTTTCTAGATGTAAGCTAGATTGGGGAATTACTTGTCCTATCGATAAGAACTATAAAATTTATGTTTGGATTGATGCTTTAGTAAATTATATTTCAGGAAGCAAAATCTGGCCTGCTAATTTACATGTTATTGGCAAGGGCATTAACTGGTTTCATTCTGTAATATGGCCAGCCCTTCTTCTTTCAGCAGGCTACAAATTACCAAAAAAAATTTTTGTTCATGGTTATCTTACTATTGGGGGTCAGAAGATAAGTAAAAGTCTTGGAAATGTTATAGACCCCATCTACTTAGCAAAAAAGTATGGAAATGATGCTTTGAGATATTTTCTCGTAAGAGAAATTCCTTTTGGTTCTGATGGAGATTTTAGTGAAAAAGCCTTAGTAGAAAGAAACAATAATGAGCTAGCAGACAAGCTAGGAAATTTGGTAAGCAGAGTAACAGCATTGACAGAAAAATATGGGGTTAAAAAATGTGACAACAAGTTGTTAAAGAAATTAAATTTGAAAGAGATAAAGAATTATATGCTGAAGTTATATATCGACAGGGCATTATCAGAAATTTTTGCTTTTGTTGACATTTGCAATGAGTATGTTCAAAAACAAAAGCCATGGCAGACCCATGACAGCAAGATTTTGTATGAACTAGCAGATAGCATAAAAGCTATAGCAATTTTGTTGTGGCCTTTTATGCCTAACACAGCAGAAAAAATTGCAAAGCAATTTTTCTTTGAAATAAAAAGTTTGGAGCAGATAAAAAAACCCCTTACAGTAAAAAAAATAAAAAAAGCAGCAATTTTGTTTGAGAAAATAAAAAATAGATAAAAGACAGAGAAAATAGAAAGATGGATAAAGAACTTGAAAGTCTTAGAAAAAAGATAGATGTTCTTGATTCTGCTCTGGTTAAATTAATTAGCAAGCGGCTGAAATTAGCAAGAAAGACAGGAAAATACAAGCAAAGGAAGGGGCTGAAAATTATTGACAAGAAAAGAGAAAAAGAAATTCTTCTTGATGTGGAGAAAAAAGCAAGAAAGTATGGGATCGATGAGAAATTTTTACAAAATATCTTCAAAAGAATAATAAAAGAATCAAGAAAAAATGAGAAATAAACTAACTATCGGAATAATTGGCGGAAGAGGTATGCTCGGAAAAATTTTCAAAAAATTTTTTCGTAAGCATGGTTATACTGTTTTAATTTCTGGGAGAAAAACAAAATTGACAGGCAAGGAACTTGTTAAAAAAAGTGACGTAGTAATTTTTTCTGTTCCTATTGACGTAACAAAAAAAGTAATAGGGAAAGTTTTACCATACACAAGAAAAGAGCAGCTTCTTATGGACCTTACATCAATAAAAGAAGAGCCTATAAAAGTTATGTTAAAAAGCAAGGCAAGCGTTATTGGTTTACATCCTATATTTGGTTCTGTTGCTTCGCTAAAAGGAAAGACAATTATTATAGTTCCTGCTAGACCAGGAAAATGGCTAAAATGGTTACTAGATTTATTCAAAAAGGAAAAAATCAATGTAAAAATAGCAACAGCAAAAAAACATGATCAAGTTATGGCTATTTTGCAAGGCCTTATACATTTTAATTTCATAACTATTGGCCATGTCTTGAGAGATGTTTCAAAAAACCTGAAAATTAGCTTGAAGGATTTACTAGATTATGGTGGCATTATTTATAGGATAAGGCTTGGAATGATAGCTAGGATACTCGCACAAGATCCTGCTTTATACGCAGATATTTCAATATTAAACAAGCATACTAAAAAAATAGTAAGGAAGTATGAGAAAACAGTAAAAGGACTAAGCAAAATAATCAGGAATAAAGATAAGAAAGCTTTCATAAAATATTTCAAAGATGCTGCTGATTTTTTTGGAAATTTCAAGAAAGAATCCTCAAAAGAAAGCAGTTTTTTGATAGAGCAATTAGCAAAATCAAAAATAAAAGATTCCAAAAAGAACTAACAAAAAAAAGAACTAACAAGAAAAAATGAAAATAGCAACTCTTGGACCAAAAGGAACTTTTAGTGAGCTAGCTGCTCGAAAATATAAAAACAGGGGCAAGATAATATTCTGTAAAAATATAGCCGGAGTTTTTGATCTCATCGAAAAGAATAAATCAGATAATAAATTAGATGTTGGCATAGTTCCTTTAGAAAATATGTTAGATGGTTCTGTTGGCCAGACTCTTGACTTATTATATCATTCTAAGCTAAGGATAATAAAAGAAATTGTTGTTCCTGTTCATCACTGTCTTGCTTCCTTGCCTTCTTCCAAACTTGAAAATATAAGAATAGTATTATCACATCCAAAAGCTCTTGCTCAATGCTCTCATTTCTTGAATGAACATAACTTTTTTACAAGAGAAGCACTGAGTACAGCTGAGGCTGCCCACGAAATAAGAGAAAAAAATTTGCAAGATACGGCTGCAATCTGCACAGGAAGAGCAGCAAAACTTTACAATTTAAACATTATAAAAAGGAACATAGAAGACAACAAGGAGAATGTTACAAGGTTTATTGTTATTTCGAGAAAGGAAGATAGCGAATTTCAAAAGAACAAGAGATACAAAACAAGTATTGCTATACATCCTTCTGAAGACAGGCCAGGTCTGCTTCATGACTTGCTTGAAGAATTTTCTTCTCGTGATATAAACCTTACAAAAATAGAAAGCAGGCCTACAAAATTTCATCTTGGAGAATATATTTTTTATATAGATTTTGAAGGCCATGAGCAAGAAAAGAGGGTTGTTGAAGCATTAAAAGCAATTAAAAAACTTGCTAATGTAAGAGTTTTCGGTTCTTATAAAAAAGTTTATTAGAATAGTAAAATTATTAGGATATTAAAAGTGTATTAAAAAGTGGGCCTGAGAGGAATCGAACCCCTGATCTTCTGCACGTGAAGCAGATGTCATAACCATTAGACCACAGGCCCTTTGGAAAAGGAGTTTGAAAAAAGGGAATATCACTCTATCAGTTTCACTTTATCACTTTAAATTTTTTATTATTTTAAGCAGTTCCTTGATAACAACACCAACTTTTCTATCTCCATCCATATTTATGAGTAGGTTTTTTTTGCGGTAAAATTCTAGTAATGGTTGAGTTTGTTTTTTATAAA
>CAZSMI010000053.1:0-4160 GCA_964607815.1 Candidatus Woesearchaeota archaeon | reverse complement strand
CCTAGCCATTTTACTTATATCAACTGATATAACTATTTAAATCTTTTTGTTTTTACTCTTGCTTTTATTTCCTGAGCTGTTTTGCTGTTTCTATTATGAATTTTTCTGTTGCCTTCAAAATTTCACAATTTGCAATTTTTATTTTATAGCAGTCTTTATACTCCTTATCTTGCAAAATTTCTGTTTTTTCTCCTGGTTCAAGAACAATAACAGTGCTACCAATAGCATCAGAGCAATTAGCTTTTGTTCGGTTCATTTTTATAGCTTCTTCAACACTTGTTGTAGCTCCTTTTCTTTCCAGGCCAAGAGCATTCAAAAAAGAATCAAGCTCATATGCTGCAAGATTGCTTGCATAACATCCACTTATATTAGGATCAAAACTTATAATGATATTGTGCATAAATCTTATACTTGCATTTACAGGAAAATCCAGCTTACGCGGATCATTTCTCAAGAAAAGGCTATAGATAACACTTTGTCCATCTCTTCTTATAGGAATGGTAGTATTATACACTATAATCTGGCCAAAATTTCTCCTCTCAAAAACAAAACCTTCATATCTGAACTTGTTTTGTTTGTAAAAATAAATAAAAACAAAAGAAGTAACCAAAATAAAAACCATGATTGCTATCAAAATAATAGCTTGCTTTTCAACTGCAGGAACCTCTTTCTTCTTTTCTGCTTCCTTTTTCTCTTTTCCTGCTTCTGTTTTTCTTTTTATTTTCGTCTTTTTCATACTTTTTCTTTGCTATCAGTATTCTTCAATATTTTTCAAGATTCTTGTTTAAACTGTCCAAGTAATCATCACAAAACTTTTTCAAATTTGAGTAGTCTTCCTTTTTAATATGCTCTTGTACAATCTCTATTAACATTTTCTGGGCAATCACACTGCTCTTCTCTGCCCAATTTTCTGATTTATCAATAATATGCTGAAGTTTCTCGATTTTTTCTTCTTGCAATCTTATTCTTCTCGTTAATTCCTTTTTCTCTTTTTTTCTTGCCATCTTATCTTATACCAAAAAGTTCAAATATTGCCTTGTCAGCTGCTTTAAGCAAATTTGTGGAATTTCCTTCCACAAAAATACAATTTTCTTCTTGTCTTACTTCTGTAATATTACTTTCTCTTATTATAAAAATCTTACTATCTGAGCAATTTTTCAAAGGCAAGTCAACACATTCTGTCAGTTCAGCTTGCTCTTCCAGACAAGCTTTTTGCGCATTATATGGCTGAATATTCCCCAATATCTCATTTAAAGCTATTCTTTCTTCTGTTTCGAGAGCTACAAAATAAATCTTGTCAGAAAAATCTTTATAAGTAAAAAACAAATAAGAGCTTATATTTTCTACTTCTTGTGGCAAAAAACTTGTTGCTATTTCTTTTCCTTGAATAGTTGTAGTCCATGAGTTATCTTGCCTTACAAACTTAAAATTTTTGTATTTCCTTGTTTCTTGCTCCTGCCTTCCATATAGAGCAAATCCAGCAGTACTCAAAGCAAGCAAAAAAATAATAAGTAAGGCAAAAGCAGCTTTTCTTTTCCGTTCTTTTCTTTCAAGCTCTTTTTTTGTCTTTATTTTGCTTAATTTCATATCTTTCATAGAAAGAGAGTATTTTAATAGTTTTTGCCTAAGCAAAAACTGATTTCTAATTGTAAACCGTAATCTTAATTCTATAAGACTCTACTTCTCCCTTTGTTCTATACTTTACCAATAGCACAAGCTAGAATAAACTTCCAGCTAGAAAAATCTAAAGAAAAATAAAGGAATTTTTAAAAAAATAAAAAAAGAAAAAAATAAAATAAAAAATTCCTTTTTGAGTTGTTTCTATATCTGCATAAGTTAGAAAGTCCTATAGATTGTAAAATTCTTTCAGATCTCAAATATTATTCTTTTCTAAAAATATCACAAAGTTTGTCACTAACTTCTTGTATTTTGGTTTTTCTAAGGGAGCCTATCTTATACTTAACAATCGAGGTTTCTGCTGTAAATAATCTATTTGGTCTTATCCAACTATTTACTTTTAAACCACCATGTTCAAAGTCTTTTTTCTTTAATTTAATTGAATATGAGTCATACTTTATTTCACTTGTAATTTGGCAGAGGATTATGTCGTTTCCTTCTAAGCTTGCAACCACTAAAGCAGGTCTTTTCTTAGCATCAGTTAAATCAGAGAAAGGAAATGGTAAAACAACAACATCTCCTTTTACAAATCTTTCCATGCCTCTTCTTCCTCCTTGCTATCCCAGTCCCTTGATAAAACTTTTTCACTCGCTAAAGCTGTAGAAAGTTTTTCATCCACTTGTTCAATAGGTCTTAACTCTATCCTATCCCCAT
Source organism: Candidatus Woesearchaeota archaeon (assembly GCA_964607815.1). Lineage (GTDB taxonomy): Archaea > Nanobdellota > Nanobdellia > Pacearchaeales > CAZSMI01 > CAZSMI01. The sequence goes on along the minus strand of CAZSMI010000053.1, from coordinate 1,829 downwards.
ACACGATTATGCATATTTTTGACCCTTCTTCAAAGCCTTTATGCTTACGGATATCTCTCGGAATAGCAATTTGGCCTTTTCCAGTTATTTTAACTGTTTTCATCTCTAGGGTTTTCATTTTCTTATATGTAAGAAAAGTAAGAAATACTTTTTAAACTTTTCTGTGCTCTTGGAAATAAACAGAAAATTTTTTTAGTTTTAGATTCTCCTACAAAAGCTAGAATAAACTTCCAGCTAGAAAAATCTAAAGAAAAATAAAGGAATTTTTAAAAAAATAAAAAAAGAAAAAAATAAAATAAAAAATTCCTTTTTAGACTACGTCTGCGAAAGTTGCAGTTACTTTTTTAAGTATAGTACCAACAGCTGTTGTTGGATTTTCAGTTGTTACATATGTGCAAGCTCTTCTTGTGTCAGCTCCTTCCCAACCTGCAACTAGCATTGCTATCTTGCCAGCTGTGTAAGGGCTGTCAAATACTTGTATAAGGAATTGGTCTGCACCAACACCTGTCAAGTCTGTAAAGTCAGCTCCACACACAGGAACATCACTTCCAAGTAACTTTGCTGCTACAGTATTTATGCAAGATCCACCGACAACAATCAAGTTCTTGTCTTCAACACTTGCTACTTCACTATCCAAAACAGTAACATCTCCAAGCCTCAAGCCTTCTCCTCTAGCTGCAGTAACAGCTCCTTCTCCACTCAAGACAGATACACTAGCATAGACTCTATCATCCGGAATACTTATCTTTACTACATCATTGTCTGCATTCTTTTCTGGTGTTCTTACGATAATGCCATCATAGTTCATTACATCATTATCTTCAGTTCCAACATTTTTTCCACTTACATTAACATCTGCTGCTTCAGCATTTCCTTTGCTTGTTGTCTCATCTATTCCACCAAGCCACTCAAACTTTCCTTGGGTATCATTCAGCGTTTCTCCACCAAGGTCTACCAAGATATAGCCACCAACTTCATCAAGCAACTTTATCTCAGCAGCATTAGCTGTTATACTCAAAGTTACATCTGAATCTCCAACAGTTATTGTTGCCAAATTTGTTGCATCGCATGCAAAGGTTCCGTCTACAGCAGTATCATTGATTATCTGTACAAATCTTGGCTTGCTTACTGGTGTATATGTTTTGGCATCGTCTTTTGCATAAACCTTTACTCCCCCAGTCGCATTTCCCGGATTGAAGTAAAGATATATCTCACTTGTCTCTATGCTGCCTGTTGTTGTACTCATACTATCAATCTTTGGACCTTTTATCTTTACAACTGGTTTAGCTGCATGCGTTGCTGTTGCTGTATCTGAGGCAGGATAAAGGTCTAGCTGGTCAACAAAACTAATTTCAAAGTCTTCATAGCTTACACTTGTCAAGCTATCAAAACATACTTTTGCGTAGTTTTCCGGAAAGTTATAACAATTGCCTGCTAAAATTGGCTCGTAGTCTGTTGGCGCATATGTGCGTACCCTTTCAGACTTCACACCTATGTAGCCATTAGCTGCGCCTAAATTAGCTATCTCAAAAGTCCAGTCTGGGTCATCTTCATCTTCTCCAATATACTCATCACCACTATCATACTTCTTTTCTATGTCCTCACCAATCTTCAAAACAACCTTGCTAGACTCAGGAACATTTGTATGATATCCTACATCATATACCTCTACCTTTATACCACTTATCTTCTTTGAACTTCCTTTTGCAATCATCTCTCCGTTTATTTCTGCAGAGGCTGAAAAGATATCATCAACTGTTATTGTTGCTCCTGTAGCAGCATCTGTATAACTATCTCCGATTGCCAAAGTCTTCTTCACAGATGTAACA
>CAZSMI010000052.1:0-4226 GCA_964607815.1 Candidatus Woesearchaeota archaeon | reverse complement strand
TCGTATGAAATTCTTTCTCTGCTCTTTCTAACACATCTTTTCCTAACATATTTTGTAGGTTTTTTAGTTTCATCTTTGTTTTCATCTTTTATAATTTATTTCTCAATACCTCTTTTGTTTTGATAAGAATTGCTCCTGCATTTGCCATTTCCTCAAGTGCTTTTTTCCCAGATTCCATATCAATTTTTCCCTCAAAATTTATATCAACTTCTTCTATTGCGTCTGTTGCAACATAAATCTTGAGTTCTGGTTTGTATTCTGTTTTGTATTTTGCCATCGTAAGAACAGCTGCTTTTACACAATAGTCTGTTGCAAATCCATCTACGATAATTTTTTCTAGCCCTTTTTCCAAAAGCATTTTGAAAGTTTTTTTGAAATTAGGGTTTGTATCTACATTATAGCTTTGCTTTTCAAAAATTAGCTGCGTTTCAGAATCAATATATTTTTCAAGCTCTTCTTTTTTGTATCTTCTTATGCCCATCAAAGGTCCGTCTTTTGCCCTGACATAGATATCTTTTTGTGGCTCAAGTTCTTTTATCCTGAGCTGGCCAAAAGTTCCGTTCATACAATGGTCTTCAAATACTCCACCCCTATTTCTTATTAGCTCTGCATCCTCATAAAAATGTCTATCCCCTGAGCCAAGAATTTTCCAGCTATTCGCAAGCGCGTGATTATGTATAGCAATTATGTTTGGAAGTTTTTCTTCTGCACCATAAGGTTTTGTTGACCGTGGCTTGTTTGCATGAACAAATAATGCTCCTTGTCTATAACTAAAATCATACTGAACATCTGTTTCATAAATTGCTATTTTTGAATTTTTCATTTTCTTTACCTCCTTTCAAGCCGATTTGTTTTTCTTTCATCTCTTCCAACTTTTGACATTGGAATCCATCCTTTTTTCTCATTGAAATAAGCTACAATATCAGAAGTTGTCATTATTGGTTCTTCTATGCTACCAGTCCCTATACTGTTGAAGAGCGGCTTTCCATACATTTTTTGGTAAATTCTATCAGCTTCCATAAAAGCTACTGTTTTTTCTGCATTGAATCCGCTTGATACAACAATTTCTAAGTCTCTAAAATCTGCCTTGTCTAAACCTCGTCTCAAAGCCCAGACTGCTGCAATACTAACTCCTTTATCCCAAAGATATTTTTTATCTACATCAATTCTTGGCAGTTTAACTTCTCTAGAACCTTGTGCATAATTCTCGCTACAAGTATCTATTCTTACTGCTCTCAAGCTTGGAACTGCTTTTGCAGTTTCTATGCTATCAGTTATTTCTCTGTTGAAAGTATCAATGAGATTAATTCTCGAAACTGCCTTGTCTATGTACTTGTCAAATCCTTTGGCAGCCTCAACACTTGGGTTTCCTTTTATATTATTTTCATCCATATAAGCTGCGTAACTTAAGATTAGGGCATGAGGTATAGTCCCAAGACCTTTTGCATTCCAAGCTCTTGCTCCAATATCTGTTGATGTTCCAGAAAAACCTTCTTCTTGACAAATTTTTGCTATTTTCTCATCCAAATTATAATGGAAATGTCTTGCTCCAAAATAAAGAACTGACTTATCTTCAGCAGCTTTTTTTATCTCCCTAGCATTTTTCCTTACTTCTTCCAAGTCAATTGGACCAGTAAAATTTCCAGAAAGGATTTGTAAATATGCTGTTTCTAGGTCTATAATATCTTGGACCCCACCTTCAATTTTCATTATTGGCTCTTTTGCCTTATATTTCTGATTATCTCTCAAAGCATAGACTCTGGCTTCATTACCAACAACACCCTCAATAAACTCTACAGCTTCATCTACTCCCTTTAATTTTTCAATATTTTTTCTTGCAAAAACCTGATACCTTACTAGAGGGTTTATCCTTGTCGCTATCAATATTTCTTTGGCTCTTATGAAGTACTTGTCTATAAATTCCAAATAATTTTTTATCAATTCTGTTATTTCCATTTTTTTTGTTAGTGTTTTTATTACACTAACCATAGTGTATGATATACACCACTCTTTATAAACTTTGTGGTACTGTAGTATATATTTGGTTTTGCTGTTTTCTGATTATTTTTTGCTTTCTTGTTATCTTCAAGAAATAGAGTCTCGAGGCTCACCACCTCTTTCTTTTTACTTTTGTTTACTTTTGGCTTTTTCTTTTTTTGCTTTTTCTTCTGCTTCTTTTATCTTGAGTTTTTCTTCCAAATCAAGCTTTTCCAAGAGCTCTTTGTAACGATTCCTGATAGTAACTTCTGTTATACCCGCAACATCTGCAACTTCTCTTTGCGTCCTTTTTTCATCATTAAGCAAGGCAGCCACATACAAAGCTGCTGCAGCTATTCCTGCTGGCCCTCTTCCAGAGGTTAACTCAAGAAATTCTGCCTTGCGCAATATCTTCAAAGCATTATTTTGTGTTTTTGGACTCAAATGCAAGATAGATGCAAATCTGGGAATATAATCTTTTGGATTGCTTGGAGTAACTTTAATTACTAATTTTCTTGTTATAAACCTGTATGTCCTACCAATTTCTTTTCTGTCAACGTCAGAGGCATTTGCAATTTCATCTAAAGTACGAGGAATATTATAAGATCTGCATGCAGCATAAATGCATGCTGCTATCACGCTCTCCATTCCTCTTCCTCTTACCATGCCCCTTTGCAAAACAAAATTATAAATTCTTGAGGCCTCGTCCTTGACAACATTAGGTAGATTAAGGAAAGAGGCTACTCTTCTTAACTCCACCATGGCTAATCTCAAATTTCTTTCTATGCTAGTTGAGACTCTTTCTTGCCATTTTTTCAGCCTCAGAAATTTTCTTGTTTTTTTTGTTCCTTTTAGTCTATAGATGTCGGAAATCTCACCTATGTTTGTTGTTAAACCCTTGTCAAATTTTTGTATGCTCAGGGGTGCTCCGCTCCTGCCTCTCTTTTGCCCTTCTTCAAACTGTCTCCATTCTTGTCCAAGGTCAACCATCTTTTCCTCTATTACAAGTCCACAATCTTTGCATGTAATTTCGCCTTTCTGCTCATCATAGACAAGATTTATACTCCCACACTCTGGACATTTTTTGATGAATGGCATTTTTAAAACCTAAAAGCTAATAGCAAGATTTATAAATTTAATCCCTCTTAGTATTTAAATCTTTCGAAAAGTTTAAAAAGAAGAATTTAAAGAAGTCAAATCAAAATAGCTTGAACACTTCCTTCTTGTCCTGGCCTGTTTGTTATTTTTGCCTTGCCAGCAGCTGTTTCTATTATTGCTCCTTTTATTAATACGTTGCTTCTTGCAAGAAACTTGTTAGAAGGAGTTTCAAGAACACTTTTTATTTCAACAACCTTATATTCTTTGTTGTGTAAAAAAAGATTTACCTTATTTGTACTGAGCAGAACTGTTTTAAGCTTCCCCCCTCTTGTCATTATTTTTTTCTTTTTTTCTTTCCCAAGTTTAACAACTCTTTCTTTTCCTTTTAGTTCTGAAAGTTTTTTCTTTCTTGCTTTCCTGTATTTTCCGCCAGAAATTTTTCTCATAAAGAAACAATAACAAAAGAGCTTAAATATCTTTTGATAAAAGACAAAATAGTGTAGTCAGCAAATAACCAGCCTTATAAATAAAATAATCTTAAATTAAGTTTCGGTAGCATAATCTAAAAATCTGTGAAAAATAGATTTGAACAAAAAGAAAGGTTTAAAAATCTTCTTAACAAGAAAGAGATATGGTTAATGGAATCGAGAGACCTTTAGACTTGTTGAATGATGCGAAAGGAAAAGAAGTAATTGTACAGCTAAAAGGTAAAAGACAGTTTGTTGGAACTTTACTTGCATTTGATATTCACATAAATGTTGTCCTAGATAATGCAAGAGAAATCCAAGATAATGAGATAAAGAGGAATATCGGCTTAGTTTTTTTGAGAGGGGGTACAATTATATTTATTTCTCCATCTTCGGCAAAAGAAGAAAAGAAAGAAAAGGAAATTATCGAGAAAAAAGAATAAGAATTAACTTTTTTGATAAAAAGTTAATAAGCTGGTAGATTTATATTATATCGCTTATTATCATTTCTTTTTGATAATATTTTTACTAACTTATGTAAAGTAAACTTTGAAAGTATACATTCAGCTATTTTTTCTCGAATAAAAACCCCAAATTATCTCAAAATGTTGTTTTTATCTCAAAAGAAAAAAAGCATCTATAAAAATCTTGCTATCAAATATGCCAAATAATTTCGTAAAAACA
>CAZSMI010000051.1:0-4280 GCA_964607815.1 Candidatus Woesearchaeota archaeon | reverse complement strand
GGCCACGGAATGTTTACAAGAGGAAAACATGGAATGTCAATGTTAACTATAGCAAAGATAGCGAGGCTTATTGGTGTTGATCAAATTCATATAGGAACAGCTAATGTGGGTAAAATGGAAAGCGGAGAAGAAGAAACAGAAGAAATTAACTTGTTCCTTAAATCAAAATGGTATCACATAAAACCTGTTTTTTCTATCTGTTCTGGAGGACTACATCCGGGCTCTATACCAAAACTTGTGAAAATGCTTGGTAAGGACATAATAATTCAGGCAGGAGGCGGCGTGCATGGCCATCCACAAGGCACAAGAGCAGGAGCAAAAGCAATGAGACAAGCTCTTGATGCGACAATGCAAAATGTTTCTCTTGCTGAGTATGCAAAAAAACATCCTGAGCTAAAAGCAGCTTTGAGAAAGTGGGTCAAATAAAAAAATAAAAAAATAAAAAAATAAGAAAGAAAATAAAAAGGAAAAATTTATTCTTTTTTTTCTATGCTGATTTTTCCTTTTTCAATTTTTATTATAACTTCATCAGTAGGCATAATCTTTGCTGTTCTTGTTATAGCAGGAGGCAATCTTATTATCTCCCCTTTTATGTCCAAATTTGTTAAAATTTCTTTTACTGGTTCAAGTTCTTCTTTTAACGCTGCATAATGCTTTTCTTCTTCTTCTAACTTTTTTTCTTTTGTTCTTTCAGCTAGAAAAAGAGCAATTTCTTTTGCTATATTCTTTTTCAATGCCTTGCTTATACCTTCTATGCCTGGAGAAACATTTACTTCTATAACAACAGCTTTTTCTCCTTTTTTCATTATATCTACTGCGCAGATATCTGCCCCAATAACTTTAGCTGCTTTTATTGCCATATGTTTAGTATCATAATCAAGCTCATACGGCTCTGCTGTTGCCCCTGTATGAATACCAGCTCTCAGCTCTCCTTTTTTTGCTATTCTTTTCATTGCAAAAACTTTTTTTCCTATTACCAAGGCTCTTATATCAGTTGCCCCCGTCTCGATATATTCTTGCATTATCAAAGGATATTTTGCAACTCTGCTTAGAGTATCAATTATGCTGCTGGCACTTTCCTTACTTTCGGCAAACATTACTCCTTTTCCATGCGTGCCCAAAGGCAGTTTGAAAACAATAGGATAATGGATCTTATCTAGCAGCTCTCTTGCAGCTTTTGTTGTATAAACAAGATATGAAACGGGAATTTCTATTCCTGCTTTTTGTAAAGCAAGCAATGTTAAGAACTTATCATGAGCAATCACAAAAGCTTCTGGCCTTATCGGCATATAAGCTTTCAATGACATTGTAGCAGCTGTCAAAAATCTTGCATAAGCATAGCTGCCACGCAGATATACACAATCAAAATCTTTTAAGTTTTTGCTATCACAAAAAATACCAGTTCCTTTGCCAGCACCTATTTCTAGCTGACTGAGTAAAAAGACCTCTGCTCGAGAAAAAAGCTTGCTTGCCTCGTCAGCAATTTTTTCAGCAGAACCACCTCCCGCTTTCTTCAAAGTTAGTACTGCAATACTGTACTTTTTTTCTTTTTCTTCTTCTGCTTTTTTTCCCGCCTTTCTCCAAGTCTTTTCTTTTTTTACCATTCTAAATTCTTTTAAATTTTTTTTATTTTTTTGGGTCTATCAAAACGTCTAGATTCCTAAGAGTGTTTTGGCCCAGCAAAACCTTGTATCTCATTTCTTCTCTTTTTGTAATAGTAAAGGTACTATTTGCCCATTTGTTGTCTAGCTTGAGGGAAAGATTCACAAGAGGTCTTTTTTCTTTTTTCATAGGACTTTTTACTGTAACTTCTTTTATTACAGCCGGACAACCAATTATGTCGATAAGACTCTTACATATACTAGAACGAAAAGCACCAGAGTCAACTTTTGCTTTCACTTTTTTTTGTGCTTTTTTTCCTTTTATTACAATATCAACAACCAAACCAATTATTTTTCTCATTCTAATTTTATCTTTTTACCTCTCTTATTCCTTTTACAATATTCTCAATTTCTTTCAACAAGTTATCTCTTGCCTCAACAAGTTTGGCAATTTCTTTGTTTACTATCTTTTTTGTCTCTTCTATATTTTTTTTCAAAACAGTTTTTGCACCGACACCAACAAAAATTTCCTTGCTCAGCAATTTTGTCTTTACAAAAATATTTTTTCCTAAGGGAGATAATATTTCCTGTTCTTTTTTTCCTTTTTTTATCTCATCCAAGCTGAGTTGTAAGACTTGTAGCTCAGCAATCTGTTTTTCTAAGATGTTTGCTTGTTGTTCAAATTGGTTTATTTGCTGCTCCAACAAGCTAAGCTCAATCATCTCTCTTTCTTTTTCTCCCATATCTTGTTGCATTTTTTATTTTTCTACTTTTTCTGACTTTTTTATTCTTTAAATGATTTTATTTTATTCTTTAAATGATTTTATTTTTAAGTGATATTTTTCATAGGTTTCATAAGATTATTCAACATATTCAACATACTTAATATACCTTCAAGATTTTTCTAAATATAAAACTGAAAACAATACTAAAACCAATGTAATAGCAAAGCCACGAACCAATGAAACTATTTCCTGGATAAGCAAGGGCTGTTTCTGCATATGCACTACGTAACCAAGCAAAAAGTATAATCAGGGGCAGAAAAGTTATGAGCATAGGCTTCATGGTATGTTTCATGCTTTCCATGGCATGCATCATCATCTCTTTTTGTATCTCCATCATTTTTTTTGTATCTCCATTTTTTTGTGCCTCTTTTATTTTTTTCTGGGATTCTTTTTGCCTTTCTCTCAGCTCCTTTAGTTTTTCTTGGTTTGTAAACAACTTATACACAAGAGTTATAAACAGAGTTATTACAAAAGAAAAAATTGCAATACTCAGTCTTGTATATATTTGAATAAATTCTTCTAACATTTTTATTTTTTTATTATTTTTTTACTTTTATTTTTTGATAATATCTTGGTCTTATCATGTTTTTTATCTATACTTCTCTTATAGCTTTTTTATTCTTTTTATCCTTTACTATTTTATCTAGCCTTTACTATTTAGATTTACATTATAACCTTTTTATATTTTTTCCATTACCTTTTTGAGACCAGGATACATATCATATGCATGCTGCTGAGCAATTTCTTGATACAAGGTATAAGCTATCATTACTGCAAGCAATATGCCTGTTCCACTTACCAATGCTCCAAGCAAGTCAGTTGCAGATGCAAGAAAGCCAATAGCTGCGCCACCCATTATTGTCAAAGGCATTATATATCTATTCAATATTGCCTCCAATATCCTTGGGTCTCTTCTGAAGCCGGGAATTTGTAATCCACTTGATAAGATATTCTCAGCCTGGCTTTTTGCGTCCATACCGGAAGTTTTGACCCAAAAAACTGCAAAAAGAGTAGAAAATCCCACAAAAAACAAGAGATGAAAAAGTCCTTGTACCAACATTATTTTCTGAAAAGAGCCTCTTATTATATTTTCAATTAAATTTGGAGAATAGAGCCAAAGAGCCATACCACTTATAGGTGTGCCTTGCATAAATCCTCCAAGAAATGTTGCATGGCCAAGACGACTTTCTGCAAGCCTTGCAAAAAGCTGTATATTAGCCAGCAAAGCGCCTGCAAGTATAACAGGAATAACACTAGTATAAAAAAAGTTAAGTGGCCATCTCATTCCATACCCTCTGATTCTACCAAAACTTAATGGCACTTCTACTTTGATTGACTGCGCATAAACTACAAACAAGAAAATTAAGATAGTTGCGAGAATAGCAGCAGCAGCCATCAACATTCCAGCAGTATATCCTTCTATCAATGAGGAGAAGAAAACAAAAACCTTCCCGACAGGCATTATCTGCCCATGAGGGCCAAGAAAACCAAATGCTCTAGTAAAAAGCTCCCAGCCTACTCCCGCAAGGATAAACAAAGAGACACCAGAACCAAAGCCCCATTTGCTTACCACTTCATCCATAAATATAATTAACAGGCCGCCTAAAAAAATCTGGAATATAACTATGCCAGTCATGCCAGGTATTGCTCTGATACCACCCATCAAGACATAAACTATTGCCTCAAAAATACAAAAGAATATCGCGAGAATTTTTTGCAAACCCTGAAAAAATTTCTTTCCTTCTGTTGTTGTTAAATCTATATTCAATATCTTAGAACCGACAAGTAGCTGTAAGATAATAGAGGCCATAACTATTGGTCCTATACCTAAAGTAGTAATAGAACCAAACTTTGCTCCTAAAATCATAGCAAGATATTCAAATTGCTCTAAAGT
>CAZSMI010000050.1:0-4657 GCA_964607815.1 Candidatus Woesearchaeota archaeon | reverse complement strand
AAGCTACTATCAAAAGAAATAGTATAACTTTATTTTCTTTTTTCACTCTCATTTTTTGTTACTTTTCTAAAGATGTAGTAGTATTTAAACTTTTCTTTTTTTTCCTTGCATACTGAAAAAGTGATATTTTTTATTTCCATCTCACTTTAACATCATCTGTTCTTTGATAAGGCTTAATATCTAATTTATCTATTGCTTTTCCTAAAATTTTTATTCCTGCCTTGAACATTTTTTCTCCTAAAAAAGCTATCATGGCAGCATTATCTATAAGAAGTTCGGGTGGGGGACAGAAAAATTTTGCTTTCCTTTCTTTACACATTATTTTTGACATCTCTTGCAGTCTTTTATTGCATGCTACTCCTCCTCCTAAAAGCAACTCATTTTTTTTGAGATGCGCCATTGCTCTCTCAGACGCTTCTATTAACATAGCAAAAGAAGTTTCTTGTAAGCTGTATGCTAAATTTTCTATTTTTTCGCCAGCATCAAATTTTTGTTTCAAGTTTGTAAGCATTCCAGAAAAACTTACATCCATTCCTTTTATGCTATAAGGTAACTCAATATAGTCTTTTGCCTTACATTTTTTTGCAAGTTCTGCGATTTTTGGACCCCCTGGAAAGCCTATTCCTACATATCTTGCAAAAGCATCAATAAAATTGCCTACACCCATGTCAAGAGTCTCGCCGAAAATCCTGTAACGACGAGAAGCATAACTTATTATTTGGGTATTAGCACCACTTACATACAACAAAACAGGATTTTTTGCTCCTGTCAACTGGCCAATATCCAAATGAGCTAGACAATGATTTACTGGTACTAAAGGAAAAGAGTATTTTTTTGCTAAACCTTTAACAAATCTCAATCCTACCAAAAGGCAAGGTGGAAGTCCAGGACCTTGAGAAAAAGCTATTGCCTTAATATCCTCAATTTTTACACGAGCTCTATTCAAGGCTTCTTCTAGTACTTTTTCTTTGATTTTTTCATGGTGCTTTGCTGCTTCTATTGGTACAATGCCGCCTTTTTCTGCTTTGTAGCTATCAATAATATTTGCAAGAACTTTTTTGTCTTTTACTATACCTATTCCAAAAGTATGAGCCGTGCTTTCTATAGCTAGTATCATTCCATCTTATAAGAAACAAGAATTTAAGAATTTAACTAAAAAAACAAAAAACAAGAAAACAAATAAAAAAATAAAAAAACAAGAATTTTTTCTGATTTATTTCTTCTTCTTTCTTTTTCCGCCTCGGGCCATTTTTGCTTCGCATACGTTTCCTTTTGCGTCAACATAATACAAAAATCCTTTTTTTCTTTTTACAACAGCCTTGGCAATAACTTTTCCCATTTTAACCTCCTTTGTTTTATTATCAAGATTGATATAACTAAAAAAATAGCTTATTTAAATCTTTCTGTTTTTTTTCCGTCGACAATTTGCTACTGCCAAGTAAAATACCGTCGGGTTATTTTTTGAGTTTATTGAAACTTTTTTCTCAATAAGTTTTTACATTTATTACACAATTTTTCTTTGTAATCTGTATCCTCAATACAATTAGAAAAATGCATTATACATTTTGCATCAGGACAGTGAGAAAAGCCAAGTAAATGAAGTAATTCATGCAAGGATTCTTTCTTGACCCTGGAAAAGAAAAGCTTCTTGTCTTTGCATCTTAATCTTGTAAGAGAAATTATTGCAGTTTTTTCTGGAAGCCAAGCTAAACCAAAAATAAAATTTGTTTCTTCTACGAAAATGTCCTTGTTTGTTATACCAAGACAATAATCTGCTTCTTTGACTTCTCTAGAAGCTTTATGAATAAAGTCCAGAGCAGAATACTGCTTTTTATTGAGAAATTCTCTTCTTTCCTTGATATTTTCTTTTTCTTCTCTGCTTTCAATTTTTATAGGAAAAAAATCAGAAAAAAAAGAAGCAACTTCTTTTTCTAGCTGCTTTGCAAATTTCAGCTTTTTGAAATAAATAAGGATGATTTTCATGTTAAAATTTAAAATAAAATTTAAAATTTTTCCCAGTGCAATACTTCTTCTAGCCTTTTCTTGCTATGTGGCTTTAGTTTTCCTGCGGCATAGCCCAGCGCTATCAAACTCACAAGTTTATATTTTGGAGGTATCCAAAGCAGTTTTTTTATTTTTTCTGCATATTTTTTCTTGTGTCCAGCAACCCAATAACTACCTAGGCCATAAGCTTTTGCAGCAAGCAAGATATTTTCAGTAGCTGCAGAGCAATCTTCCAAAAAATATTTTACTGGCTCAGAACATACTACAATACATGCTGCGCAGTTAGCAATAAATTTCCCATAATCTGTAAGGATGGCAATTTTGCGTAACATTTTTCTGCTTGTTACAACAACGAAATGCCATGGCTGTAGGTTATTAGCAGAAGGTGCAAATTTCGCACAAAGAAGTATATCAAGCAAGACCTTGTCATCGATAAGCTTGTCTTTGAATTTCCTTACACTTCTTCTTTCTTTTAAAACTTTTAGCGCATCCATTTTATTTTTTTATTTTATTTTTTGTTTTTTGCCATTCTTAATAGTTCATTCAATACAACAGGGAGTTCTAGTATATTATCGCTTCTACTAAAATGGCCCTTACTGTGTTCTACAATTATTTTAGCTCCTAATTTATTTTTAAAGATTTTAGAATCTTCAAGAGGGACCCAATCATCATTGTCAGAGAATATAGCAACTATTTTTTTAGTATGATTAAGGATCTTATCAGTATCTATTGAAGTTTCTAACCAAGGTTTCATTATCTCCATTTCCTCTTCACCAAGATTAACTAAATTGAAAAAACCTGCAATAAAAACTACTCCTCCAATTTCGATATTTTCTGGCAAATTTTCTAAATACCTCATTATTGTTTGACACCCAACACTATGCCCAACAAAATAAGTATTTTTATTTGGTTTTCCTACTTGTCTCTTTAGAAAAAAAATCCAAGAGTCAATCTTTGGTACAGCTGGGTTTGGCATAGAAAGAACCTGAACCCAAAATCCCTTATTTTCTAATTCTCTTTTCAACCAAGGAAACCACCCTTCTCCTGGATAACCTTCCCATCCGTGAATTACAAAAACTTTTTTTGTCATATTTATTTTTTTATTTTCTGCATTCACATTTAGTATAATTTATTTTTGGTATCGTCTCGAGGAGACTCCCTCCAATGATACCAATTTTTATCATTCCACTAAGAAAGAAAGATAATTTAAATATTTTCTGATATTGTTAAGTCAACTTGCTAACGCAACATCATTTTGAATGGAATATGTATAATTAGTGAAAGATTGTATAATTAGTGAAAGATACTCAATAAAAATTTTATCTTGAAGTACTTACTTTACAGATATACTTGAGTATAAGATATACTTGAATACAACAAAATTTTTAAGTCTGAAGAGCTAAATAATCTTAGAGGTGATAAAAGACCTCTTGAGAAAGTGATTTTGAAAATGGAAAATTATTATAACCTATTCAAAAGACCTGGGGAAAAGAAGCCTATTGACAGACTTAACAGAGAGTTAAGAGCAATAAAAGCGATAAACAAAGCAAAAAGAATTTCAAAAAGATTTTTCTTCTTGTTAATAGCAGGTTCTCTTGCCTGGTTTTCTTTTCAACATGCAAATTTGAGAAATAAAATAGAGGAAGAAGAGGCAGAAAGGTCAAGTAAAATAGAAGAAAAAGCAGAAATGTCAAGTTATGAAACATTGCTTGAAAGAGCTAAAAAAGACTTAAGAGATATTGAATATAGTAAGAAGAAAAGTTTGGAAGAAAAGATAGAAAAAAAATTTGAAGTTTTTGGAGATATAAGAGGTTTGTACATTAATGCTAGCACTGCTGGAACAAGAGAACTAGACAATATTTTGGACAAGATAACAGACCTTCCAGCAAAGGGAATAAATAGCCTTGTTATAGATGTAAAAGAATCTGGAGGCGTTTATTACAAAGATTATCCTCTTGAAGATATTGTAAAAAAGCTTCATGAGAAAAATATTTATGTTATTGCAAGACAGGTAGTTTTCAAAGATTCTGAACTTGCAAGAAAAAAGCCAGCTCTTGCAATAAAAAGTAGAGAAGGCCTTTATGTTAATCCATCTGATAATGAAGTACAAAAATATAACATAGATATTGCAAAAGATGTTGCAAGGAAAGGAGTTGATGAGATACAATTTGACTATATAAGATTTCCAGATGACTATAGCTATAATAACGATAAGAAAATAGAAGAAATAAACCGCTTTTTGGAAAAAGCAAGAGAAGAAATAAAAAAGGAAAATCCTAAAACTAAAATTTCTGTTGACATTTTTGGTTATGTTTGTTGGCACAAGGACATTGGAATAGGCCAAAAACTTGAGGACATGGCAAAATATGTTGATGTGATATGTCCTATGGCCTACAGTTCACATTATTCTCCTGAGCATCGTAAGCTGGGAGCATACAAACTTGTCAGGCTAACTTGTGAAAAAGCAAAAGAAAGGCTTGAAAAAGTAGATAACAAGACAGAAATAAGGCCATGGATTCAGGGCTTCACATGGAGAGCTAATTTTGATGAAAATTATATTCTAGAACAGGTAAAATATATTCTAGAACAGGTAAAAGCTGCGCAAGATTCTGGCAGCACTGGATTTTGCATTTGGAATGCAAAAAACGTCTAT
>CAZSMI010000049.1:0-4784 GCA_964607815.1 Candidatus Woesearchaeota archaeon | reverse complement strand
TTATTACAAACAAGGCTACTTGTGCTTTTTTGTTTTTCCTGCTTTTTTGCATGTTATTTAAAGAGTTTCGAAATTTATAAATCTTGTGTTTCCTTCTCTTTTTCAACTAGTTTTTATCTTATTATCTTCAATTTTTTTTTGCCTTTTGAAAAATTCGGCAATATCAAAAAACATGGAAAAAATATATTATAAATATATTATAATACACATAAAGCTGTATATTATGAAACACAGAAAAGTTTTTAAAGTTGTGTATTTTTAAAATGATAACAAAATGAAGAGAGCAGAAAGAATAGAAAGAGAAATAGCGCGTGTAAATGAGAGTATTAAAGCGCGTATAGAAGAAAGTACTAAAAATATGAGTGATAAAGACAAGAAATGGTTTGCAGTAAAGTATGAATACATGATAGGAAGACATGAGCGAAAAGCTGCAATAAAAGCTGCTAAAATAGAGGAAAAGATAGCACGAAAAGAAGCACGAAAAGAAAAATTAAGTTTGGAACGCCAACTTAGGGCAGACCAACTTAGAGCAGGACTTCAGCCAGGATTTAGTTATGGTATAGCAAAAAGAGTCTTGATTGGATTAATTGCTTCTCATTTAATTGTGTATGGTGGTGGGTATGCTACAAGGATTTATCAAGAAAAAAAATTTCCAGTAAAAAAAGTGATAGAAGAGCCTTATAAAAAAGAAGCAATCCTTAGGACAAAACCTGAAGTACCTGAAGTAACAGTATCTAAAATAGAAGAAGTAGAAAAAGAAAAAGCTATTCAAAAAGAAAAATATCAAGGAAAGAATTATAAAAAATTATATCATGAAAGTGTAAATGCAAATCAAGAAGATAAGAAAAGCTTATGGGAAAGAATAATAGAAAAAGATAAGAAATCAGAAAAACTATATATTGAAGCAAAGGAGTTAAACAAACAACTTATTGAAGCAACAAACAATTACAACACTCTTGCTAAAAAATATAATAAAGATACAGAAGAGATAAGAACAGAAGCAAATAATAAAATTACAAATTTGAAAGAAAAGCTTGGTGAAGTAAAAGAAAAACTTAGTGAAGAAGAAGCAAGATTAATAAGTTATGTTGTCAATGTACACAAAAATGAGGCTGAAAATTTGCCTGATAGGGTAAAATTTTCTGCAGACATAATTCATTCTCTAGAAGATAGAATAGAAAATCCAGAAGAGCTTACAAAGCTAATGGACAAAACAAATTACAGCTCAGGAAGAAACTGGTATCTTATTGGAATTGCACCAAAACAACTTAATGCAGAGAAAAAATATTATCTTGTTAACCTAGACAGGACATTCAAGCATGTTAGCAGAGCAAAAGGACTAGAGACAATCGAGGAAACACTAGGGATAAAAGGAATTGGAGAGTATAATGTACTATTAGAATTTATAGTATCTCCTGAGATTGAAGCGAGACTTAAAAAATAAACTTTTTACATAATAGCAAAAAATTCAAAGAATTTTTGGATAAAAATGGCTGAAGCTGAACAAAGTTTTGAAGAAGCAATCAGAGAATTACATTACAGCTATGGACATGATGCTAATGAACTTGCAAAAAGAAGCGGAAAGTCAATAAAAGAGATCTCTAATATTTTAAAAGAAAATGCAAGTGAAATAAATTTTTCTTCTGCTAGTGAGGGGTATCAACTATCTAGTTATGGCAAGGCAAAAATAGCTTTGATAGGAACTCTTTTTGCTGGAATGGCTATATGGGGCTGGGGCTATTTTACAGGCCTATGGCAAGGAAAAAAAGCTATTCCTGAAACAAAAAAGGTAGAGGCAGCTTATAGAGCAGAAACAAAAGCAGAAAAGCCCATTCTAGTTGAACAATTACCAGAGTATATATCTCTTGAAAAGAAATACAAGAGGGCAATAAAAGAAAATAAGGGACAAAAAAACCAAATTGGAGTTTTGGAAGAGAAGATCGTGCTAAATGAGGATATCAAGGACCTTAAAACTATGATAGGAAATCTTTCAAAGGAGAAAAGAAGGGCGCAAGAGGAAGCACAAGAGCAGCTTGAAAAAATCATAGAAAGCGCTAAAGCAAATCAGGCTGTTGCGAAATCAGCAATAGAACAATTTGAGCAAGTAAAAACAAAATATGATAAGCTAAAAACAAGTTATGAGGAATATGTTGAAAAGTATGGAACAGCGAAAGAGCTCAAGGAAAAGTATTTTACAGAAAAGAGTGTGAGGCAGGAGCTAGTCAAGGATACAGTCAATATTATAGATACCACAATTGAAAATGTTAATAAAATAATCGATATAGTAAAGCCTTATGGAATAAAAAGAAGAGAGGAAAAGTATGCCACTCTAAAAAGCCACCTTGCTGAACTAAAACTGCTCAAGGTTCTAATCCAAAATTCAGACACGGAGTCAGCAAGAAATTTTGACTTGATCGGGGAAACAAGAAAGAATATAGAAAAAATTAGCTCAGAGATTGAGATGTACAAACGTGAGGGTGGTGGTTATCAGCAGTTTGGAGCTGGAGAAAAATTTGCATCAGAAATGAACCAAAATTTGCTGGAAACAAAAGAAAAAGTCCAGGAAAAATACCCTGATTAGGGTTTCTTAATTGAAGCATACTCAAAATAACAAAAATTTTATAGGAAATTTTATATATTTCTTTATTATCTAAAAAATTCTATTTTAAAAGATTTATCCTAAAGCTTTGATGAAATATTAGAATTTTTCTTGGTTTTTATTCTTCTGTTTCTACTCTCGGCGCAAGAATAAGGCATATCAAAATTACAAAATTATCTGACTATTTCTTCTATCTCCTTTAGTTTTCTTGTGTTTAGAGAAACGTGTACTTCACCAGTAGAAGGCTTTGCAATCAAGAAATTTTTCTTGATCAAATAAATAACCTGTTTTTTTGCATTCTTTAACAAATAAGGCGGAAATCCTTTGATAGCATTTCTAATCGAGACATGTTTTCCGCCAATAATTCTATGCCTGAACAACTTTTTTAAAATAGCTCTTCTTATACCAGATTCAATATAACTATCCATCAAAATTACAAGTAAATTTAGCCTTTATATATTTTACTTTTGGTAATTTTACTTTAAGTGAATTTAAATCCAAAATAGTAAAATATTTAAACCAAGCATTCTTTTGAGAATAAGAAAATGAAAAAAGAAAGATCGTCCTTTACATTGGTATTTGGTCCAACTCCAATAATCAAAGTAATAGACTTTTTACTGACTTTTGATAGTTTTGACTATTCTATTGCCCAAATATCAAGAGAAATAAGTACAAAATGGGAAAGTGTTGAATCAGCTATTATATTTTTACTTAAAAAGAAGATAGTCAAGGCTACAAGACGCGTTGGAAAAGCACAGCTATACATGCTGAATAAAGATAGCCCTATAACAAAACTGCTATCAGAAATAGATTTCAAAATTTCAAAGCTTTTTATTGAAAAAGAGTTAGCCAAGCAGAAAAAAATTGCTATTTCAGCATAAATTATTCTTCTGTTTCTACTCTCGGCGCAAGGATAAATGCAAGTTCAGCCTGCTTTCCTTCCTTCCTTCCCGCTATTTGAAAATCCAATCTGAGTGGATAGTCTTTTCCAAATTGCATTATTGCCTTATCAGAAATTTTACAAGCCTTGATAAATTTTTGTAAATATTCTAAAGAATATCTTGATATAACTTCTTCTTGTGTTTGTATCTTACACTCATCAGAAGTAAATTCTGTTTTTGTCTTGTTCAGAGAGCCTTTTGCTTCTATTACAAAAGTATTCTTGGAGCAGGAAAAAGTGCAAGAATCAGCTACTATAACTGCATCTTCTATTGCTTCTGCAAACATTGTGGAGTTTATTTCTACCTTACTAGTAAATTGCAGCTCAGGAACTTTTTTTTCTTCTGCTTCTATATTTATTAAAGCTAAGGAAAAAGACCTTTTTGATTTGTCTTGTATATGGAAGTTTAACATGTTATCCTGTTTTTCTATGACAAGAGAAGAGCCAGCAGGACATCTTCTCAGCACAGACTTGATATCATCTAAGTTTAGTCCTAAAATTTCTTCTTTTTCAACTTGAAACTGAGAAAAAGTTGAAGAAGGCAAGTTCAATATAGTAAGAGCAACATTTGCAGGGTCTATAGCTATTATACCCAAACCTTGCTTGTCAATTCTTGCCTTAACTTCTGTTACAAGCTCTGAGATTATGCTTATTGCATCAGAAAATAATTTTGGGTCATTTAATTTTAATAACATTTTTTTCTCTTTTCTCTTCTCTCTTTTCTTTTTCCCCTTTTCCCTTTCCCATTTCTCCTATATTAGAAGATATATCATAAGATATATCAGAAGATTCAGCTTGGATAAGTGGTTCCATTGGAAAGAGCAATTCTATTTTGTTCGCAACTTTATATTTTTCAATAAGGTCTGTTAATCTTTTGTATTTCTTGCCTTTTGCTGTTTTATCAATTTCCAGGCTAAACTCCCGGGGTGTAAATTTTGCGCTCAAAATACACCTATATGACTCTAATTTCTTATCTATTTCTGTCCATTCTAGTTTGCTCAACCCCACAGGATACATTTTTCCAGAGTTCGAGTAAATGTCCAGAATTTTTTCTATTCCGCATTCACATTCTCTTTCTGCATATTCTTCTTGCAGTTTCAAGCCATTAATTTTTTTTTCAGGATGCATAGCCCTAACATATACACTATTTGGCTTTCCTAAAATATCCAAAAGTTCTTTCAAAAAATCATAAGGAATTTCTGGCAATACTTGTAAAAAATTTGCTTGTGCTTTTTCTGGCATTTT
>CAZSMI010000048.1:0-4862 GCA_964607815.1 Candidatus Woesearchaeota archaeon | reverse complement strand
CGGGCGAGCAATAGATTTTTAAATAATTTATTCCAGATTTAATCACATGCAAGCAGATTTTTATGAAAGTAACAATCAATTTGAAGTATATATTGGGCTAAAAGGAAAAGAAATCGGTGAGTTAAAGAGACTTACTACCCTAGAAGTTAGGATAACCAACCATAACTGTGAAACTTTAAACGAGTTAGGCAGAGAGATAAACCTACGAGCCAAAATATCTTGGGATAAACAAAATGATATTGAGTTACGTTATATTCCAGGATATCAAATATATTTTCTAGAAATAGGTTCGAAAATTCTAGATAATATAAAAGATTTAAAACCATTCACAGATTTTAAAAATTTTACTCACGTTACTAACAAAGTAGGAAGAGCTATTGGTTATAGGTGGGGTTATAGAGATAAGATAGATTTTTATCTTTTAAAGAGCGAGCCCGCCAATTGCAACTAATCAGTGTTATGCTCCCTTGCTAAGGGTTGCTGTCGAGCAAAGTTTTGCATCAGCAAAATTGAACATAACTTTGTTTTCTTTTCTTGTTCTGCTTTTTTACTTTTCTTCTGGCTTTTCTGCTTTTTCTTCCCTTTTTACTTTTTCTTCTTCTTCTCCTTGCTTCTCTTCTCTTACAAGTCTTCCTGTTACTTTTACAAAAAGGCCTGGAAGGCCTGTTCCTACTGGAACTGGCTGATTAAGCATAATATTTTCTATTACACTAACTAAATCATCATGCTCTCCTCTTATGCTTGCATTGACAAAAAATTTTATGGGTGTTTCAAAGCTCGCCCTGGCCAAAATACTGGCTTTTCTGCTTATTATCCCTATTCTTGTTATCCCCTTGATTTCCCCGTTTGCTGTCATAGCATCTGCAACAAGCATTATATGTCTTTTGTCAACATCCAAACCTTGCTCTTCCAAAACTTTTTCTGTTTCATGAATTATTGCTTGTCTGGCAGCTTCTATGCCCAAAACTTCTGCTATTTCGTGTATATTATTTGTTGTTGTTTTGTTCTTGTCTATACCCTTGACTTCGAAAACATCAGCAAGATTGCTACCTGCAGTAAGAATAACATAATTATCATCTCTTTTGACAGGTAAAACTTGTTCTATGCCCTTTATGCCTGCTATTTTTATCTCTTTTATTTTTTCTTTTATCTTGTAAAGTTCCTTGAAATCACGTGCTTCTTTTATTACTTTTATTACTATTCTGTCTTGTTTGAGTTTAGTTTTGAAACCTTTTTCTTTCAAGCTTTTGCATACACTCTCGTCTGTAATATGTGCTGTTTTAACTGCATGAGGGTCAAGCAAAATGCTTACCATCTTGTCTGTAAAATTTATTATAATTTCTTTGGCAATATCTTTTACCTTAACAGCCCGAATTCTTTCTGCTATTTTTTTAACTGACTCAGCATTATTATATTCTTTTGTAAGATAAATTTCCATTACTGGCGTAGAGGGCTTTTTCCTTGCATCAAAAATTTCTATCAGTCTAGGCAGGCCAGTAGTTACTGTCATTTCGCTAACACCAGCAAAATGAAATACATTTAGGGTCATCTGGGTGGAGGGTTCACCAAAAGATTGTGCAGTAATAATTCCTATTGCCTCTCCTGGTGTAATTTTTCTATCTTTTTCTGGCAGATGTAGTTTGCTTACATCAAATCCATCTTCCCCATAAGAAAACTGTACTATGCGTGAAGAAGCATCTCTTACTGTCCCATCATACTCTACTTTCAAGTCTTGTAAAGCATTTGCTAACCTCCTATATAAATAACCACTTTTTGGTGTTCTCAAGGCAGTATCCATCAGGCTATCTCTTCCGGTTACAGCTCCAAAGAAGAACTCATCTGGCTCTAAACCGTCAAGATAAGAAGAGTAGATAAAACCATGTGCTCTTGGTGATAGGTCGTGTCTTTTGAAAAAAGATAATGTTCTATTAGTATAACCAAGATTTATCCTCTGTGCCCATAACGCTTGCTGTCCTACTGAGCAAGCCATCTGTGTAACATAAAGGATATTCCCTCCTGCGCCACTCTGTATCATTATATTTACAGGATTTTTCTTGCTTATCTCTTTTTTTATAATTCCTCCAATTTTGCTTCTTGTAGCATTAAGTGTTTGCAAAATTTTTATTTCTCTTGTCTCAACATCTGTTTTTCCTGGCAAGAGCTCAAGTTTTTTTGTATAAAAAGCTTCTACAAGTTGTTTAACTTTATCCTCTGCTTCTTGTATGATCTCTTTTCTTTTTTGCATTATATTTTCTTTTACAGTAAGGTCTGTCAGGGAAATAGTAAAACCTTTTCTTGACAAGTAGTTAGATCCTAGATTGAAAATTTTTTTAAGTAAAGCGAGAGTAGCATCTCTTCCTATTTTTCTGTCAAATTCTTTTATCAAAGCACTTTTTTCTATACCAAAAGAAGTACCTGTAGTCCCTTCTGGCAACTTGTCTAAATCAGCTTCATAAAATAATTGTGCTAATTCTTTCTTGTCAAGAGTACTTTGGCTTAACAAAAAGTTTCCTGTCAAGGCATCTGATACGCATCCAAAAACATTGCTATTATTTTTTGGCGAAAAGAGATGTTGTTTTACATCTAACAATATTTTACTTTCTGCTCTCGCTTCTTCTGTCTGCATACTATGTACATTCATCTCGTCCCCATCAAAATCTGCATTATAAGGTACGGTTGCTCCCGGATGTAATCTGAAAGTATGGCCTGGCATTATCTTGACATAATGTGCCATCAAACTTGCCCTATGCAAACTTGGATGTCTATTGAAAAGGACAATATCACCTTCTTGCAGCTGTCTTTCTACAATATATCCTGGAGATAGTTCTTCTACAAGTTCTTCTCTTAACTCATCTGTAATCTGTTTTTTCTTTCCATCTGGCCTGATTATATAATTTGCACAGGGATATTTTGTTGACATTACAATGCTCTTAAGATTTTCAATATTTGTTTTTGTTGCCATTTCGCTTACTGTCAAAACTTTTGCGATCTCTAAAGGTATTCCAATCTCGTTAAGGGCAATAAAAGGGTCTGGAGAGATAACAGACCTAGAAGAAAAATTTACTCTCTTGCCAGCTAGATTATGTCTTATCCTTCCTTCTTTTCCTTTTATCCTTTCTACTATTGTTTTTAGTGGCTGTCCACTCCTATGTCTTGCAGGAGGTACTTGAGAAACAGAATTGTCGAAAAAAGTTGTAACATGATATTGCAACAGGTCCCATAAATCCTCGATAATAACTTCTGGTGCTCCTGCATTGAGATTTTCCCACAACCTTTGGTTAGCTCTTATTATATCCCCTAACTTATGAGTTAAATCATCTTCACTTCTCTCTCCTGTTTCAAGAGTAATAGAAGGCCTGACAGTAACTGGTGGTACTAAAAGCAGAGTAAGAACAGCCCATTCTGGTCTTGCTGTTCTAGGGTTTATATCAAAAAGCTTACAATCCTCATCAGAGATTCTTGCCAGTCTTGCCCTAATTTCAGAAGGAAAAATTCTTTTTTTTGCTTCATAAAGAGAAGTTGGCTTTTCTAGCTTTATTTTTTGTTGTTTTGTACCACAAAAAGGACATTTTTTTACATCTTTTGCTTTTTTTATTCCATGTTTTTTAATTTCTTCTTCTGTAAGTAAAATCTTGCTACACTTTTCGCAAGTGCTCCTCAACAAAGTTTCTATCATGCCAGCATATTTTATATGCATAATAGGCCTGGCTAACTCTATATAGCCAAAATGTCCCAAACATTCTTTTAGTCTTCCCCCGCAAGTTCTGCATCTGACTCCAGGGTCAATTGCTCCTAGACGTAAATCCATCAAGCCACCATCAACAGGATAACCATCCATATCATATAGTTCAGGAGTAACAATTTTAGCAACACCTAGTTTTTTAACCTGCTCTGGACTGAACAAATTAAAATTTATTCTTTTTACTTGCTTTGTAATTGGTTTCATTTTTTATTCATACTTGTTTTTTAGTGTAAGATGTGGGAAAATATGTAATGACATCAGTTCCTCCATCAAAAGCTTGAATGCATATGACATTTCAATTGGCTCTGTATCTGTTGCTCCACATAGGGGACATACATTTCTGTTATGTATTTTATCAAAATATGCCATACTACCGCATTTTGTACAAATATGTATAATAACTTTGTCTGAATCATATCTCTCTTTCAAAAGTAAGGCTGAGCCATGTGCTACCAAGGCCTGTTGTTCCATTTCTCCTAAACGTAATGCACCACCTTTAGCTCTACCTTCGATAGGCTGTCTTGTTAACAAAGTTACTCTTCCACTTGCCCTGGCATGCATCTTGTTGGCTACCATATATTTTAATTTTAGGTAATACATATTCCCTGTGAAGATTTTCGCTTCCATCATTTTGCCTGTTATGCCGTCATAAAAGGTTTCTTTTCCGTCTGCCCTGAATCCCAGTTCAAGCATCTGTTTTTCCAATTCTTCAGGGGTCTGGGATGAAAAAGGAGTCGCATCAACAATTTTTCCAGAAGCTGCCGCAGTTTTTCCGGCAATTAATTCAATCAAGTAGCCGACTGTCATTCTGCTCGGGATGGAGTGGGGATTGAAAATAACATCAGGTGTTATGCCGTTTGAGGAGAAAGGAAGATCATACTCCGGGACTATTATTCCCACAACCCCTTTCTGCCCATGAGGAGTTGCAAACTTGTCACCATATTCAGGAATCCTCAAATCACGGGAGCGGACCTGGATAATCCTGTTCCCTTCATTGTCAATAGTGATAAAAACAGCGTCAATTTTTCCTTTTTCTTCCTGCCTCATGGTCGTACTGTTTTCTTTCCTTGATTTTGCAATTGAAATCTCCCCCATTTCAGATAAGAATTTAGGGGGGGAA
>CAZSMI010000047.1:0-4935 GCA_964607815.1 Candidatus Woesearchaeota archaeon | reverse complement strand
TCAAATATTTTGTTTTTAGGGTGTTATTAATAACATCAGCTGCAATATCTGCTTTGTCCGGCCAAAGTTCTGTCCCCCACAGAAAACCATCAGCATCAAGGCTGTTGTCATCAGAAATTGTTAAAATTTCACACTGTCCCTTACAGCACATTTTTGTATCAGAAGCATTTATCCAAGGGCCAGAGCAAGTTTCGTCTGAGGAGCAAGTAAATCCACCAAGTTCTGAACAGTTTTGTAATGCTACACAACTTCGCGATTCAATTGGTTTATCTAAAGTAGTCCCGCAATAATTTAAATCATTACAAATTCTTGTTTGTATATTGCCGACACAGTCTGACCATTCTGTGCAAGACCAGCTTTCTATACAAATACATTTTACAGAACAACATCTTACAGAATCGGAAGCATCCAACCAAATTCCATTACATTTCTCTTTTAGAGAACAAATATCTCCATCAAGCTTTGAACAAGTGTTTTCTTTAGTAGGTATAAAAAAAGCAAGCACACCACCAATAATAACAACTATTAAAACAAGAAGTATCCATCCCTTTTTCAAAGGTTTTTGTCTAACTGCCTTGAAGGCAGCGTCTACATCATAACTGGGCCATCCAACTGCAAGCAAACCTTGTTTTATCTGTTCTGGCGAAATTCCGCTTCGCAAACTAGATTTAATGTAATCGACAAGTTTTTGATTCACCATGTTAACCTCTTTTATTATAAACAGAGAAATAAAGTTTTTAAAACTTTTCAATAATTCTCAGGACAAGGAAGGAAGTAAAAATCTTTTTGTTTTGATTTTTCATAAAGTCTTGTTACCGTATAATAAATTATTTTTCTGTTTATTTTTTCCTTTATGTAGGGAGATGTTTTCTTGATAATTCTGGCTGCTGCAAGAACAAATATTGTTATCAAAGCAGAAGCAATAATTTTTTCAAGTTTTGTTTTTGGTGTAATAATTTTCATTTTTTTAAACTTTTCAGATCAGCTCAGCCAAAATTTTTGCTCCTAGTTTTGCTGTTAGGTTATTTATATCTTTATCAGGATTTATTTCTACTATATCAGCTGCCTTGAGATTTTTCAATAACAAAAGTCTCTGCAGAAGATAGAGGAATTCTCTTGAGGAAAGGCCTGCTGGTTCTATGTAACCAGTAGCAGGAGCAAAAGCGGGGTCAGTAACATCAACATCTATACTTATATACAAAGACGGGAATGCTTTCGCAGCTTCCATTATACTATCACATGATTCCTGCAAATTTTCGAAAAGTTCTTTGCATGAAAAACAATTTATTTGCTTGAAATGCAAAAATTCTTTTTCTATCTTGTGATAATCTCTTAAACCAACAAGAATTATATTTTCTGCAGGAAAGCCTTCTTCTATCAAAACTCTCAGCCAGTCTTCATGTGTGGGCGGCTTAAAGTTATGCATGCAGTCAGCATGTGCATCAAAAACTATCAAGCCGGAGCTTTCATGCACGCTCGAGAAGGCCTTGAGGAGGCTGTAAGAGATGTTATGGTCTCCGCCCAAAAAGATGGTTTTGTCTTTTTCTTTCTTTATCAGCTCTTTTGCTTTATCAAAAATGCTTTTGTTTGTTTTTTCTATATTATTCTTGTCAATTGCAATTTCATCAATAGCATATTTTATTTCTTTTTCTTCTTCTGTTAAATAAATATCTTTCAATGCTTCCAGAATTTTGTTGGGAGCTTTTTCACATCCTTTTGTTTTTTCAAGACCATTAATCGAAGGAACTTTTACTATTAGCATTTAAAAAACAAACAAAAAAGTTATTTAAATTCTTCGTAAGAATTTAAAGATGTGTGCGAGAGTTTAAAGAGGTATGTTGTTAACTTCTTTTTTATGATTCCGGTAAATAACTAAGAGTTATCTAACCATCTTGTATTTCTTTTAATTTTTAAATTACTGGATTTTTAAAGCCCTTGACAGAAAGATTTATATTATCTTTTCGATATTTTTGAATATGAAAACAATAAAATTTATAATTTGCCCAGCAGATAATCATAGAATCGGGCTGTTACGTCTTGTAGAAGAAAAAGGAAAAGTAAACAGGAGAGAGTCTGCTTACCATAATATTGATGAAATAGAAAAGGCAGTAGCATCAGAGCTAGAAGTTGGTTATGAACAGGTAAAGGTCTTGTGGTCAAAAGACTTATCCTCTGAACTAAAAGAGAAAGCAAGAGAGTTACAAGAAAAATACAAAAAATAAGAAAGTTTCACAACAAATATTTTAATTTTATCTTTTTCTTTGTTTTTTATTTATCAGTAATTGCCATCTAAACAAAAAAACTGCTGTGATTATCATAAGACAAGAGATACTAATGGGAAGCCATACAGGAGCGAGCCAAGGTAATGGAATAAGGAAGAGGACATCTAAAGTAAAAAGAGACTTGGGCCATCCAATCATAACATAAAGAAAAAGATAGTAAAAAATATCCCACAAAGCAAAAGAAAGCAAAAAAACTGCAAGTCTCTCTCTCCATTTTCTTCCTACAAGAAAAGCAAAGGCGAAGAGCATCATAATAGTAGCAGCTTCCCTGAATATCTCTATTACAAGTATCCTTAGAGAAGGCACTATCACAAGGGGGTTCTTGATAAGGGCGAAATGTGGCAACCTCAAAGCAAGCTCAATACCTTCTTGTATTGTTACATAGTGAAGTGCGAACATCTCTCGTAGATAAACAACTACTGTGGATTCAAGATAGGCCATAGCTATCGCAAAACATACCACAAGAAAAGTTCTAAACCAGAAACGCTGAAACCATCTTTCTGTTTTTTCGAGTTCTGAAAGTACTTTTCTTTCGATTTTTCTTACTCTTTCCATTTTCTTTTGCATTTTTATTCTGGCAGCAAAGCTGCAAAGCTATAATTTTTTATTTTTGCAAAATTTCTTACTTCTTGCAACTTTATTTGCTTTATTTTTTCTTCATAATCATAAAATTCTTCTGCTGAGCCTGCTAGCTGTTCTGCTGTAAGCGTAAAAGCAACATTTCTACTATCCTCGTTTTGCACAGTATAATTTCCTATTAACTTTTCCTTTGCCTCTTCCAGCTCTTTTTTCTTTAACTGTCTCAGCTTTTTTATTTCTTTCAAAATAATTTCTTTGCATTTCTGCACTTTGCTTTTTTCTGTCCCAACATAAATAACGAGATAGCCATAATCTGATGATTGGTCAAGAAAGCCTTTCACACTATATGCAAGACCTCTTTTCTCGCGAATTTCTTGTGCTAACTTACTTGACATACCATAAGCGAGGATAGCATTAAAGATTTCTGCAACATACCTTTTCTTGTCTTGCAAAGAAGGTATATGCAAACCAAAAGTCATGCTCGCTTGCCCTATTCCTCTCCTATTTTCTATTTTTTGTTTTGATATCTTGCTTATTTTTATTTTTTTAATTTCTGCTTGTCTTTTGATAGCAAGAAATTTTTTTGTTAAGTCAAGAATATCATCAAAACTGTTTTTTCCAACAACAGAAAGAATGCTATTCTCAAGACCATAAGAAGATCCATGGGTTTCAACAAGATTTTTAAGTTTCATATCTTGCAAGCTTTTTCTTGTTCCTATAGCAAACAAACCAAAAGGTTTTTTATAAAGTAGACTTTTTATTTTCTCAAAAACATAAGTTTTTGGGTCATCCTCATACATTTTCAGCTCCTCAACTATTATCTGTTTTTCTTTGTCAAAAAATTTTGGATTGAAAGCTGGATTTAAAAATAGGTCTGACAATATGTCAATTCCTAGCCCAAGATATCTGCTGGGCAGCTTGACATGATATATTGTAAATTGTTCTGCTGTAAAAGCATTTAGCTCGCCACCAACTTTTTCTAAAGCAGAAGAAATTTGTAAAGATGTTCTTTTTTTTGTGCCACGGAAAAGATAGTGCTCAAGAAAATGAGCAACTCCTTTCAACTTTTCACTTTCATAGCCAGAACCAAATTTTGTTGCTAGGGCTATTGTTGTAACAGGCCTTTCTCTACGCTCATGCAAAATTGTCAGGCCATTTTTCAATTTTGTCTTGCTAAAATCTTTATTTTCCATTTAAATCCCTTTAATCCCCTTATTAATTTTTGTTTATTAAGTTTACCTTTTCTATTATAAAAAAGTGTCTATAACCCCCTTGACTTTCTATCTTTCCCAGCACCTTGACTTCTCTAGAAAAACCCGGCATCCACAATACCGCAGTTTCTGCTTCTCCTCCCTCAAAATCTACTCTAAATTTGTATTTTTTCGAGAGTTTCTTAATTTGAGTAAAAAGCTCTTTATCAATAACCTTACCTAAAAATTCTTTTGGTAGTCCTTCACATGTTATTTTAGTAAGAATAACCTTAAAATTATTCTCAAGCAGCTCTTTCCAAATTTTTCTTCCAGCATAATTCCATAAAGGAGCATAAACTTCTAGGCCACATTTTTCTGCTACCTTTTTTATTCTTCGAGCTTGATAACTGCTTGCTATTCCTCCTATCATCAAAACTTGAATTTTATCTTTTACCTTATCAGTTAATTTTTCTAAGTCTTCCAGCTCAGATTCTTTTTTGCTTATGCTTTTTTGAATTATCAAGGGAATTTCCAAGGATTTTGATTGTGCCCTTAACAATTTCAGGGAAGGTTTATGAAACATATAAGAATCAGAAGAAGAAGGTAAAATGCTTAGCAGATATTTAATATCATATTTTTGTTTTGCTTTTAGTAATGCTAGACAAGAATCCTTTCCTCCTGTAAATAAGATTGCTGCTTTTTTCACCTTCAAATCCGTTTTATTTTTTATTTTTTATTTAGTCCTAGTTGCTTTATCTTTTTCTCTTGCCATATTTCTCTTGCAATACTCCTCAAAATTACAACATTAAGATAATGGATCAACAAACCAAGACCCCAAACTAAAAAAGACAAGACAAACCACCTATAATCTTTCAAAAGAAAAA
>CAZSMI010000046.1:0-4999 GCA_964607815.1 Candidatus Woesearchaeota archaeon | reverse complement strand
AAAGAAGTATAGAAGAAAAGTTATGTTGCTGAGAAGATATCTTGGCTTACATTAACAAATTTGATAAATAAGAGAAAATTAAGGGGACCGTCTGTTCTTTAAAACTCACTTAGCTTTTTTTGCTCTTTATACTCTTTTAGCAATTTTGATTTTTTTGTAAAAACTTTTATGGGTAGCTTAAGTCTTTTTTGTGCTGCTTGTAAAGTATCCTTGAGTGAAGAAAATTTTTCAGGTTTTTTTTGTAAAGCTTCTCTACAACATTCTCTCAAAATTCCTACACCGCAAGGAACAAAATATTCTTTTCTGCATTCCCGCATTACTAAACAAGATGCTTGTCTTTTTATTTTTCCAAGATACTCAACAATTGCTAAACGTGGAGCATAATATCCTCCACCAGTATTGCTTGCGTAACTTTTTCTTCCATGCCAGCCTTCATAATCTGCTGCTATGAAAAAAGTGCTACCAGAAGGATTCCATACGCTTCCAGGCATTTTTGCTTCCATAACTTCAAATGCAAATGAAGAAGGCAAAAATAAAATCTCATAATAGTTGCCAAGATAGTTTGCATTGAAAAGTTGAAACTCAGAAATTTCCTGATAGTATCTTATTTTCTTTATAAGCTGTTTTGAGATAGTGCTGTCAATAGCTGTAGTTGACCATCTTGTCGGAACAAGCTTTCTTTGTATTGCTAAGCCAATCATTCCAGCACTCAAAATTTTTATTATACTGCTTATAGGAATTTTTGCTTTGTAAAGTTCTTCCATTGCTATACCTGCCTTGACATCATAGTCACTTGTAAGATAATCGACTTTTCTTTCTACATAAGGATTTTCTTCAAGTTTTGCCTTGACAAGAAGAGAAGGATTACTTATTATTGGCATGTGCATATCCAATTGTATCTTAAAACTTGGCTTCTTTTTCAACCAAAATTCTGTTGAGACTGGCTTTGAAGAAAGAGAAAGCTCTTGCATTAATCCTAACAATTTATTTTTTCTTTCTTTAATATTGCTTTTGAACCTGCTATAAATAAGTGTTGCCCTGTATGAAAGAATTTGCAAGATGCTCGCTTTTTCAGCATGCCACTGTTCTGGCATGCTGTATTTAGTCGTATCTCCGCTTTCTGGTGGAGCTAAAATGCCTGTATAGACGCTAGGATAACCATAACGACCAACAAAAATTTCTGGAGGCGAGCTACCAGAAAAATGCTCTTTTATTTTCGGCTGAAATTCTTTTAGCTTAGCTAAAATGGGGCATGGCTTTCCACACCACCCCCTACCTTTACAAATAACACATAAACTTTCTAACATAAATAAAAAAAAGAAAAAGAATTATTAAATCTTTCTTTGTATAATTTTTACTAAAGTAAAAAGGGATTCTGCACCTGTTTTTTATTTGTACCAATTATTAGTTATCAGCTGCTTAGCCTTTCATATCACTTATTCCAAGCATTATAAATAGTACACCTACCAAAACAACACCCACTACTACTCCTCCCTGGATGAACTCTCTTGCGGCAATTCCCCATCCAGGATAATAGTTTACTGCTAACACTATTGGCACAACAACCAATATCAAACCCAAAATTAATTCAACAAATTTGTTCATTTTATTTTCCAAAGAAAAAACTATTTAAATATCTTTCGTTTTATGAGTATTATCCTCTTGGCCTTATCCTTTCTTTCAAAGTTTTGCTAAGATTACCAAGCAGCACGGGAAATGCATAAGAAATAATAAAATGTGAAATAGGAACATAACCTTTGTTTATTTCATAATCATGAAAAAAAATTTTTTCTTTTAAAGATTTCTGTAAAACTGAGCCACTTTCCACATCAACATCTGCTTTTATGTTTGCTGTTCCTATCAAAAGCAGGTCTTTCTTGTAGGGGGCGTGCAAGTCTGTGTCTGCCACTAAAGGGCAATTTTTTCCTCCCTTTCTTAGCTTTTCTTCCAAGCTTTCTACCTTTTTATTGATATCCTCAAATCTTATTTCTTCTATCCTCAGTAAGCGAAGTGGCTGGAGAGATTTGTCAATAACATTTCTTAACGAGGGAATAGGATAGCCATTCCACTCTATGGCTATATTTCCGCTGTATTTTTCACAGACTCTGAAAAGAAAATCTTCTTTTTTCTTGTCTATATCTGCGTAATCTAAAAGAAGAGAAAGAGTTCTATCTACAATACCCCCTTTTCTTTTTTCTGCGCAATGCTGAGCAATAAAAGGGTGGTCCAGAACAACAAAAGAGTCAGTTGATAATGCAGCCTCGATATTCTCTTCTATTGGACTGCCTTCTTTAATACCTTTCTGATTTCCAAAAACAAGCAGGTGAAAGCCTTCTTTGTTATTGTATTCTCCTACACGCAAAATAGAGTATTTTTTGTTAATAGATTTATCTTTTATTTTTATTATCAAGTTATCATTCTCCACTGAATATTTCTCTCCATATCTTTCTTCTAACTCATCAAAAATTCTTCTATTTTCATCAAAAGTATCTTTGTTATAGCCAGCTAATCCTAAGATGTCAACTTTTCTTGCTGACATAGCATCAACTACTGCCTTGCTGTTATAATTTTTAAAATGTGGATGAACATGAAAATCTATTTTCATCTCTTTGAAAAGAAGAGACCATTTTTAAACTTTTTTCATAACCATAAAAAAGTGGTGATAAAATAAAAACGGAAATAGAAAATTTTATATAGCTTCCTTACTAAATAAGAATATGCAAAAAGCTAAAGCTAACATGGATTGGAACTTTTTCTTAGCTGAAAGCTTTTATTATTTTTATTAAGAAGTTCCTCACTCTAACTTCTTGAGAACTTCTATGATGTTTAATCTTTTAATTAAATTTTACCTTATAATATTAAAATGACAATAAGACTCAACAAGAAAGCAACAAAGAAAGACATAGCTAGGATTACCTCTTTTCTGAAGGAAAATGGTTTTGACTACCATGTTGCTCCTGGCAAAACCACTACACTAATATGCATAGTAGGAGAAGAAACAGAAAAAGCTGAACTGCTAAAAAGCATAGGGTCTTTTCAAGGAGTAGACTCTGTCAAGCTGGTAAATGAGCCTTATCGTTTAATTAGCAGAAGGCTAAGACCAGAGTATAATGGGAAGACAAAGCTGATAAAAGTGAAGACAAAAGAAAAGATAGTTGAAATAGGAAAAAAGCCGGTTATAATAGCAGGACCTTGTACTGTTTACAATCTCGAGCAAATTCTGGATATAGCAAATTCTATAAAAGAAGATGCTGACATTCTGCGAGGAGGAGCTTTCAAGCCTCGCACAAGCCCTTATGATTTTCAAGGTCTTGGTAAAAGTGCTTTGGAAATGCTTGCAATTGCGAGAGAGCAAACTTCTCTTCCAGTTATAACAGAAGTTATGGACACAAGAGATATAGGGCTGGTTGCAAGTTATACAGATATTTTACAAATTGGTGCAAGAAACATGCAAAATTATCCTTTGTTGAGGGAAGCAGGAAAGCAGAAAAAACCAGTCATGCTGAAAAGACATCCATACTCCTCGCTAAAAGAGTGGTTGTGTGCTGCAGAATATATTGCAAAAGAAGGAAACGAGAATATTATCCTTTGCGAGAGAGGAATAAGGACCACTACTAATGGCGAATATGATCGTAATACTATTGATTTGGCTGTCATAAGTGCAGCCAAGGAAAAAACATTCTTGCCAGTAATTGTAGACCCAAGTCATGGGACTGGGAGAAAGGAGTTAATAGAGAGCGCAACTCTCTCGGCACTTACTTTTCATGCTGATGGGGTAATAATAGAAGTTATGAGGAATAATGAAAAACCAGTTATTGAATATGTTAATGGAAAAAACAAGAGGAGAAAAGCAGCATATTGCGATTATGCTCAAAGTATAACAATAAGCGAGTTCAGGAAACTTGCAAAAAAAATAAGAAAAACCTACTGAAAATGGAAAAGATAAAAATAAATCTTAAAGACAGAAGTTATCCTATAGAAATAGGCAAAGACATCTTGTTCAAGACAGATTTTAGCAAGGGAAACAAATATGCAATTATAACAGATTCTAATGTTAGAAAATTGTATGGAGAAAAATTAAGGCGTTGCATGAAGTCACAGCATGTGGATGCTTTGTTTATTGATTTTCCAGCTGGGGAGAAGTCGAAAACTCCTGAAATGGCCATAACTATTGGAAGAGAACTGGCAAGAAGAGATTTTGATAGAAAAGATATTATTCTCGCTTTGGGCGGAGGAGTTGTTGGTGATCTGGTAGGATATGTTGCTTCCTTCTACAAAAGAGGTATTAATTATATCCAGGTTCCAACAACTCTTCTTGCTCAGGTAGATAGCAGTATAGGAGGAAAAACAGGTGTCAACATAGAAGAAGGAAAAAACTTATTCGGCTATTTTCATCAGCCATTAGCAGTTATAACAGACATCAGCACACTAAAAACTTTGCCAGAAAAAGAAATCAAAAATGGGCTTACAGAGATTATAAAATATGCTATTACGCAAGACAAAAATCTTTTCGAATATCTAGAAAAAAATTATTCTGGAAGAGATGATGAGTTTTTTTTGAACATAATAGAGAGATGTTGTAAACTAAAAGCAGGAGTTGTAGAAAAAGACGAGAAGGAAAGAGAAGAAAGAAAAATCATGAATTATGGTCATACAATTGGTCATGCTATTGAGGCTGCAGAAAAATACAATATCCCTCATGGAGAGGCAATTGCTTTAGGAATGGTTTATGAAGGAAAAATTTCTAATGCACTTGGAATACTAGACAACAGCTCATTAAAAAGGCAAAATTCTCTTATAAAAGCAACAGGACTTCCAACAACCTATAACAAAGATATCAATAAGCTTATTAAAATAATGAGGACAGACAAAAAAGTGAAAGATAAGGAAATATATTTTATTCTTCCAAAAAAAATAGGAGAAGTAAGGAAAGAGAAAGGAAAAGTTGCTTTTCCTGTTGATGAATCTATTATAAGGAAATGTTTGAAAGAGTAAGATA
>CAZSMI010000045.1:0-5003 GCA_964607815.1 Candidatus Woesearchaeota archaeon | reverse complement strand
ATAGTACTGTCCAACTTGTCGCTATTGTAGGGCCTAT
The DNA here is from genome assembly GCA_964607815.1 of Candidatus Woesearchaeota archaeon. Lineage (GTDB taxonomy): Archaea > Nanobdellota > Nanobdellia > Pacearchaeales > CAZSMI01 > CAZSMI01. The sequence continues at coordinate 4,966 of CAZSMI010000045.1, read as the reverse complement.
AACTGGTGACATAAGCATGATAGAAGGTCTGCTAGTTAATTTTACCTTGTGGGAAGTTGGCGGTGTGCTTGGAGGCATATTTAACCCAAGCTGCTTTGAAGAATATTACCAAGCAGCAGTTCATGATGGTAAGGCAATAGCAACATGGAAAGCTCGTTTGTGTGATGATGGAAAAAGTGACGGTATTAAGTTCAAGGCATATATAGCTTCTGATGAAACAACTAAGAAAGAGTGTGATGATGTCCTAGCAATCAGCACAGAAGAGTATAATACACCACCAATAGCAATTATTGTCAAGCCAAAAAATAGTGATATGTTCAACATGAATGAATCAAATATTTCCATTATTTCTTTTGAACAAGCAAGCTATGATGTTGATGATGAGATTATTGAATGGTTCTGGGATTTTGGAGATGGAAGCAATTATACAACAACAAACGTTTCAAAAGCAAATACAACTCATACGTATATAAAATCTGGGCCAATGAGTATTACCTTGACTCTCAAGGACGCAAGAAACCTTACAGCAAAAGATGAAATAGGGATCCTGATTAATAATATTTACATGGATGATCCTCCTCTTGCAATAATAAGCCAGCCTAAAAGAGGAGAAAGTTTTTCCGGCACACTTATCCTTTTCAATGCCACTTTGAGTAGAGATGATATAAAAGGAGGGTATGGAGATCCTGGATTTGAAACGTTGATTTTCTCATGGAAATTTGATGGGGGGACAGATTATGAACATGTTTATGAGGCAAAAGGAACTGCTGGAGCTCTTTTCTGGCACAACTTTGCTAACGCAGGACCTCATACAGCAAAATTGATAGTTGATGATACTGATGATGTAAATGAGGATATCACAGAATTTACAATTGCTGGTTGTATTTTTGAAGGAAAGCCTGTTTTGGCAGGATGTATAGAAGGAAAAGAGCCAAAGTTTTGTAACATAGAAAGAGTAGAAAAGGGAGAATTAGGTGTAGTAGAAGACAGGGTAGATCAATGTGGCTGTCCTAAAGGCCAAGTCCCTCAAGGCATGATATGTATAGAAATGCCAGAAACTTGTGATTTTGATAATGAAGAAGGATGCAATAATGCTGGTTGCCTTTGGACTGGTAAAGAGTGTAAATATCCAACTGATTTTCAAAGCTGCTCTGACTATAGTGGCTATGATAATTCTGCTGATCTTTGTGGAAGGGATGTTTATAGTCTAGGAAAGCGTGGCCTTGGAACAGAAATATGTGGTAGTTATCAAGGAGATTACACTATAGTAAACTGCAGATGTAAGTGGGATGAGAGCAAAGGCATATGCTTTTTTGCTTATGACAAAAACCAAACAGTATATGGAGAAGGCGAGACACCAGAATCTTTTTCCTGCTATCAAATCTCTAGTTTAACACCTTGCATTGCTGGAAGACGAACAATGAGCTGGACTTATTCTATAAGTCCTCCTGATAATTACGATGTAAAAGAAAAATGTGGCGAGGATGGAAGCAAGACAATATCATGTGGAAGAGAATTAGCACAGCTAAGTTTTTTTACCCTGGCTAGTATTATAATAGTTATCTTGCTGCTTTTCTTGTATTATCTTTTTATTGTCAAAAAGAAAGTAAAGACAGAAAGAAAAGTAAGATAAGCTCTTGCTAAAATAATTGATGATGATTGATGATGAGATGGTCTGTTTATTATCTTTTTCTTTTTATTAATTGCATCAAGCTTTTCTAAGGAATGGTTTTCATCAAGCTTCTTAAAATTTTCGAGGAAAAATTTATAAATCTGTCTTGGCTGCTTAGCAGCAAGAAAAGAGGTAAAGAAAACACAGAAATGAAAAGAAAGATTCTTGCTTTTGCACTTTTGATTTTTGCCATAGCAGCAATAGTAGCAATAACGGCTGTGACAGCAACTGTTATAAAAGGTGAAAACGCCTTTTATCTTACAAAATATCAATATGCTCCTTCTGAGATCTTTGAAGGAAATATCAACATAAGTCTTGAAAAAGAGCCAACAGATAGCTCTGTTAAGGTTAAGATATCTCCCTCTTCTTATCCTTACGCTTCGCAGAAAAGAGACCTGCTTAGTTTTCTACAAAATACTTCTGCCTCTTTTGAGTGTGTGCCTTCTGATTGCAGAGATTATTATAAGGAAATAGGAAGAACAACACAACCCCAAATAGAGTTTGTCCAGACATCTGTTACCTCTATTGCTCTACCAATAGAAAAAGGAGCCTGTGATAGCTTTTCTTCCATAACAATAAACAGCATCACTTTTGATATAACTGGTCAAGAGCTTGACAATAAGTACCCTGTCCCACAGGTAGATGTCGGCGCTGATGACGTAATAGAATGGAGATATCTAGAGCCTTCTGCTATTTTTTCACCGCTCAATTCTATAAGCGGGGAGGAGGTTGGATACAAATTTCTTGATCCTGAATGGCTTTACTGCCAAAAAATAACTTTCAGGCCTGCTTCTCGTTACAAGTTTGAGGCTGATGTACCCTCGCCTATTACTTTTTCTCTTTATGAGGAAAAAGAAGGCTATATGGAAAAGGTAAGAGAGGACAGCAGAGAGATAACATGTAAGGCAAGTCCTGTTGTGGGATATGCCTCTTGTACTGTAAATTTCACAAACTATAAGCAGAAAGACTTTTTTGTTTGCCTGAGCGGACAAAATAAAAGTGATAAGATAAAAACTTACAAAGGAGAGGATGGCTATTATATGGCAGCAGGAGGCTATATTGCTACAGCTGTTTCGCCACAAGCAGACTTTCCAATTTTTGCATTTAGTGCACTTTACAGAACACTCAATTTTACTCTTGCTGTTTCAGGAACAGAAATAGTAGATTCTGTACAAGAATATATGGAAGTTTGTGATGAGCGGGGAGCAAACAAAACATGCCTTGTCCCTTTACAATTTTTTTCTCCAGGTGGAAAGTTATTGCTGAACAACTTAAGAATAGACCAGACTTGTTATCCTCCTTCAGCAGAATTTGCAAGAATTTCCCTTGCTCGTGCCTTGATTAGCATGAACTATACAATTTTGCCCTTAGAAGCAGCAAGATTCCTTGCTCCAGAAGAATATGGTGATTATACTGTCACCCTCTATGTTGGAGGAGAAGAGATAGACTCAAATATTTTTTCTGTTGCCGCTGTTCCTATTATCACAGGAATTTTTCCTACACAAGTTCCTGCTGCTACAGAAATGGTTTTTGATGTATCTGCTTACTCGCCAAAAAATTACTCTCTTGTACTATATGAATGGGATTTTGGAGATGGTAGTAGCGAGACAACAACCAGCAATATTGTAAAGCACACATATTCTAAAATTGGTTCTTATAATCTAAAGGTAAAGATAACTGATGAGATGGGTTATGTGGGAAGCAAAACTTTTATGATAATTGTTGGGTCTGCAAAAGAGGTAATAAATATTACAATAGAAAAAAAAGAGAAAGCAATAGAAAATATAACAAAAGAGCTACAAAGATATTGGTATGGAGATTTTTTCAAAAAAATTCTTCAGGTTGAGAATATCTCTGAAAACCTGTATTGGTATAAAAAGAGATATGGAAAAGTGATCAGTGAAAGTATAGTAAACGAAACAGAACTTACAAATATTATGAGTTCTCTTAACAAGCTTCTGGTTCCTGTTTCGCTCATTGATGTTACAACAATGGGAAAAATGCCTGTTGTTGTTGATGTTGATGATATAAAACCAGAATATATAGAAAAACTTGGTGGAGGCAGATATGATACTAAGCTAAAAGAAGAAACAAAAAATGCTATTGCAGTTTGGATGCAATACAACCTGGATACTGATATAAGCGGAAGAACAAAAGCTGCCTTGCAAGATGATGGTTCTATAAGTAAGGAAATTACAATTTTTGACCTCAAGCTGAAACCAAAAGAAAATGTAAAAGAAGAAGACCTTTTTCTTATAATCTTGTTGCCAACAGGACTCAGTTTTGATGATATTGCTTTTGACAAAGACCTAAATTTCAAAAAAATAGATACTTCAGCTGGTCTCAAGTTTTCTGGTTATAAAAGTATAAGCATGGCCTTGCCAGAAAAACATATGCCTCTTGAGCTTGTGATATTTATCTCTCCTTCTTCGCATAAATTAGAAATAGTATCAATTCATGAAATAGTATGTAATAATAATGGTGTATGTGAACCAGAACTTGGAGAAACGAGGGAAAATTGTCCTGGAGATTGTGGACAGCCAATCAGAAAGAAGGTCTTCATAGCATTCCTTGTCCTCCTTCTTCTTGCTATTGCTTTTGGAATATACTTGTTTTTGCAGTACTGGTACAAAACAAAATATGAAAGACATTTGTTCAAGAACAAGCGAGACCTTTACAACTTGTTTGTTTTTATAAGCAACTCATTGAAAAAAGGTTTGAGTGAGAAGGAAATAAGAAAAAAGCTCAAAAAAGCAGGCTGGAAAGCTGAGCAAATAGATTATATGATAAAAAAAGTAAAAGGAAAGAAAGTAGAAATGCCTTATATCAAGATCAAGATACCAAAAATCAAGATACCAATCAAAATAAAGAAAAAATAAAAAAGAAAAGAGAACTCAAGAGATTTAATAAAGAGTATGTCTTATAAAAGTTATATAAAAATGTTAGAAGAAACCCAAAAAATAAATGAAACTGTAAATAAAATAAAAAAAGACAAGAAAGTTATAGCTGTGCTTTTGTTTGGTGGTTATACAAGAAAAAGAGAATATGCAAGAGATATTGATTTGTGTGTTATTCTTGACCCAGAATATAGTAAAAGGCATGGTGCTTATGAGCTAACAAAAAAAAGGCTAAAGTTTTTGACATATGCTCCAGACAAATTTGATATACAGATTTTTCAGCTTCTGCCTTTATACATAAGAATTAAAATACTGAAAGAAGGAAAAATTCTGTATTGTAAAGATATGAGGAAGATTTATGACCTAGCTTATGAAACGATAAAGGAATATGAAGATT
>CAZSMI010000044.1:2777-5175 GCA_964607815.1 Candidatus Woesearchaeota archaeon | reverse complement strand
AGACAATAGGTTTAAATATTTCTAAAACATAACAAAAATATGTCATTAAGAATAGGCCAGCTTGAAGTAACCCTATCAAAAATTCCAAAATGTGTAATGCATAAAATAGATCATCTTAGATATTATCTATCAAATTATTCTTTTATTAACTACCTAGGATTTAGTGTGAGGGCTATATTTTATGATGGTGGAAAAGAGGCCGAATTTAATGAGCAACACAAAAAAAGATTTCCTCCTGGCTCTTATGAAGTTTTTAGACATACTAAAACCATATAACAGTAAGACCAAATAATTTCTATTGCACTCTGGTCCGGCCACGAAAAAGTTTTTTTCCTCTTATGGCAAAAACAGGAGGGATTTCTTATGAAGAGCTTATCAATAGGATTTTTGAAGAAGCAAAGAGAAGATATAAAAAATAAAAACCTATTCAGCTTTTTCTTCTAGTTTTTGTTTTTTTGTTGCTGCTTCTTGTGCTTTCCTCATCTCTGCTTCTATATCTATTCCTAACTCTTTCAAAGCTTTCGCGTGTGCTTTGATAAGGGAATCTACTATAGTAATTATCCTTGCTAACTCATTCCTCTCATTTATCAAGGTTGTAAGAGCACCTTTATGAAAACCTTCTTTTTCTTTATTTTCTTTTTCCATCTTTTTATTCAGAAAAAAAGGTTTAAATATCTTGTCTTTTTTCTTTTTTTTATGAAAGCGATAATCTTAGCAGCAGGATATGCAACAAGGCTTTACCCTCTAACAAAAGATAAACCGAAACCTCTCTTTGAGGTGAAGGGCAAAACCATCCTTGATATGATAATAGAAAAAATAAATTTATTGCGGGCTATAGATGAAATTTTGATAGTGACAAACAACAAATTTTTTGAAAATTTTTTGAGATGGCAGAGAAACTTGCTTGGCAAGGTTGGCAAAGCAAAGAAAAAAATAAAAATTTTGAATGACTGCACAAAAAACGAGAAAGAGAGACTTGGAGCAATAGGTGATTTGGCTTTTGTTTTGAAAAAAGAAAAAATAGATGATGATTTTCTTGTTATTTCTGGTGACAATCTTTTCAGTTTTAATTTGCAAGGAATTTATAAGGACTTCTCAGAAAAAAAAGAACCAGTTGTTGGCTTGTATGATGTCAAAAGCAAGGAAGAAGCAAGAAAGTTTGGTATTGTTTCTTTGGACAAAAATAACAGAGTAATGGACTTCGAGGAAAAACCTTCTATGCCAAAATCTACTCTTGCTTCTATAGGAATATACTTTTATCCAAAAACAATAATAAAAAAGATATTTCAATATTTAGAGGAAGGAAATAAAAAAGATGCTCCTGGCTTTTTTTTGGAGTGGCTTTACAAAAAACAAGATGTTTATGGTTATATTTTTTCTGGTAGATGGTTTGATATTGGAAGCATAGAGTCATTGAAAAAAGCAGAATCATACTTTTGAAAAATATATTTGTTATAACCAGAATTCTTATATCTTTTATTATGTTGACAGTCAAAGATATTCAAAATTATGAGAGCCTTCTTATCAAAAAATAAATAGCTGCCATTATTGCAAGCAACAAGAGCCACAACCAAAATGCTTTGCGAGAAGTAAAAAATCCAAAAGGTATAGGGCCTACAAAACCTCCAACTCCTGCTTCTGTTTTTATCTTTCCTTCTCTACCTTGCAAGGCCATGATTATAGAAGAAATTACTAAAAAGAGGATTCCAATGACTATCAAGGCTATTCCTGCTAGGAAAATTTTTTCACTTATCATTCTGTCCTTTTTTATCAAACTTATAAAAAATATTCTTTTTTTTAGATGGCGCCATAAAGCCTTCCTGCTACATAACCTACTATAGTTTCGATAGCAGTTCTAGCACTTATTCTTAAGGTAGGCTTAAAATATTTTGGATTTTTTAATTTATTCTCTAGATTATCTAAAGCTTCTAGCTTTTTTTCTAATTGAGGGCTTTTTAGTTCTAGATTTTTGCGTGCTCCCCTAACCATAAAATTTCCAAAAGAATTATGTGCTTTTATCAATATTGGAGTTAAAACAGTAGCAAAAACAGTTGGACCATATTTACATGCGTATTCTAAAGAGGGCTTAACATTAATACCTTTTCCTTCTTTGTAGCCAATATAAAAACCTGCTGCTATTGCAGCAAGATCATATAAGGGAATTTCTACTTTTCCTATTTTTAAGCTAAAAAGACCCATTTTATTCTTTTATTTTCATTACCAATAATATAAATTATATCTGCAAGATTTTTATATCCTTGCCTTTGTAAGGCCAAGAGGTATGGCCAAATTGAACAACAAGGTCAATTTTTCTTTTTAGTTCAGGCGGCAAAACTGGAATATCGCAACTGCCATAACAACTAGCAAGCCATATCAAGCATGTTGTTTGGGTTGCTTT
>CAZSMI010000044.1:0-2677 GCA_964607815.1 Candidatus Woesearchaeota archaeon | reverse complement strand
GGAATTATACCAAAATCAAAGGACTATTCTGTAAAGATGAGAGGAGAAAGTGCAGAAAGATTTATGACTGCAGAAGAGCTTGTAGGAGTATCAAAAGCTGAGGACCCTCTTTCTTTTACAAAAAAGGAAAAAAAGATTATCGCTCTTTTTTTTGGAGGTCTTATGTTAGCAGTCCTTGCGTGTTATTTACCAGTACGCTATTTTACAACAAAAAAAACAGGTTATGAAAAACAGATATCTAGAGATTATTCTGTTTCTGAAGTTTTATGTCTCAATAAAGGTTTTAGAAAAAAAATTCAGTCTCGCGAGTATCTTTTAAAAAGACATGAAAATGAAAAGGTTAAGAGATACACGCTAAACCAACAGCAATATCAAGATTTTCTTGAAGGAAAATACAAACCAAAATAAAAGTGAGATGAATAGCTATTTTGCTCTTTTGCACTAGGAAAATTGCACAATTTTGTCAGATAAATTTTCTTTTTTCAAATTAGAATTTTGCCTTCTCAGGCCTTCTAGAAGCAAAATTTTGGCAGAAAAGTTTTTAAAGCCAACCTGCTTGTTTTAATTATAAGCAAGAAAAAGAATAGAAAAAATTCTTCTATTCTTGGCAAATTTTTTGTCAATTTTTAGCAAAAAATTTTTAACAAAAAGCTAGAAAAAGCTGTTAGAATTAATTTGAAAAGCCAAAAGCCAAATAAGAAAATGGAAAAAACAAAAAAAGAATATACAATAGAGCATATCCAAGTACTGAAAGATTTGGAAGGGGTCCGCAGACGCCCAAGCATGTATGTAGGTAGTACTGGCAAAGATGGCCTACATCATTTAGTTTATGAGGTTGTTGATAACAGCATAGATGAAGCTTTGATAGGAGCATGCGATAAAATTATTGTAACCTTGAATAAAGATGGAAGTGTTAGTGTAGAAGATAACGGAAGAGGAATTCCTGTAGAAAAACATCCTCTTTACAACAAGTCTGGTGTAGAAATAGTTATGACAAAGTTACACGCAGGAGGTAAGTTTGACCATAAAGCTTACACCATATCTGGTGGCTTGCATGGTGTTGGTGTGAGTGTTGTTAATGCTCTTTCCTCAGAACTAATTGCTAGAGTAAAAAGAAATGGAGCTATTTATGAGCAAACCTACAAGAGGGGTAAGGCTGTAAGTAAAGTAAAAATTATAGGAAAGGCAAAGGATACAGGAACAGAAATAACTTTTCTCCCTGACAAAACAATATTCAACTCAACAGAATTTGATTTTTCTACTCTCGCCAAAAGATTTCGGGAATTAGCTTTTTTGAATCCTTCCTTGAATATAACATTGAAAGATGAAAGAAAAGAAAAGAAAAAAGAGGAATTTTTTTATGAAGGTGGCCTTATAGCATTTGTAAAATGGCTGAACAAAGCAAAAGAGCCTTTGCATAAGCCAGTCTATTTCAAAAAACAAGTGAATGATACAATAATAGAAGTTGCTATTCAGTACAATAACTCTTATCTAGAAAATATATTTGGTTTTGTCAATACCATCAATACGATAGAAGGTGGCACACATATTGTTGGCTTCAAGACAGCTTTGACAAGAGTAATAAATGATTATGCTCAAAAAAACAATCTTTCAAAAGTAGCCTTGAGCGGAGATGATACTAGAGAAGGCTTGACAGCAATAACTTCCTTGAGGTTAAGAGAACCACAATTTGAGGGCCAGACAAAAACAAAACTTGGCAATTCTGAAGTAAAGGGTTTTGTTGATTCTGTTGTTACCTCATGCTTATCAGAATTTTTTGAAGAAAATCCTACTACTGCAAGAAAAATAACTGGCAAGGCGGCAAATGCTGCAAAGGCAAGAGAAGCTGCAAAAAAAGCTAGGGAGCTTGTAAGAAGAAAAGGTATTTTTGGCCTTGGAGGCCTGCCAGGCAAGCTAGCAGACTGTAGCAGTAGAAAAAAAGAGCTTACTGAGTTATATATCGTCGAGGGCGAGTCAGCCGGAGGTTCGTCAAAAATGGCTCGTGACAAAACATATCAGGCAATTTTGCCCTTGAGAGGAAAAATTTTGAATGTGGAAAAAGCTACTCCAGTAAAAGTTTTGAGTAGTGAGGAAATTGCAAACCTTATTACAGCAATAGGCACGGGAATAGGAGATTCTTTCAATATTGAAAAGTTAAGATATGGTAAGGTAATTATCATGGCGGACAGTGATGTTGATGGCCAACATATTGTGACACTTTTATTAACTTTCTTTTATAGGTACATGCCCCAACTTATAAAAAATGGTAATATTTACATAGCTGTACCTCCTCTTTACAAAATAAGGAAAGGAAAAGATTATTATGTTTATTCTGAAAGTGGGCTGAAAAAAGCTCTTGCAAAGCTTGGAGCAGGAAAGCAGGTTTCTATGCAGAGATTCAAAGGTCTAGGAGAAATGAATCCCCCACAACTATGGGAAACAACAATGAATCCTAAAACGAGAATCCTGAAAAAAATAATGATAGAAGATGCTGTCGAGGCAGATAGGATATTTAGTATTTTAATGGGTTCTGATGTCGTGCCAAGAAAGCAATTCATAGCAGAACATGCTAAGGAAGCAATTTTAGATATTTAAATTTCAAGAATAAAAAAGTAAGATGATAAAATCAATTATTTTTGATTGGGGTGGAGTAATAGCTCATGGTGGTAGTTGGGAA
>CAZSMI010000043.1:0-5189 GCA_964607815.1 Candidatus Woesearchaeota archaeon | reverse complement strand
TGCGCAAGATTCTGGCAGCACTGGATTTTGCATTTGGAATGCAAAAAACGTCTATGAAACCTCTTTTGCTGCATTAAAAAATTTGAAAGAAAAAGCAGAATAAATAATGTGCTTATCTGGATTTATAAAAAGGATTAAATATATTGTTATATTAAATATATTATAAAGGAATATATTATAAAGTCAAAAATGAAAATTTTCAAAAGCCTAGCAACCATTGCTCTTGCGCTTTTTCTTACCTTTATGCCAGCAAAAAGTCTTGGAAAAGAACATAGCAAGAAAATTCCGATATTGATGTATCATAGTATAGATTATGGTAAGGGGGTGATGTCTGTAACTCCGGAAAATTTTCGCAGCCATCTTGAAAAACTTTATGATAAAGGTTATGTAACTGCAAAACTTGAAGATATTATCCTGGACAAGATAAAAAGTGAAAAACCTGTTGTGCTGAGATTTGATGATTCAAGGGCAAGCCAGTTTAGATATGTAAAAGATGGAAAAGGAAATACAATGATAGACAAAAAATGTGCTGTTGGCATAATCCTTGATTTTTATCAGCAACACAAGGAATTTGGAAAGCATGCGATCTTTTTTGTAATTCCTCATGTTGAATTTCATCAGCCAGAATATACAAAACAAAAACTTGAATTTTTGTTGAAAGAAGGAATGGAGATAGGAAATCATGGCTACTATCATGAAGATTTGACATATGCAAAGCCAGAAGACATAGATAAAAATTTTGGAAAAGCAATGCATCGCTTTGAGCAAATTTTAGGAGAAAACGCAAAAAGAATCAGGATTATCGCAACACCCTATGGCTCTGAGCCAAAATATGCAGAAACAAAAAAAGAGCTGAGAGAGTTTAAATGGCAAGGAAAAAAATACAAAACTCTTGGTATAGTCTACGCATATGGTAAGTATAATAAACTATGCCCGTCAAGAAGCTCAGAGAAATTTAACCAGTATGAGCTACCATCTCTCGAAGTAACGAACAAAAATTTTGATAAAATAATGGATATGCTGAAAGATTAGCATTTGCTTTTTCTCTCAAAGTGCTTACGCAAGATAATTTTAAAAAGCAAAGTTAATAAATACTCTCATGAGCAGAACAGAATTAATAGACATCTTGAAAGCATTTTTTGCACTTTCGCTGGCATTTACTATCTTGCTTGGCGGACTTGGAGAAAATTTTGTTAATGTATTTTTGATAGCAGCCCTGACAGTTGGCATAGCTTTTTTGTTTCATGAACTTGCACACAGAGCAGTTGCAAGAAAATACGGCTTGCATGCAGAATTTAGGGCTTTTGACCTTGGCTTAGTAATTGCAATAGTCATGTCTTTTTTTGGATTTATTTTTGCTGCTCCTGGTGCGGTTATGATAAGAGGTTATGCAAGAAGAGAAAAAATAGGAAAAATTGCTGCTGCTGGTCCTGCTACTAATATAGTCATTGCTATAATTTTTCTCTTTTTTTCTTTCTTTTTCTCAGCAAGCATAATAAAATATGGATTTTTCATTAACTCTTTCTTGGCCTTTTTCAATCTACTGCCTTTTGCTATGTTTGACGGAGCAAAAGTTTTTTATTGGAACAGAAAAGTTTTTTCTTTTCTTATAGGAATATCTTTTGTTTTGCTATTGCTGCAATATGCTTTTTTTTACTTCCTTATATTTACTTCCTTATAAATTCCTTGTAAAGCCTCTCGACCTTTCTTTTGTTAGCAACTCTATGTCCTTTGAAACCGCCACCAAAAGCTTTTGGGATATGCAAAAGTTCATGCACAAGAGTTTTTATTTTTTCTTCTTCTGATTCTTTATCAAATTTTTCTGCTATCACTTCTATAACATAATATGTCTTGATTCCTAAACTTTTCTGCCATATTCTGCTAAGGGCATGACATCTTGCAATTGTTCCTCTTGACTTACTGCCATAACTTCTTATGCAGATAATTCTATCAGAAGGAAAAGGCAGCTTTAGTTTATTGATTATATCTCCCATTCTTTCTTTTATATCAGAAGCAATCTCGTATTTTATCATCTTCTCAATATTTCAATATTTTTCACGGAATTAACTTTGCTAGGCTCTTTAATTCTTTCAAAACTTTTTCTGGCGTGTAACTTTTTAACTCCTTTACTAAATTTTTATCTTGTAGCTGCTTTTCACTTACTGGAATAGCTACTCCATCAATCTCTCTTGCTGATTTCATATGCAAACTAAAAGGGCATCTTGCCAACTTACCAGAAGGAGTTTGACTCGGATCAATATTGATTCTATTCACAATTCTTTCGTGTCCTCCACCTACAGCAAATTTTACTTTTTTGTCTATGCCTGCAGCCCATCTTCCTGTAAAACTGGCAAGAGGGTCTTTCTTGCTGTACTGAAAATGTTTTCCATAAAAAGCTACTGGCTGAGACTTTGTAAAAAGCAAATAAATATGAAATGAAGAGCCAGTCCACATTAAAAATATCTTGTATTTTACAAAATTACTAATCTGCTTATCAGCTTTTATTTCTTTTATCAATAAAAAGGCTATCTGTTGGGCTTGTTCTGATGATAAATTACTTCTATCAATATCAAAAAAAATCCTATCTATTGGCTTGCCTGCACCCTCTTTGTTTGTTGCATAAAAAAGGTCTGCGAGTTTGCGTGGCAAAAAATATTCCCATATTTTTGCTTGCTGTTTTGTTATTTTGCTTTTTGCCTTGTCCAAATGCTCGATCTCTGCTCTTGTTCTTAGAAACTTTTCATCTATGCAAGAAAATTCTTCTATGTATAAAGGCTCTAGCTTACTTCCCCTCTTGATAAGATAGGGCATAAATCCTTTTGGTATCCAGTTTTTTGCTGCTATCTCTTTACCTTTCAGAAAATTTTTAAGAGCAAAGGCTACTTTGCTATAGTAATACAAAGTTTCTGTATGCCCATAAGGTCTTAGCACATCTTTTACCTCTTTTGAATTCATATCCTAAAGAAGATGATAATATATTTAAAGTTATTTGCTTTTTCCTTTTTTCATGAATATTTTTATATCTGGCAAGCCTGGCTGTGGCAAGTCAACGCTGATAGTCGAGATAATAAAAGAGCTAAAAGCAAAAGGCAAAAAGATTGCGGGCATCATAACGCCAGAAGTAAGAAAGCAAGGAGAGAGAGAAGCTTTTCTTATTAAAGATATAGCAAGCAACAAGCAAGAAATTCTTGCTTCTGTTAACATCAAAAGCAGGTGTAGAGTTTCAAAATATGGTGTAAATATTGAAGGTATTGATAAAATTGTTAATAAATTTCTAGAGAATTTTGATTCTGCTGGTTATATCTTTATAGATGAACTAGGAAAAATGGAAATGTTCAGCAAAAAATTTAAAATTATGTTAGAAAAAATTTTAAACTCAAAAAAGATCATGATTGTTACTTTACATAGAGCTTTTATTAAACAATATAAAGACAAGGGAAAGTTTTTTTGGCTTGAAAAAAATAAAGCAGAAAAAGTTAAGGCTGATATCCTGAAGGAAATAAAAGAAAGATGATAAAAGAATCAAAGATTATAGAAGAATTGAGGAAAGAGACAAAAAAGCAACTTGCAAGAGCAGAGAAAAAAAGAAAAAGCATTAAAGCAAAAAACAAGAAAGGAGAAGATATGCTGAAAAATATAGACGCTTATATTGCTGATTGCAAACATTTTTTGAAAGAAAACATGTTAATAGAAGCTTTTGAAGCTGCAGTATGGGCATGGGCGTGGCTGGAAATTGGAGAGCAACTAGGATTATTATCACAAAAAACAAAAGGAATTATGGAATTCGCAGGTAAATTGGGCAAAGAAAAAGCAAAAAAGATTATAGAAAGATCAAGAGAATAGAGAAAAATGATTTCTAAAAGGATTCTAGATAAAAGATGATAATAGCTATCAGCATAGCAAGCGCATAATCTTGTTATAAAGTTCAGGAGAGATATAATAACCTTCCTCCATCAATTTTTCAAGCAGGTCCAAAAATTTCTTTTTTGTTATTCTCTTGTTTTGCAAATTTTTCAAAAAGATACCCATTATTCCGATAGTTTCTAAGTTAAAAGTCCTTGCAAATTTTCTTGCTTTTTTATCATCTGACAAAAAAATCTTGACATTTTTTTCTAAACAAAGGGAAATTGCTTCTTTCTCACCATCTCCCAAAGGCAGGTCCAACACTTTCTTGACTTCTACTACCTTCATAAATTCTTTCAGTTCTTTTTCTAATATTAAAATTTCACTTGTCTTTTCTTCTCTCTTCAAAAGTTCTTTTTTTACAGCGAATGGTACAATTACAGAACCAAAAATATTCTTTAGCAAATCAAACCTGTTAAGTTTAGCTAACAAAATAAGAGAACTAGCATTACCTATTACAATACTTACTTTCTCTTTTTCCATCTTATTGTTTTTAGCTCAGCTTCTAGTTCTCCAGTATCATAATTCACTGGTATTTTCTTTGTTTTCAACAGGTCAAAAAATTCCCACAAAGAAAGTTTAGTAAATTTTGCTGCTTGGCCAATCGAGAACTTACCTTCTTCATACTGCTCTATAGCATAATCTTCACGCCATTCTTGTATAGCCCTCGCTAATAACCTCCTTATTATAGCTGATTTATCAAGCTGTTCCTTCTTGGCTATCTCGTCTAGACCAGCAACAAATTCATCTGATAATCTCGTTGTTACAGTTTCTGCCATCTTAATGTATTAAATTTATTGTATTTAATACAATACTTTGTAATTTTTAAATCTTTCGGTGGATTTTTAAATTTCTGAACTCTTAGATTTTTATGATAATTGAAAAATCTAGTGGAGTAATAATCTTCTATATTGGGAAGAACAAGCCAATCTTCCTCTTGTTGAAATATCCGAATTATTGGGGATTTGTAAAGGGCTTACTTGAGAAAGGAGAAAAAGCAGAAGAAACTGCAATAAGAGAAGCAAAAGAAGAGGCAAATATTGATAAGCCACAATTAATTCCTGGTTTCAAGGAAACAATATCTTTTATTTTCAAATTGCATGGCAAGCTTATAAGAAAATTTGTTGTTTTTTTTCTTGCCGAGATAAATAAAAAACAAGCAAAAAAAGTTAAGGTAAGCTGGGAACATGAAGGCTTTCGCTTTTGCAATCTTGATAGCGCCTTAGAGATAATGAAGCACAAAAACGAGAAAGAAATGTTAATAAAGGCAGATAAATTTTTGAAAG
>CAZSMI010000042.1:0-5253 GCA_964607815.1 Candidatus Woesearchaeota archaeon | reverse complement strand
AGAAACAAATGCCCCAACCCTTTTAACTACCTCATCCTGTCCTTTGACATCACTAAAATCTTCTGGCCTGTATTTTTCTGTCCATATCTCACTCGTGTTTTCTTTTGCCATCTTTTTATTGCTCTTGCTAATTTTTTGCTAGTTCTTGCTAGCATAGCTACTCTTATAAATTTTATGCCAAGAAAAAATAAAAAGGCAAAGGTTTTACTTTGCCTGTTCTTTTAGTTTTGCGATATTAAGTAACTCGTCTTTTCCTAATAAAGCTAGTCCAGCCTTGTTTCCTATTATTTCTACTTTTATTGTCTTTTCAGGATTTTTCAGGTCAACTTTTTGCCTGTCAACAACTTCTGTTAACTTTAAAATCAGCTTTATCTCGTCTGTCTTTTCTTTTACTCTTCTTGTCTTGAGGTCCATTTTCCACTTCTCATCCTTTCCTATATCTTTGACAAAGCCTTTGATATTTTTTTTCATGTCAACTACTGTAGCCTTACACCACTTTTCTATTGGCACCCATTGAAATGTGTGTGCAAACTGGGCAACATCCTTTTTTGCTATCCCTGCAAGTTCCTTGATAGCTTTTTTTGCATCTTTTACTATAACTTCTGCTAGCCCCTCTTCTGCTTTTAGAACATTTGCTTCTTCCTTTACTTTTTTCAACAAATTTGCAATTTCAGTTTTTGCACTTTCAAGATGTGTTGGATCAAATGTAACAAGTAAATTTGCTTCTTTTGCCATAAAAAACACCAACCTCCTTGAGAAGAAGAAAAAACAACAGTATAAAAAATTTTCTGAGAACTCTTTTACTATGTATTTGAAAACACCTATTAGAAAAGATGTTTTTGAAAACAACTTTTATCTTAACATGTTAAAATATCAGAAAAATTAATGAGCAGCAGCTCTTCTCTCTCTTCTCTTGCGCTTTTCTCTTCTTATTCTCTTCCTTTGCCACTTCCATCTCATCTGCAAAGGCTTTTTCCATCTACGCGAAGATCTTTTCATGTCTTGAAAAGAAAAATTGAGTTTATAAATTTTTCTTGAGAAAATGCCCCGACCGAGACTGGAGCAGAAAATAGTATGCTCTTTTTATTTTGTTAAATAATTTCCACATGCGCTTTCTCAAAAGTAGTAACCTTTTTAAGTCATTAATTCTTTATGCTTATAATGGAAAGCCTAGAAAAAAGAATAACAAGAAAGATAGTTACAGGAATTGCAGGAATCAGTCTTCTATCCATAGCAGCATCTTCTTTCATAGCGCAAAAGGCCTATTGCCAGACAAAAGAGGAAATTGATGTACCAAAAGTATATGGTAGTGAAACATCAAAGGAGAAAATAGTAAAGACCCTAATAGAAGGAGAAATTATTTTTAGAGAAATTAAAAGTTTTGTGCCTGAAGAAAATCCCAATATGCAAGCGCGCTGGTCAAAGATTTGGGTTAAAGACAAAGAAGATGAAAGAACTTATTCTCTGATAGGTCCAGGGGAGATAGTGGATCTTTGGGATATAAACGAAAAAAAGGTAGACTACAGGCAAAAGGCAGACTACAAGCTATATGGAAGATTTCAATTTGAGCCATTAAAATATGGGGAATTTACATATAAAACATATTTGCGCTGGATGTATGGCGAAGATGAAGAAAATTATAGCAAGGAGATAAAAGAGCTACTAGAAAAGCATAAGACAGCAAAATCTATAGATCGTGCGCGTGGGCTGATAAAAAGCATGAGTATATCCAAAGAGTGGAAAGATGGGACAATACGATCATTTAGGTGGGATTCACCATAAAAAACTCAGCAGATAAAAATTGAAAAAATTTAAATCATAAAAATTTAAATCATAGTAGCTTTCTTTAAAAGTTAAAAAAATAAAATGAGAAATAAAAGAAAATACCACAATTTGTACGAGATACTACTGAGACTTGTATCTGCAGCTGAGAAAGGAGATAAGGATGAGGTAGTTAAGATAAACAAATCAGAATTTAATCCGAAATACTTTCAGGTATTTCCAGAGGTACTAACAACAGCATATTCCCCAGATTCACTTCCATGCTTATATGATCTTGCAAGAAATAATTGTTTGTATGCAATTAGTTTTCCAAATGAGCTAAGAAAAGAGAAGCTGAAGGATGCAAAAAAATATCTTTCTAAAATTCCAAAGAAAGAGTTAAGTTAATCTCTTTGCGTTGGTGATAATTTAGAATTGCTGAATGGAAAAATTGTTTTGGAGTAAAAACAGATAATTTAAGGACTATTATCCTCGCCAGCATTTAGCTTTTTATATGCCTCATATACTGTACTGCTGAGGCGCCATCTCAGCCTTCTATTGTAAAGCTTGCCATCGCGCGAGCTCTTTTGCGATGTCTGTGGTGAAAAGCGCACGAGGAGAGGCACTGAAAAGATAAGAGAGAATTGCTTCCTTGATTTTTTCCTGCTTTGCTCTTGAGATGCGCATTTTAGACTTTATCTATAACTTTTTCTAGTTTTTTAATCATGTTGTTCAGATTATAGCCTCTCACTATTGTCTTTCTTGCTTTCTTGCCTAACTTGTACCTTATCTTTTTATTTTTTATTAACTTTTCGAGTTTTTGTGTTAGCTCATTAACATTCCTTTTCTCAAAAATTAAACCATTGTTTTTGTTTATCAGTTCAGACATCCAGCCAGCAGCTGTTGATACAACAGGCACACCGCATGCCATCGCTTCGATAGATGAGATAGAAACAGTTTCTGTGACTGAAGGCAGTACATAAAGATCCATTGCCTGAAGATATGGCACAACATTCGGCATTTTTCCTTTATATTTAATTATAATGCGCTTCATGCCAGGTAATTTTGGCAACTTTAGCATAGTGCTCGGACTAACAATTAATAAATGTAAAGCATTTCTGTACTTTTTCCTGAGTCTGGAGAATGCCGCTATTAGAGTCGTGAGGCTTTTCTCTCGCGCTATTCTGCCATAGTAGCCTATCACAATTCCGTCTATGCCAAGCCTTCTTTTTGCGAGTTCTTTGAGCTTTTTGTTGCGTGCTGGCTTGTATTTTTTGATGTCAATACCAAAAGGAATGGCGACTATTCGCGAGCTTATTCCTCGTTCTCTCATTTCTTTTGTTGCTGTCTGGGCAGGAATGATTATGAGGTCACATTTGTTGTAAAATGCTCTTATAAATTTGGCAAGAATAAACTGCGTAATTGCTTTAAATGGCTGACGCAAGCCAATATACTCTGGCAGGAATGCATGCTCAATACTTACCAAAACAAAAATTAACTTTTTTTTAAATCTTCTGGCATAAATGGATGCGAGAAAGCCTATCGGAGAAGCAACAAATGGAACAAAAACGATATCAGCTCTTTTGGCTTATCGACTAATAATAGCTGGGCATAGCCTTGAAAGGCGGTAGTCAACAAGAGTTAGTTTAGAAAGCGGAACAGAAACGAGGTTTACATTTGGATAGTTTTTTAAGCCATAGTCGGGCGCTAGAATAGTTATGTTATAGTGCTTTGAGAGAGCAGGAAGAATTGAGTTCAAAAGGACAGTTACGCCATCATACTTTGGAAAAAAAGTATCTGTTGCTATAAGCAATCTCTTTTTGCTTTTTTTCATGTCAGAAGAAGAAAGCAAATGCTTATAAATTTTGTTCAGAGCGATTAAGCTTAACTTTTATATCTTATTTTGTTTATGATAAAGCAAGTTGAAAAGCCAAACAGCGATGAAGAAAGCAAAAGAGAATACAAGAAAAGTGATAAGGTTAAGCGTTGGTGACAAGGCATATGATTCAGAAGATAATCATGAGTTTGCTGAAAAAGAGGGATTTGAACATATTGCTCCTTTGAAGAACAAAGTTGCAGTTTGGAGAACTAAAGGTAGACATAGAAAGAAGTTGAGAAGAAATTTTCCAGAAAAAAATCATAGAAGAGATATTATTGAAAATATGTTCTTTTGTGTCAAGAGATTGTGTGGAAAAGTAATTTATGCTAAGAAATGGATAATGCAAAAGAAGGAGATGCTATTCAGGTGTTTGGCCTACAATATCTATAGATTAACACGGATTCTATAGGGTTTCACCAACGCCTTCTATGCTTTTTCAACCTTTTCATAAAGCCTGTTAAGTATTCCCACCCATCTTTCTTTCTTATATTTTATTATGTTGTCTTGATCTTGTATTCTTTCATTTCTGTAAACTTCCTTCGATATCCCGCCAATAGACGCTGAAACAAGAATAGTTTCTTTGTTTCCTATCAAAAAGCTGTCAAAAACGACGCCACGATAATTAAAAAGTTTTCCCTTGAGCTGGCCTTCCATTACTTCACTATTGTACTCTTTTCCTATATGTTCTAAAATAAATTTTATTTTTTTACCTATTCTTATTGCTTCTCTTTCTTCTGATACATTTACCATATTCAAAAAAGAAAGCAAAGGCTTATAAATTTTTCTTGAAAAATAAATGCCCCGACCGAGACTGGAGCAGAAAATAGTATGCTCTTTTTATTTTGTTAAAAGTAATAAGAGGCCTGAGTTTAAATAATTTTCTATGATTTTTGGAAAATTACTGGAAAGCTGAAAAAAGCAAAAGAGGTTTGGGTTATTTAGTAAATTCTCAGAGGCTGTTCAAATTTATAGTAAAGCCAGATAACTAAAGCTATAATTCCCGCTACTGTTCCTATTATTGAATATAATTGCCAACTTGACCAAATAGACTCTTTTGTCTGTTGCAAAGTTTCATTTGCTTGAGGATTATTTTTGATAGGCTCTGTTTGTTGTAGCTGTGTAAGAAAAAAAATAGCAAAAAATACTAAAATAATAATTGCAAGGGAGTTCATAATTCCTTTAGCTATGTCCATATTCCAAAAGATAAAACAAGATATAAAAGGTTTTCTTTTCTGCAGTTTCAAAGCATATTAATGAAAGATACTTTTAATAAAATCTTGCTCAAGATTTAATAAAATTTGGTGATTTTAAGATGTTTAGTAATATAAGTAGGTAGGTTGTCGTTTCTGCCACATCTAATTAAAGCAAAGTAACTGAGCCTGTTAAACAAATTATCACTTATGTATATTATATTAATAGATATGCTTTGTTTAGTTTGAAAGTTGAATTACTTATGGAAAAAAGCTGTTCTCTTCTTGCTGTCCATAAATTGTTAATTTATGTAGGATGTGACAGTTCAAATGGTTTGAATTCTTTAAGGAATTGTTCTTTTGTGGTTATACCTTTGAGCCAATGCCAAGCAGTTGCTAATTTTATTGAAATTCGTCCTATAA
>CAZSMI010000041.1:0-5581 GCA_964607815.1 Candidatus Woesearchaeota archaeon | reverse complement strand
AAGCTACTATCAAAAGAAATAGTATAACTTTATTTTCTTTTTTCACTCTCATTTTCAACTTTTTTAAAGATGTGCAGATATTTAAACTTTTCTTTTTTATCTTTTTGTAAAAGTAAAAAGGAGGTGACATCATATGACTAAACTCACACCAAAAGAACGCCACTCACTGTAAAAGCAGTGAGGAAAGGACTTAAAAAATCTTTTGTTGCGCGGGCTTTTGGCATAACAAGAAAAATACTATACAAGTGGTGGAATAGAGTTAAAAAAGCAAAAAATTACTTGTTCAGAGACAAACCAGGGAACATAAAGAAAAGAAAAATCACAGAAGCAGTGGAGTTGAGTATACTCAAAATCAAGCACACATTCAAGTTGGGAACAGCAAGAATACAGCAAGGATTAATGAAACTGCTCAGCTTTATGAAAGAGGCTCCCCACGGACTCGTCGTTACGATGCCGGCTTTGCCGCTGAGTAAAAGTAACTACTAGTTAACTAGTAGTTACTAATAGTAAACTTTATAAATCAGTATCAACGTCTTTTATTTATGTACTTTGATATCAAACCGAAAACAAAGAGAGAAGATTTATTTGGTGTAGATTACGCACTTAGGTCACTAATAGGTTATCTTTCTGACAACACTACTAGAATGATAGTTATAAAAGGTCTACGTAGGATGGGAAAAACGTCATTGCTCAATGTTGCTCTAAATGAATCTAAAGTCGACTCCGTTAAAATAGATGTAAGAGAAAGCCCTTACTATGATAAAAAGGAGTTTCTCAGATTTTTAGTTAGTAAGATAAAGCAGAAAACTGGAGAGTCTCTAGTTCATAAAATTGTTAAAAAGATTTCTGGCTTTGCTGTAGGTTATAAAGACCTTTCTGCTACTATACTCCTCTCTAAAGGAGAGAATCTTGCGCTTTTCTTTGATAATTTCAACAAACAATTAGCAAAGAAAAAAAAGAAATTTATTTTGGCTTTCGATGAAGTGCAGCTGCTTAAACAGATTGGATTCGACTTCGTTTTAGCAAGTATTTTTGATAACTATAGCCACATCAAACTTTTACTTACTGGTTCAGAAATTGGTTTGCTAGATAAATTTTTAGGAAAAAAAATCTACAAAGCCCCTTTATTTGGCAGAGGTTATTTCGAGATTGGATTGAAAAGAATTAAAGAAGAGGAAGCAACAAGATTTCTAGAAGAAGGATTTAAGCAAATTAAAAAAAAGATAGGCATAGAAGAAATAAAGGAGGTTATAGAAAATTTTGATGGAATTATTGGCTGGATAACTCATTATGGTTGGCTAAGATCTAAGGCAATATCTCATGAAAAAGCAATAGAAAAAGTAAAAGAAGAAGGGAAAGAGCTATCAAAAAGGGAACTTGGAGATTTTTTAAAAGCAAGAAGAGCTAAGAGCAAGTATATGAAAATTTTAAAATATCTCGCTCATGGAAATAATAGCTGGAGCATGTTAAAATACAGTTTTGAGAAAGAGGGGATAAAAGTAACTGACAGCCAGCTTAGCCTTTATTTAAAAGAGCTGATTGATTACAGCTTTATAGAGAAAGCTAATTGTAAGTATGCAATTAGTGATCCTATGATGCTTAAGGCAGCAAGAGAGCAAGATTAGAATTATTAAGAAAACATAGGGGGCTGAAAATTTCTGTACAACATTGAAAAGACATTTCAGCTTGATGAAAGAGGCTTCCTTTTTTTTGGCCACACCATCTTTTCTTACAGGGTCAAGGAGCAACTCCAGTATCCAAGAAAATTTTATTGTATTGATAACGGCTTTGTCAATTACTTTGGGTTTAAACTTTTCTTTTTTTATTTTTGAAGTAAAAAATCAGTCAAGACAATTGCAGTTACTGATTCGATAACAGGAACTGCTCTTGGACAAATACAAGGGTCATGCTTTCCTTGTATTTTTATTTTAACATTATTACCATAAATATCAACTGTTTTTTGTTGTTTTGCTATAGAAGGAGTTGGCTTGATTGTAACTCTTGTAATGATGTCTTCTCCATTCGATATGCCACCAAGAATGCCACCAGCATTATTTGTATAATGTCTTATTCTTCCATTTTCACTATACATCTGGTCATTGAATTCAGAGCCGAGCATATTTTTTGCTTTATGTCCAGCACCAAATTCAACACACGTAACAGCACCCATACTATAGAATGCGTTTGATAGTTGTCCTTTCAAGCCTTCAAATCTTGGTTCTCCTAAGCCAGCAGGAACACCTTTTGCAACAACTTCAACTAGGCCACCAATAGAGTCTCCTTCTGCTTTGACAGCTAAGATTTTTTCTTCCATTTCTCTTGCCTTGTTTTTGTCAGGACATCTTACTGAATTTTTCTCAATTTCATTATAATCAATATTTTCTGCTTTAATATTACCAATTTCTTTGACATAACCTATAATCTTTATTCCATAATCTTGAAGAACTCTTTTTGCAATTGCTCCCCCAGCTACCATAGCCACAGTTACTCTCCCACTTGCAAATCCTCCACCACGCCAGTCTCTTATACCATATTTAGTAAAATAGGTATAGTCTGCATGTCCTGGCCTGAATTTGTCTTTTATTGGAATATACTTATTAGAATCAATAGCTTTATTGTATACAATTAAAGTTATTGAAGTCCTAAGTGTTTTTCCTTCAAAGATTCCAGAAAGGATTTTAACTTTATCTTCTTCTCTTCTCTCTGTTGTTATTCTACTTTGTCCAGGTTTTCTCCTGTCTAATTCTTTTTGTATGTCTTCAAGTTTTATGTCTAAATTAGATGGGCAACCGTCTACTATAGCGATTATTGCTGGTCCGTGCGATTCACCAGCAACAGTTAACTTAAATTTTTCACCTAATGTATTTCCCATTTTCAAAAGAACAAGCACAAGGCTTGTTATCACCTCTTCAAAAAGATAGAAAAAACTTAAAATTTATCTCCTTGCCTTTTCTATCTTTCCCTTGACAAGCATGGCAAGAGGCTGGTCATTTACTTTTATAACCTGATAGTTCACACAGGGAATATCTCCTTTTGCTTTTCCTTTTGCTCCACCTATTCTTTCTATCATCACTTCATCATGCTCGTCTATAAACTTTATTGCCTGATTGCCAGGCACAAATGCAGTAGTTTGCCTGCCATTTTTTATAATCTGGAGTCTAACACATTTTCTCATCGCACTGTTAGGTTGTTTTGCCTCAAGCTGAACTTTTTCTAAGACAATACCTTTCCCTTGGCTTGACCCTTCCAAAGGGTCAGCTTTTTCTCTCAAATGCAAAGCTCTTTGCTTGTATTTAAAAGAGCTCCATCTAAACTTTCTTCTTTTCTTTTTTAATTTACGAGCAGACATAATTCCCATTTTCTTCTAGTGAACTTTATTGTGATATTTTTATATTTTTTATTATCAATAGGTAAACTTGGTTCTTTTCTTATCGAGATTTTCTAGCCATACAATGATAAAATTCAAAGAATTTTATATTTTTAAAGGTTGTGGGCAAGGAAATAAGAAAAGCCAACTTTTATAACTTTTATAAATCACTTAAATATTATTGTATTCTCAAATTTCTTATACCAAAATATTCTTGCAAGATATTTTGTAGCTCTTTTTGTTTTGTTTTGTTTCTTCCAATAAGGGTAGCTTTTGATTGCATTCCTCCTGCATTAATTATTGCTTCCTTGTTGTCTTTTTCTCCTGTTATGGTTATTTTTTTGAATCTCACTGGATAAACAATTGAGCTGACAAAACGGTTTATATCTTGCATTCCTTTTGGCTCAGAGACTATCTTTGTTTTTTTTCTTATCATAAAAGATAGCTTCTTCACCTTGAGGCCATGTCTTGACATTACTCTTGCTATGAAAAATGGCTTTACTACAAATATAATAGAATTGTTGTAAGAAAAGCAATGTTCTGCTCTCAAGCCAAATAACTTTTCAAATAGATTGATATATTGAATAAAAAACATACTCAGTGTTTTTACCATTTTGCTAGTTTGTTATTATCACTCTTTTATTTTCTCTTCTAGCTATTTTGATGAGATAGTTGTTTAAATATCTTTTTATATTTTGAAGAATTAAAAAACTCAGCAGTTTTTTATTCTTGTTTTCTCTTCAGTTTATTTTCCTTTATAGTATGCGATTTAACGAAGTCGCGACCGATGGGGTGATTTGCGCAAAGAAGAAAATTGAGCAGAACTGTTAAATTACTGTTAGTTGCCTTGAACATAATAATGATCAGATTTTAGTACAACGCTCGGCGAAGCCGAAAAATCCAAAGTAAGCGGGCAAGCGGAAGATTTAAAAAGTTGTTATCACTAATAGTGATTATATTATCACAAAAAGGGATAAAATGTCAAGACTAGAGCTAAAAATAGTAGACCTTATGTGTAAAAATTTAGAAAAAAGTTTCACGATAAATGAAATAGCCAAAACTTTAAATGAAAGTTATTCTTTTGTAAACAGGGTTGTTAATAGATTGATCAAAGACAAAGTAATTACCAAAAAAAAGGTTGGTAAAGCCATTTTATGCTCTCTTGATGTAAAGAATGACAGAACAATTGCTTTATTACATTTGAATGAAGTAAATAGAAAAGAAGAATTTTACAAGAAAAACAAAGAAACAAAACTTATTTTAGAAGATTTTCTTGAAAAGTTGAAGTTAACATTCAAGAAAAATTTAATCTTTGTTGTACTTTTTGGTTCTTATGCTAAGGGAATAGCAATAAAGGAAAGTGATATTGATATTATGGTTGCGTGTAAAAAAAAGCTAGAAATAACTAATATTGCGAGGGAGATTCATGCAAAATATGGAAAAGAAATTACTCCTATTTTAATGAGTCCGATAGAGTTCAAAAAGCAAAAAGGAAAACCGATAGTAAAAGAAATAGTTAGGTATCATTATATCTTATACGGATTTGAAAAATTTATTGATATGGTGTTCAAATGAAAGCTAAAGATATAATTTTGAAAGCATTTGCAAGAGCAAAAAAAGAAAGAGGTTTGAAATTAATTATTCCAAATGATTATTTGGGTGAAGGTCATATCAAAAAGGCTGACCATAATTTGATTGTGATGACAGATTTGAATAAGCTAGGACATGAAGACTGGGTTGTTATTACTGCTTATTATGCGATGTATCAATCTGCTTTATCGTTGCTTGCAAAGATAGGTTTACAAAGCAAAGACCATGTTACAACAGTAGCAGTTTTAGAGTATTTCTTCGGTAAGCAAATAGATAAAGAACTGATAGAGAGATTTAATGAATTGAAGAAAAAGAAAGACAAAATAGAAGCAATAATTATTGATGAAAAATACATTAATTATTTATGGAAAATCAAAAGAGCAAGAGAGAGTGTTCAATATGGAATTTCTATCAGCTATAAAGAAACAGATGTTGTAATAAATAATGCAAGAGAATTTGTAAGCAAAATTAAACTTGTATTAGAAGGATTAGACGAGGAATTGGTTAGTGTAATCTATAAGGAGATAAAAAACCTAAAGAAATTAGCAAGATAAGAGAATAAGAGAAAGCGGGCGAGCAATAGATTTTTAAATAATTTATTCCAGATTTAATCACATGCAAGCA
>CAZSMI010000040.1:0-5807 GCA_964607815.1 Candidatus Woesearchaeota archaeon | reverse complement strand
TATAAAAGTGCAGAAGTTAAAAATATAAGGGCTTGAGCAAACATTTAAAAGGAAAAGAAGTTATTTATAAAGGAAAATGGTTGAGGGAACTGTAAAGTTTTTCAACAGAAGTAGAAACTATGGCTTCATTAATGGAGATGACGGGAAGACCTATTTTGTCCATGGAACAGGACTAAAAGAAGGAGTTCAAATTGATGAGGGAGACAAAGTTTCTTTCAAGGCTGTTGAGGGCGAAAAAGGCCCAAAAGCAGAAGAAGTTGAAAAACTAGAAGAAAAGAAAGTGGAAAAAAGCAAATAACAAACTAGTTCTTAGTTTAGTTTTCTTGTTTTTTCGTGATTTTTGCTAGTTGAAAACTTCTTCAAAAAGAAGGCTTTTAGGATTTTGATATTCTTGAAACAAGATATAAAAGGTTTTTAAGGTTTATTAGTGGAATAGTATACTATAATAATTATTTCCTATAACAATAATTTTTAAATAGTACACTAGTATACTATCAACATGGAAAAAACAAAAACAATCAAGGTGTCTGAAAAGGAATACAAGGAGTTAGTAAAAGCTCTTGGTGAACTTAAAAAGCAGAGAAAAGTTACTTTTCTCAAAGGTATAGGAGAGTTTACTCTCGGAGCAATTGCAGGAGTTGGCGCTACTTTATTCTTGCAAAAACTAAGAAAAAAGGAAAAAGTAAAAAACTAAAAAGCAAGGAGGTAAAAAATAAAAAATGAAATTTGGATTTTCGTTTGATGGAAAAGAAATTGTAAATTTTGAGATCTTGGAAAAGGGTGTAGAAGAAATTAAGAGAAAAGTAAAGGAATTTGTGAGCAAAATAAAAAAATAGTAAGCCATTAACTGAAGAAAACATAAATTTCCTGCAAGAAGGTTTTTAAACTTGAGTTGAATTTTCAAGAAATGATAAAGGCAATCATTTTTGACCTTGATGGAACATTAATAGATTTCATGAGAATAAAGAGAATATGCTGCTCTGCTGCTATCTCAGCAATGATAGGCGCAGGATTATGCATAGAAAAGAAAAAAGCCTTGAAAATTCTTTTCCAACTTTACGATGAGTATGGACTTGAGTATCAAAAGATTTTTCAGCAATTTCTGAGAAAAACAGAAGGAAAAATTAACTATAAAATTCTTGCTAAGGGTATTATTGCTTACAGAAAAGTAAGAGATAGTTTGATGGAGCCGTATCCTAAAACTAGAACTACTCTTTTAAAACTAAGCAGGAAAGGCTATAAACTTGGTATAGTTACTGATGCTCCTAGGTTAAAAGCATGGCTTAGACTAGCAGGCACTCATTTAGATGATTTTTTTGATGTTGTCATAGCTTTTGAGGACACAAAACAGCTAAAGCCAGGCAAAATGCCTTTCAAAGCAGCTTTGAAAAAGCTAAAAGTCAGGCCAAAAGAGGTTCTTATGGTAGGAGATAATATAAAAAGAGACATAAAAGGAGCAAAAAAGCTCGGCATGAAAACTTGTTTTGCAAAATATGGCAATATAAAAGTAAAGCAAGCAAAACAGGCAGATTTTGAAATAAGCAAGATAGAAGAGTTGTTGAGAGTTGTGAAAAAACTGGAATAAGATTTTTAAGTTTTTAAGTTTGTTCATTTGAGAATAAAATGAAATATAAATTAACCCAAATTCTAATTTTGATGCTGATTGGAATAATGGTAATTTCTTTAATATTGATGGTATCTAAAAAAATAAGCTATCTTTCCTTTTGGCTTATCATGGCAATAGGAGCAATAATTGCCTATTTTCTGAGAAAAAGAAGAAGTTCATAAGTGGTTTTCTGAGGCAAAGTTTTTAAATCCCCGTTCATTCTTTTTTAAGTAGGCCTAATATTTCCTTTGATGCTGAATCATTTTCCCTATTCGTTAGATTTTCTATATCTGAAGCGTGACCTCTTAAAAAGTTTAGGAAGTAATCATTATGTTCTTCAATTATGCTATTTATCTGCTTCTTTCCCAAACCTCTTTCTATGCTTTCTACATATTTCATAAAAAATTTATAATTTGTATTGTGAATTTTTTCTTTTTCATGAGAAGAAAATCTCCTTTCTCTCTCTAAATAAGAGATAACTCTTCCAGAATTATATAATCTTTCTTTTACTTTTTTGAGTAAATTTGCATATTTTGCTATTTCTGTTCTTTTATAGTCTGGCTCTAATGTACCATAAAAAATTTTTTCAGTAATAGATTCAAAATCTGGATAATTTTGTACAGGCCTTATTTTTTTCTTAGTTAGTGTGGAACCAGGATAAAAAGAAAGAAGATACCTATAGATATTAGGGGATAATTGATATTCCAAATTATTATGTATAAAGTCTATATTTTGTTTGACCCTGGTTAGGTCCGAGTCCTCATTTAACATAATGAAACCAGGCGTTATTGTGAGTTTGCCTTCATACTTTTTAACATTTTCAAGGAAGAAGAGATGTTGGTCAAGAACATTCTGTCCTTTGAAAATAGCTTTTTTCATCAACTTAAGATCATACTCATTTCCAGATTCAAAACCTACAAAAATATCATACAAGCCCGCGTCTACTAATTTTTGTAGTAACCCGTGATTAAAACCTTCACGAATAGTTCCAAAACTGTCTGTTCTTCCATCAAACTGGAATTTTATTTCTTTTTTGTATTCTTTTCTTAAGTTTAGGATAATGTCTGCTATTTTTTCAGCTCTTTTCTGGTCCGGACCTATAAAATTATTATCCACTATCAAAAAATTGCTGAATCCTTTATCAAGATATAATTTAAAATAATCTTTAACTCTTTCTGGATCCATACCAACCCATTTGCCTTCCTGATTATAACAAAAAGAACAAAATGCATTGCAGCCGGTGCTTGTTCTGATTTGTACTGTTTTTTCTTTCCTTTTTTCAAAATCTATATCCTCTATCAAATCTGTTACGGGTAATGGCAAAGAATCTAGCTCTTCTTTTGTCAGAGGGGCTCGTAATTTATTTGTATAAACTTTTCCCTTTTCCTTATAAACTATTCCCGCAGTATTTTCTAATGATTTTTTGTTGAACAATTTATACACAAATTCAGGCAGGGTTTTTTCTCCCTGGCCCACTACCACATACTTTGCAAAAGGATATTTTTTTAAAAAAAAGTTGGCAAAAAATTTATCAAATTGTAGCCCTCCGAAAATAATTTTGATAGAGGGGAATTTTTTATTTATTAATTCTCCTGCTTTTACGCTCTCCCTTGCATTAAAAATTTTAACTGAGATTCCAACAATGTCTGGCTTTTTATAATCAATTACTCTTAACAGATCTTCTGAACTTTGACCTAGTTCATGAACATACAAATCTGCGTGCAAGCCTTCTTTCCTAAGACAAGAGCCTAGTACAGAAAGAGTTAAACAATCAACTAAATCACCGCTAACTCTTGGATCTTGCTCTCTCGTTTCTATTTTAGTTAATAAAATTTTTTTGCCCATTTTATTTAAGGATATATCTCTTTCTTGATTATCTTATCTAAAGCTAATATATTTTTTTTCAAATCATATTCATTATTATTTTCTAAAATATAAAAATTACAGTTAAGTTTCTCTGATAGAATTTTTGCTGAATTAACCGAAGCTTTTTGGTGAAGGTCTATTAATAGGAGATTTTCAAGAGATTCTTTTTTATCCTTTTTTCTACGTTCTAAAATAAATTCGGGTTTTGCTACAAGATGAATATAACAACCACAATTTAATTTTTGTTCTAATTTTAAGTCTAAACAATATTCGTCATTTTTATTAAGGATAAGGTGCGTGCTTAGTAGGAGTGGCTGCTTTTTTAATATTTCATCAACTAATTCGTAAACAACATTTTTTATTTCTTCATATTTCTTTTCTTTTAGATTTGTTATTCTTTTTTGTAATTCATCACCAAAGTCAACGAAGAGCACCTTATTTGCAACAAGAGGATATTTTTCAAGATAATTTTGTATCAAATAGCTTTTCCCAGAACCGGAGATTCCAATTAATTGGATTAGTTTATTTTTTATGTTTTTTTTTTGATAAAATTTAAAAATTGTTCATAATGATTGCCCCTTTCCATCTTTGCAGAGACGTGCTTAAATTCCGCATCGCCCATTTCAGCACAGGTTTTTTTTGAGCCTCTTGGTATAAAAAGTTTAAATAACCTCCATCCCCTTGTTTTTTTTCCTGCTGGGGTTTTTGCAAATTTCCCAGAATAAGTATGTGTAAATACCTTAATCTCTTTCTTATCTGCGTAAGCAAGAGCTGAAACAAATTTAACATCTCTTTTCTTGCCTTGCAACAATTTTGAAATATCTTGTAAAGATAATTTTCCAAAAGCTTTCTTTACCTGTGTTCCTGGAAACTCTCCTAAAGCTGGAATATATAAAGCAGAATCCTCAACTATTAAAGACTTTTTAATCGTGTTAAAAGACTTTTTTGCCTTGTCTCTAACAACTTTTCTTACATTGGGGTGCTTCAGTTCTTGTACTTTTATTTTAGATTGAACTATTTCAATGCCTGCAGATTTAAGTTTCTGTTTGGCATCTTCTATTTTCGCTTTGTTTGTTGTAACGAAAAGAATTCTTTTCATTTGCTAGTAAAGGTTAGACCTTTTAAAAGTTTTATCATAACTAAAAGGTTTAAGATTGGATAATTTTTGGATTATGTATGCAGAAGATGTCAAATTTTTGTTAGGATGAAAATATTTATGGGTATTTCTTGCTACTTCTAACATAACGCATTCAGATTTTACTAGCATTTGCTGTATATTTAGCATTGCCTCCTTGGTCCAGTCAATATCTGGATCGTAAGGAAGGATAAAACATCCCAATCCGTTTTTCTTTGTTGCCTCTAAACACCTGCCCAAAAATATTTTTCCGCTTTCTCCTTTGTTCTTTGATCCATAAGGTGGATTAGTAACGAAAAAATCAAATTTTTTCTGGAAATTTGAGGGAAGTTTATCCCCCACGCCATATTTATAAACTTTTAATTCTAAACTGTTCATCTTGCCTTGAACTATAAGAGAATCTATAATTCTCTTATCTATTTCTAGAACAGTTATGGATTTTGGTTTGAGGAATATGCCAGAAAAAACACTCAAAAAATCATCATCTCCTAAAAACAAAATATCCTTTTGCATAACATAATTCTCCATTATTTCTAGTTGAGAGACTATTGATTCTGGTCTCATGTGTACCTGATCTATTTCCCTATTTGCTTTTGGTCTTGAAGAACATATTTTCTCGATTAAGGATAAATCTATCTTTTCTTTTTCCATTTTAATATACGAGTTTAGTTATCTCATAATATTCTGGTTCAAATGTTTTTTCTAGTAGTTTATTCAAATTACTAAAATCTGTATCTTTTGAACAAGTAATCAAATCGATATGTGCATAATGCTTTTCTGGCCATGTATGGATTGCAAGATGTGATTCTGCAATAATCAATATGCCGGAGACGCCTGGTTCAAAAGGATAAAAAAAATTTTTTACTACCCTTAAATTTAGTCCAGAACTTATTTTGTCTAGTAATCTTGAAACAGATTTTACATTATTGAGGAGGTTCTTCTTTACACCATAAACTTCCATTATATAGTGATCTATATGAACATCTAGAAAACCTTCAACACCGGGATTATTCTCTTTTTTATTATATACAAAAAGATAGTCATTGTGTTTTATTTCTTTTTCCATATTATAAGTAATTTTTGATTCTTTTTAAATCTTTCTTTTTTAACACTCTAGAATAGTAAAATTTGTATGTAGTATCCCGTTATTATTTCCTATCGATAAGTTAATTTGACCTTTCATTTCTTTAATTTTCTCTT
>CAZSMI010000039.1:0-5994 GCA_964607815.1 Candidatus Woesearchaeota archaeon | reverse complement strand
AAAAATACATTTTCCTTTTGCTTTTTCTTTCTTGTCTGCTCTTACTCCTCTTACAAAAGCAAGGAGCTTTTTTCAACAACAGCAGCACATTTCTCACCTTTCTTGTCAATACCGCAAAAATTTGCATCTTGCAATTTTTTTATTTTTTCATCCATGCATGATAAATTTAACAGCAAACAGAATCGCAATACCTATTATAAATATCACGAAAGTTGTAAGAGATTTTTTAACACTGATTTCTTTTCTTAGCTCTGGTATCAAGTCAGAGGCGGCAATGTAAATGAAGCCGCCTGCTGCAAACGGAAGCAGAAACATTATCGAACTTTCTATATAGCTAGCTAAGTAATAACCAAATATTCCACCTGGTAGAATAGTTAATGCAATCCCAAAATTCAAAAGCAGTGCTTTGATTTTTTTGAATCCGCCATAAACCAAAACTCCAAAGTCGCCAATCTCTTGAGGGACTTCATGCAAAGCAACAGCCAACGTGATTGATATGCCCAATGGAATGTTCACAACAAAACCTGCAGCAATTATTAGGCCATCTATAAAATTATGCACACCCTCACCAACAAGATTCATATAAGCAAATGTGTGCACGGGACATTTTCCTTTGTGGCAATGTCTCCAATGAAGTACCTTTTCAATAAAAAAGAATAGCACAAATCCAACCAAAATATAAAGAAAAATAGTATAAGATGCAAATTTTTCAACTGCTTCTGGTATCAAATGCAAGAATGCTCCTCCCATAAGCGCACCAGCTGAAAGGGCCACTAACCAAAGAAGAATTTTTTCAAATAACTCTTCTCTAAGCAGCAATGTTAAAGCGCCAACAAAGGCTATCAAGCTAATTAAAAATGCGCTTGTCAGTATCCAAAGCAAGATCATTTTTTTATTTTGTCATTAGAAATTTTTAAAAAAATTTCTGTTGTATTGCCACATAGACCAGATAGACTAGTATAGACAAAGTAGGCATCTGACTTAGCAATATATTTTATTGTTTTTTTAGAGTATTTTGATTTCTTTAGTAGTTCTATTATTTTCTCCATTTTTTATTCAAATTTTCTGACAAGAGTTAGATTGCCTTTTTCATCATATGCGCCGAGGCCTACTGTGTCAAGAGCTGCTATTATCTTGCGTTTCGGAAATAATTTTTTTAAATTATAAATACCAGCATCACATGCTAAGACAATAGTCGTGTCACCATGCAGTTCTTTTGGTTTTAGCTGGTCAAGATTACAAGCAAAGCCTATCAAGTCCATATCAACAACATCAAAATCATCTTTTCGTAGCCTTGAAGCAAGAATTTTCATTTCTTTCTCGCCTCCAGTCTCACACATTCTTGCGCATGTATTGCACGAAACAATTCCTATCTTATCTTTTTTCTTCAGTTGCGATTTAACCATGCCATAAGGCTTTAGTTCTGTTATTATCATTTTTCTTTTTTATCTTAATATTAATATTTTATAAACTTTTAAATCTTTAGCTTAGCTATAATTTTAATAAGTAACTTTTCAAATTTTTTATTATAAACTACGATAGGAGTTAAGTTAACCAGAGCTTCGACAAAGCTTTTGTCATAAGGCATTCTTCCTAAAATAGGAATTCCATATTTTTTAGCAAAGCTTTCTATTTTTTTTGTAAATGCTTTATTAATATCCCATTTATTTATAACCAAACCATAAGGAATTCTGAAATGTTCAACTACTTTTAATGCTCTTTGTAGATCAGCTAAAGCGGCAGGAGATGGTTCTGTTATTGCAATAACATAATCAGAACCTTGTATTGAAGCAATAACAGGACAGCCAATTCCTGGCGAAGAGTCTACAAGAATTAATTCTGCTTTTTCTTTTTTTGCAATTTGTTCCGCTTTATTTTTTATTTCTGTTACAATTTTTCCGCTGCCGCTCTCGCCCATTTTTAGCTGGCCAGAAACAATAGAGAAAGCATAATCTGTTTTACCGATGCCAAATTCAGCATTTTGAACTTTTTCTAGTTTTATATTTTTTGGATAAAGTAACTGGCAACTGCCACAACCTTCACATAAAAATCGATTAAATACAATCTTTTTCTTTTTTTTATCATAAGAAATTGCTCCAAAATTGCACACACTAATGCATTTTCTTGGATTAATGCCTTTCATAGAAATTAGCCTTGCTTTTTCATTTGTGCTTATCTTTTTCTTTTCTTTGAACTTTTTTAGTCCAAGCACTAAAGCTAAATTAGGGGCATCTACATCACAGTCAACTGCAACAATGCTTTGCTTGCGAGCAAGAAGTACAGCTAATGACGCTGTTAAACTGCTTTTTCCTACTCCCCCTTTTCCTGATAAAATTGTGATGGTTTTCATTTTAAATTTAGGATTTTTTCAAGATGGTTTAGGTTTTTGGGCTTTCCTGTTTTCAAATTTACTAAACAATGTTCTATTTTCCCTGTTGCTTTTTCTTCCTTATTATACATTTTTTGTTTTACTATAAATTTTGCTCCTTCTTTTATAAGTTCAGAGTCTATTTTAACTTCCTCATATTTTCTCGTCTGGTTTATATATTTATAATTAGAAGCTACTACAAAAACTCCTATCCCTTTTTGTTTCAATTTTTCTTCATCCAATCCTGCTTTTTTCAAAATAAATTTTCTTGCTTTCTCAAAATATAAAGAATAAAGGCTATTATTTAGATGGCCATAACAGTCTGGCTCATGATTTATTTGTAATTTTATCGAATCTTTTATCATTTTTCAAAAATCTTTTTTATTTTTTTCTTGTTTAATTTTACAATTCTAAATAAATGACTTATACATCTGCAATCACCATTACCAAAATTTTTTATTGGTTTTTCAGTTAGGGCAAGCAAGCAGGCAATTTTGCATTCTTCCCGCTTTCCAGCTTTTTTGTAATAAGTATTTATAACTTTAACATTTTTTTTGGCAAGAAGATAATCAATATGCCAAAATTTCCTTTTTTTCTTTTTGAGATGTCTTGCAATTCTTTTTTCAAGATTATTTTGTGCAGAACCCACATAAACATATTTTCCTTTTTTGAAATTTATTTTGCCTAAAGTTCCTATTATTGGGCTAATGTTCTTCTTTATATCGATTATCAAACAATAGACTCCTTTCATTTTATTGATCCTATGATTTTGGTTATTGATTTATCTTTTATTGGTTTTCCTTTTGAATATGCTTCCAATATCTCTTTTTTGTAAGGGATTTCAGCAATAATTTTTGTTTTGTACTTTTGAACTATTTTTTTAATCAATCTTTGGTCTCCAATATCTGATCTATTTAGAATAACCTTGAATGGAATTTTTAGGACTTTGCATAATTCTAAAATAAGTTTTAGATCATAAGCACCTAATGGAGTAGGCTCTGTTACTGCAAGCGCTAAATTAGATCCTAATAATGCTGATATGACATTACAGTGTGTTCCGGCAGCTGTGTCAACTAAAATATAATCATAATCTTTTTCTTTTTTTGATGTAAATTTCTTTAATGCATTAACTATTGGACCAGCTTCTTCATAGCCAATCTTCATTTCTCCTGTATATAAGTTTATGTTATAGCCTTTCCCAGAATAAATTGTTCCAATTTGTTGTTTTGTCTTACCTATTGCTTTAGTTGGACAAACAATTTTGCATGCATTGCAGCCTATGCAAAGCTCTGGAATAAAAATAGGATATTTTTCTTTTACAAATACAATTGCATTTGCCTTGCACACTGCAGCACATTTTCCACATTTAATACATTTTTTGAGATCCCATTTTGGTGCTAGTTGAAAAATGTCTCGTTCCTTTTTTCTTTTTATAGAAAGGATTAAATGATCATTTGGACAATCAATATCTGCGTCAAGAAGTAAAACCTTTTTTGATTTAGCTAATTCAACTGCTAACGCTGTAGCAACTGTGCTTTTTCCAGTCCCTCCTTTACCACCTGTTATAGCTATCTTCATTTTAGATTTAATTTTAGATTTAACCTAGCTGAAAGTATTGCAAGCAAAATTACAGCAATAAAAGTTGTTGTTGATATCATATTTGTATTATTTTGCCTACTCCATTTTCTATGTAATTCGTTTTGTACTCTTCGCTAAAAAGCTGCCTTGTTCTGTCTCCAGAACAATGACAAGGAGCTACTTTTTTAACTTCAAGCCCTCTAAAATCATTTATAATTCTTTTCAACTCAGAATCACGGGCTCCTGACAGGTGAAATCCTCCTATAACGAGATATACTTCTTTACCAGTTATTTCTTTAGCCCTTTTTACTATTTTAACAATTCCTGGATGAGAGCAACCAGTTATTATAACCAAACCTTTTTCTGAATTAATTACCAAACTTTGTTCTTTTATCCATGTTCCCAGCTCTCCTGTTGAAAAAATTCCTTTTTCTATTTCTATCTCTTTGCCTACTTCTACAACACTTGCTCCTGTCTGATTGATTTCTTCTTTGAATGATTTGGGAAAACTTACCGGAGCATACACAGTTACATTGGAATTTTTTTCTAAAAATCCTGCCAAACCACCAACATGATCCCAATGGATATGGGATAATACAACAATATCAATTTCTTCTGGTTTTATTTTCAGTTTTTCCATATTGCTAAGTAAAGTTTCGCTGTCTGCTCCTGTATCAAAAAGAATAGTCTTATCTTTTAGTCTCACCACACAACCAAACCCCCATCCTGTTTGCAAGTCTGGATTAGATTGATAGTTATCATAAATAGTTACTAAAGTTACATTGCTTACTTTTGTTATATTGCTTAACATCTTGACTTCTCTTACACTAATATTTTCTTTAATTATCTTTCTGACACCTAAAAGCAAGATTATAGTAGTTAAAATAATTGTTATTATAATAATTTTTTTCATTTTTTCTGTAATAGTGATATCTTGTATAATTTATGATAACCAAAACAATCAAAAATATTTAAATCTTTACAATAAAAAATAAAAAAGTTCAAACTATTGAAAAAGAAAAATAAAAAAGTTCAAACTATTGAAAAAGAAAAATAAAAAAGTAAACTTTTTCTTGATCTACTTACTTAAATCTGCTATTCTTTTCTCAAGTCCTTTTGCTTCCTTATTTAGAAAATCTCTCTGTTCTTTCAAAATTTCTAGCTCTTCTTCTTTTGTTGGTGCTTGATAAGGGTCTGCATATCCTGGCATTGGCATTCCTTGTACAAATGGCGCCCCCCAAAATCTCGGTCTTAATAATCCTCTTGGGTTGTACATAGTCCTTCTACCGAAGCCTCTTCCTCTACTGAACATGCCAAATCCTCTACCAAATCCTGGAATTGGATTCATATATCCTGGCACTCCATAACCTGCACAATATCCTGCTGCTCTTCCTGTCATAGGCCCATATCCTACAGGACCTGTTCTATCTCCTCCTGGCATTTTTATTTTACCTCCTTTTTATTTTTTATTTTAAATTTTTGAGCATTAAACTATCAATTTTTTTTATGAATTTTATTAATCTTGCAAGGGTTTTTCTGCTCAATCCATGTTCCATTATGCATGCATCATGCAAAGCAGTTTCTTCATCTAAACCTAAAATTGTTATTAAAAATTTTGACAAGGTTTTATGTTTTTTGTAAACTCCCTTAGCAGCTTTTTCACCTCTTTTTGTTAGCTCTACAAGACCATATTTTTCATATACAACAAGACCTCTTCTTGCTAATTTTTTTATCGCTTCTGTAACACTTGGCAGGCTTACATTCAAAGCGTCTGCAATATCTTTCACCCTGACAACTTTTTTTCTTTTCTTGATGAGATAAGCTGCCTCTATATAATCTTCAAAACTTTTGCTGAGCTTTTTATCCATTTTTTGATTTCAGAATATTCCTTATTTTCTCCTGCTTAATTTTTTACTATTATACAAAACTAAATCTCTCGTTCTTTTTATACTTGTAAATATAATGATTAAAAATTTAAAAATTTCCATTTTCCCTCTTTTCTTCGTCATATTCAACAATTATTTTATTTGCTATTCCATAACCCATAG
>CAZSMI010000038.1:3636-6217 GCA_964607815.1 Candidatus Woesearchaeota archaeon | reverse complement strand
GCCTCTGTTATTCTATTTTTCTTCCATTTTTTACAATGGCAAATCTTGATATTTTTTCTTTCAAGTTTTCTAATTGATGCAGACCATTATGTAATTTATGCTATAAAAAGAAAAGAAAAAAATTTGATAAAAGTATATAATGCCTTCAAAAAGCTTGACAAAAAGCAATCTGCTCCAAATTTCAAGGGAAAAAGGGTTTTTTTTCTATGCATATTTCATACATATGAATTTCTTTTTTTATTTTCTATCTTGGCAATATCTTGCAGAATAGCTTTTTTCATCCTTATGGGTTTTCTCTTTCATATTCTTACTGATATAACTTTTTCAAAAGATAGAAAGAGCTATTTAAAAGCAATCAGCATTTGCTATCATATTAAAAAGAATATCAAAAAAAGAAAAAATTTCGGAGAGCTTAGAATATGAAAATTGGTATAATAGGTATTGGTGTAGTAGGAGGGGCAACAGCAAAAGTTCTCAGCAATGTCCACGAGCTATATCTCTATGATAAATACAAAAAAGAATATAATCCAGAAAAAAATATAGAAGAGCTAGCCAAGAATGCAAAAGTTGTTTTTATTTGTGTTCCAACGCCCATAAAACCGAGTGTCAGCTGACCGAAAGTTTTTAAAGTATAATAGCCATTATACAAACCAGGATTATATATAGGAAGGAGATAGAGAAACTAAGAACATTCAAGAAAGGGATTTTTGTTTTTGGTAGCCAAGCCTTACACAAGCAGTTGTTAGAAACGCCTTCTTTCAAGGCCTTTCTTGATTATGACAAGAAAAAATAATAATCTAATATACCTTAGTAATCAAATTTGTATACTTTAGGCTATCGAAATATTTCCTATATTTTAGCATGAATTATATCAAAAATGATAAGAATAGTGTCCAATAAAAAGATTTGATTGAATTTTTTGCAAAAATATTTAAATACACAAAAATTACATATTTTGTAAGGATCGTGTATCAAAATGTACAAGAGCTTGTCAAAAAGAGAATATGAAATTATGTCAGAATTAGCTTTAAGGAAAAAGAAGGCTATATCTCTTAATGAAGCAAAAAAGTTATTCAAAATAAAAAAAAGCAATTTGTATGTAATATTTTATAGATTAGAAAAGAAAAAATGGCTAGAAAGAATAGAGAGAGGGAAATATTTGATAGTGCCTCTAGAAGGTAAATTAGGTTGGAGTGAACACCCCTTTGTTATAGCTTCAAGATTAGTTAAGAATTATTATATATCCTATAGAAGTGCTTTATCTTATTATGGCTTAACAGAACAATTACCTAATTATGTGTATATAGCAACTATAGAAAGAAAACATAGTCTAACTATAAAGCTACAAAATTATATCTTTAAATTTATTAAAATAAAGAAAAATAAGTTTTTTGGATTTACCATACAAACAATAGAAAACAATAAAATAAGAATAGCTGAGAAAGAAAAAGCAATTGTTGATTGCCTAGACCAAGAGAAATATGCTGGAACAATTATTGAGATAACCAAGGCGCTAAGTCAGTATCAGCATATTAATATGAAGAAAGTCAAGGACTATGCTATAAAATTGAAAAAATTTTCTATTATAAGAAGACTTGGTTATATTCTGGATTTATTAAATAAAGATACAGGAGATTTAAAAAAGCATATTGGAACTTATAGACCAATATACTTATCTACAACTTTACCAAAAAAAGAAATTGAGATAAACAAAAAATGGAAATTAATAATAAATGTCAAAAAAGAAGATTTGTTAACATATTAAAATAACATAATAAAAAATGATAACAAAAGCAAGGATTGTTGAAATTTCAAAGAAAGAAAAATTGCCACTAGGAACTGTAGAAAAAGATTTTGTTTTAACTTACCTATTAAAAAAAATTTATGAATCAAAATTGAAAAACAAATTGGTTTTTAAAGGTGGAACTGCCTTACATAAGTTTTATTTACATAGAAGGATATCTATTGACTTGGATTTTACAGAATTAGAAAAAATAAATATAAATGATCTTAAAAAAACAATAGAAGACAAAGAAATTAATTCTAAAATCAAAGAAATAATTAAAACAAATAATTCAACAAAGATTATTTTAAGCTATTTTAGTATCCTAGAATATAAAAATAACATAGTCCTTGATATTAGCAAAAGAGAAAAGCCAATCTTAAAATTAGTAATCAAAAAATTAAAATCTCCCTATTTCAAGGAAATAAATATATTAACTTTTCAACTAGAAGAATTAGTCGCAGAAAAGATAAGAGCTTTAGTTCAGAGAAATAAGCCAAGAGATTATTTGGATGTTTATTATGCCCTAAAGTATAAGAATATCAATTGCAAAAAAGCAATTAATATAGCCAAAAAGAAACTTGAAATTACAAAAGATAAATTTTCAATAAAGAATATAACAAACAAAGATAATCTAGCCTTAGTCAAAAGTTTATGGGAGCAAGA
The DNA here is from genome assembly GCA_964607815.1 of Candidatus Woesearchaeota archaeon. GTDB lineage: Archaea > Nanobdellota > Nanobdellia > Pacearchaeales > CAZSMI01 > CAZSMI01. The sequence continues at coordinate 3,768 of CAZSMI010000038.1, read as the reverse complement.
TTTGAGGGAATTATTGCCAGACATTCCTGATTTTAATAAAGTTGTCATAACATTAGAAGATAAATTAAAAATAAAAAATGAAACAAAAAGAGGAAAAAGGAAGGAAAGAAAGCCTAACAAAAAAAGTTGTCA
>CAZSMI010000038.1:0-3536 GCA_964607815.1 Candidatus Woesearchaeota archaeon | reverse complement strand
TATTTGCATTACCTTTTGAAAATTAAAACTATTCTTGTTTTTTCTATTGCCTTGATAATAATATTGATAGCAAAACCTCTTGCTGTTTATGTTTTCAAAGGACCAGATTTATTTTTTCCTTTTATGATAGCAGCAGCTTATCTGCTCTTTTCCTCTTTTACAGAATTTTTTGCCTCTCTTTTTAATGCATTTTCTGAGTTCAAGTTCAAAATTACAAAAGAGATAATATGGCAGGTTACAAGATTGCTTTTTACTTTGTTGCTACTTTTTTTGATAGCAAAAACGATTGTTAATGTTAGCGAGATACTTGTTACTTCTGACAAGACACTTGTTTTGTCTGGTGCAGTACTTGCCCTTGTTCTTTGTTCTTTTGTAACTCTCATTTTTATTTTTTTCATAACAAGAAAAAGATATTCAAGTATTTTTATCAAAACCAAAATTGAAAGGAAAGAGAGAAAAATCTTGTTAAGATATGTTCTTTTTTTGAGCATAGCTATGATTTCAGCAGTTTTTTTTGCTTATATTGATACAATAATGCTTGGAGCAATTTTAGGTGCAAAGCATGCAGAATATGTTGGTTTTTATAGGGCAGCATATGCTTTGGTAATGACAGCTTCCGGCTTGATTGCTTTTGGTGCGGTTTTATTTCCTGTCTTCTCACAACTTTCTTTTGTAAGAGTAAAACAAGCATTTAATAGGTCTTTACGCATCTCGCTAATTTTCTCTTTTCCTATTGCTTTTGGTCTCGCTTTTATAGCAAAACCATTCATCAAGATTATTTATGGTCAAGTATATTTGCCAGCATGTTTTCCTCTTTATATTTTATCTTTTCTTATTCTTACAACAAGTTTTTCTCTTTATACAATATTTTTTAATGCTAGAGAGAAGCCAGAAACTCCAACAAAGTTTATGGTTATTGCAACAGTTATGAACATAATTCTTAATTATATCCTTATCAAAAGCATGTTAAAAATAAGTCAACTGCATGCTACTTTAGGAGCAGCTATCGCAACTCTCGCAAGCAACATTTTTCTTTATTCTGCATTGATGATTGCTACAAAAAAACAATTCAAGATTTCTCCAAACATAGCAGTATTTACAAAGCCATTTTTTGCGAGCATTATTATGGTTGCCTTTCTCCTAGCTTTCAATCGCTTTGTAGGCTTGGTATGGCCTCTTGCAATAATCGAGATAGTTCTTGCTGCAGCTGTTTATTTTATTGTTATGTTTTTGATTAGGGGCATAAAAAAAGAGGATTTTGAGCTTTTCAAACTACTGAGAAGTTAACATTCAAGTTTAGGACCTCTCTAAGCTAAAGATTGGGATATCAATAAGTAAAAAATGATAAATATAGAAAATCCGGGAAAATTGTAAAGTTATTATCAATTTTAAAGATGAAAGGTAGCTCTTCACTTTGCTTGAAAGCAGAAGTATCCGAGCCGTTTTGCGTGTGATGGAAAAACATAGTGCATAAATTCATTAATAAATACTTGACCTTCCTAACAACCAAGAAATTTAAAAATATGTCTGCTAATCGTGGCTTTTAATGATTCAGTTCACCATAATATTAGTCTCTAATGAAAATGTTTAGGAATTTTTATAAAAACCTTGTTGGTAAATAGAAAGATTTTTAAATAAACCTTGTTTGTATATAAACATGGATATAGGAACAATAAAAGGAATAATAAAAGACCAGAGAGAAGAGATAGAAGAAAAGTTAAAAAGCAAAGATGCTATCAAGAGAGAATACCTCCCATTATCTAAAAACTATTTAAAACATCCAAATATTCTAACAATTCTTGGTGTGAGAAGATGTGGGAAATCTTTCTTCTCTATGCAGATATCTAACCTAATAAAAGCCAATACTGGTTATATAAATTTTGAAGATGAAAGATTAGCCAGTATAAAAGTTCAGCATTTAGATAAAGTCTTACAAGCATTTTATGAATTATACGGTAAAATCAATTTTATAATCCTCGATGAAATTCAAAATGTTGAGAAGTGGGAATTGTTTGCTGCTAGGCTTAGAAGAACAAAAAAAGTTATAATCACTGGAAGCAATTCAAGATTACTAAGTGGAGAGTTAGCCACACATCTTACAGGAAGACATATAGATATTACAATTTCCCCCTTTTCTTTTAGAGAAATCTCTCCAATAAAACAACCTCTTACCACATTTGAAATAGCTAAAACAAGGAAATTGTTAGAAAGGTATTTGAACAGCAGCAGTTTTCCTGAATATAGAATTTTTGGAAAATCTATTGTGAGAGTAATCTATGAAGATATAATTTACAAAGATTGTATAAGAAGATACAAGATTAAGAAAGAAGGAGCTTTTAGAGAGCTTACCTATTATTTAATTTCGAATTTTTCCAATGAGTTTTCTTATTCAAAACTGGCAAAGATGTTTAAGTTAGGGGATGTTCATACAGCAAAAAACTATGTTTCCTATTTAGAGAATAGTTACGCCATAATTACTCTAAAAAGATTCTCTTATAAATTAAAAGAACAAGAACTTGCTCCAAGAAAAACTTATAATATTGATCAAGGCTTTAGTAATTTTGTAGCGTTCAAACAAACCAAAGATGTAGGAAAAATTTATGAAAATACTGTTTTAGTTGATTTATTAAGGAGAAATGTATTAAATGAAACATATTCAGAGACATACTATTACAAAACCCCAAATTGTGAAGTAGATTTCATAATAAAACAAGCAAATAAAGTTAAACAGCTAATACAAGTTTGTTATAACATTAATGATTTAAAAACAAAAGAGAGAGAAATTAGAGCATTGATAAAAGCATCAAAAGAATTAAAATGTAAAAACCTTCTTGTTATAACTGATGACTATGAAGCAGAAAAGCAAGAAAAGTGGTTTGGAACAAAAAGAAAAGTCAGATTCACACCATTATGGAAATGGTTATTAAAAGAGGCTGATGATAAGGCTGATAACAAATTTAGAAAACATAATAGACGATCACCAACATAACCCTCATATGATTGGAGCTGCCACAGCCACATTTATAAGCCGTTATATCTACTTTGGTTCAATAGCTATTTTAGGCAAGAAGCAATTAAAGATGGCTCCAGATAAAAGTTTAATAGTAAAGCCATTTTTTGCGAGCATTATCATGGTTATTTTTCTTCTCGCTTTTAACTACTTTGTAGGCTTGATATGGCCTCTTGCAATAATCGAGATAATTCTGGGTGCCCTAATTTATTTTGCTGTCATGTTCTTAATAAAAGGTATAAGAAAGGAAGATTTTAGGTTGGTAAAGCTGCTTAAGTCTCCCTAATTTTCTTCTAGATAATTAATTTTAAACTTGACATCGCTATTTAATTCTTGAAAATAGAAGCTACCTCTTTTTTACATAAAAGAGGTAGCAACTATGAAACTAAATACAAGCTTCAGTATAGGAGACATAATCTCGATTAATAAGGTGCTTACTTCAATTTTTCGATTTTCCCTTTGAATATGTTATTCCAAAGAAATTAAGTTTGCTGAAGGAACCAGAAACGTGAGGGAGATAGATTAG
>CAZSMI010000037.1:4555-6333 GCA_964607815.1 Candidatus Woesearchaeota archaeon | reverse complement strand
CTTGATAAACTTCTTAAGAAAAAACATTGATTATTCAGAATATTTACGCAAAGCCGTTTTTCAATTTTTTATACAAAAATTTTCTTAGGCAATTTAAAAACTTTTGAAAGCTAGGGTAAATAGCGCCTAGGTTCTTTTTTCATGAAAGGAGAAAGCTCACCAAATTCACAATTTTTACAGGTAGTGTCCAGAGAAATCATGTCTCCTTCTGTCTTATAGCCTTTTCTTGCTTCTGGTAAATAAATTTGTACATAAACATGAGAAGGAACAAAAACTAGTCTCGTAGTAATTCCTATTGCCTCATTTAAGCTTGCCAATAAAATTGAGTGGCTGTCACAATCCCCCCCGCCAGTAAGCAAAATTTCACGAGGTGTTTCAGCATACTCAAACCTTTTAGGATCGCTAACATATTTTATATTATTTCTAACAAAGTAATACAAGGCTTTTGCGTAACAAATCTCGCTTTGAACACAAGATTCAGTAACAATTTTTGTGGCGATATTTCTTATTATAGGGTCATCTGCTTTGATAAAGAGAGCAAATTCTTCTATGTTATTTATTCTATGCGTAACATTTTCCTCAAGAGTTATATTGCTCAAACTCAAAACCTCTTGCAAAGAAGGTATTTTTTTCATATCAGGAGAAGGATTTGTCCTTATGTTATAATAAGGCATTGCAAGAACAATAAGCAACAAAACAAGAAAAATTGCAAGTATAATTTTCAAGGGACTCTTTTCTTTTTTCTCTTCTTCCTCCTCTTCCTCTTGTCCTATGTTTTTTTCAAGGAGCTTTACTGGCTTTTCAGTTTCCATTAACTGAAAAAGATTTTTGACTTTTTAAATCTTAAGTTGAAAAATTATAATAAGTTGAAAAATTATAAAATTATTCTTCCTTAGAAATTTTTTCAGAAAAAACTTCTGCCTGGAATTTGTAAAATTTGTATTCTTCTTGTTTCCATATTTCTGCTGGCAAGCCTGCTTTCACACATGTTTGCTCGAGAAATTGTTGAGCATTCCAGCCTTGTTCTGGTGCGACTTGAGGAAGAAGCAAGCCAGTCATGTTCCTATAACTTACTATCAAGCCATCCCTTCCTATCTTAATTTTTTTTGCCAACTCTTTTTTCTTGCATTTAATTTCTAATGGTTCTGTTAAGATAGAGATCTCAATGGTTATCCCACTTACCTCTTTTTCTGATAAGGGCATAAACCTTGGATCAGAAAAAGCTGCATGCTGCGCTGCCTGTACTATTGCTTGGCCAAGAGGCAAAGAAGGGTATGGAAATCCAATACAGCCTCTTAACTCATCATTTTTTTTTAGGGTGACAAAAACCCCACTTTTTTCTTTGTATTTATTAGAAATATTCTTTATTTCCTGCTCTTTTTCTTTACTCTTCTCAAAAAAATTTTCTATGCTTAATCTTGCCAGCCTTATGAGCTCTTTTCCCGATTTTTTTTCTGTTTCTTGCATGCTAAAAATAGAAATAGGTAGTTAATAAAGTTTTTTGCTTTACTTGACAGCTTTCTTGAATTCTTTCAAAAAATTCTCGTTGAGTTTTTCTACTTTGCTTATACAATCAAGCAATACTTTTTTTGCACTTTTGCTTTTTGTTTTTACCATGAGAATAGGATTTTTTGTTGGATGCTCTTTTTTCCAAGCTGCTTTCTGTACTCTCTTATCTTCCCACAAATAGTTTCTCAGCAGCTCAGCTATTGTCAAATCATCTATCTCCACTTCTATTTCATCTGGCTTTTTTGTAATAACTTTGATTTTCATCTTTT
>CAZSMI010000037.1:0-4455 GCA_964607815.1 Candidatus Woesearchaeota archaeon | reverse complement strand
ATCTCCACTTCTATTTCATCTGGCTTTTTTGTAATAACTTTGATTTTCATCTTTTCTTGTTTTTTATGTGTTTTTTAATATGCCCCACCTTTTTAAAATCTTTCTCTTGCTCCTGACTTATAGTCTCTTTGCTATTCTTGCTTTTCTTCCCGCTTTTCCTTTAGTTTTAGCAAGTCATCTATTTTTAGTTTTTTTGACCTAAAGTCAATTTCTGCTTGTTCTGCTTGTTCAGGCTTTTCTTCCTCTTGCTTTTCTTTTTGCAATTTTATTTTCAAAAATTGCTCTAGCTTTTTTATAATCCTTTTTTCTCTTGGAAAAATACCTTTTTCTATTTCTACTATTGCCTGTTCTGGCTCTGCTATTGTAGCTGCCAACTCAGCCTGGGTCATATTTCTTGCATTTCTTGCCCTTTTTACAAGCTCAGAAAAATTATCTACTAGCTTTATGGATAATTTTTTTTCTCCTGTCTCTCCCATCTCTTTTACCTTTCCTTCTTGCTTTTTTTCTCTTGCTTTTTCTTTCTTTATCTTTCTCAAATAATCTAAAGTAATTTCTTTTTTTCTTTTTTCTTCAGGCTTTTCAGAAACATCAAGACCTCTTATTTTTACAAGTCTCTCTCTTATTGTGTAAGGTCTTTCAATTTCTGCTAGTTGCTCAGCAGATGGCTTTTCTGCTATTATAGCGTTGTGCCTAAAAGCACAGCTTTTGCATAACCATAACAACTGATTATCTACTATCCCCCTAGTTTCTGCCTCTTTTCTGCAGAAAGCACATTTTTCTTTTTTTTGCATTTTTTATCTTACTATAAATCTTTCTCTTGTGATAAGAAAGATTTATTAATATTTATTCTTTTTGGTCAATTTCTAATTCTTCTAGTCCAATTATCTCCTTCAACAAGGAAATTTTCTTGAAGCCGGCATAAACTTCATCATCTATAACCAGCACAGGCGCACTTTCTATACCATAAATTTTCATTAGCGTGGAAGATGCAGGATTTTCCAGATTTATATCAAAAGAAAAAATGTTTACTATAGAGGGGTATTCTCTGTAAAGCATATTCAAAATATAGCCTTGCTGCTCGCAGGTTGCGAAATTTCCTTTTACATCATCTTCTTTGTTCGTATAGAAATAAAGGATTTTTATAAGATTGGTGTTGCACTTTTTTTTGAACTCCTCAAGTAGTAATATTGATCTTATTTCTATCAGCTCGTAGACCCTTTTTTGTGCCAAAACATCAGGATTTTTTTTGCCCAGTCTCCTTTCCAGCATGGCTACTTTGTTTCCCATCTCGACTCTCTCATTGCTCAAATATTCCCAGTCTAGAGCACATAGGTCTTCTCGTAGTAGCTCATTTTTCAGTTCTAGGCTAACAAACAAAATGCTTAGTTCCTGCCCGATCTGCTCTAGCTGTCCAAGCTTGCCATAGGCAAGATGATTACCTAGCCATATCCCAAGAATAAATATAAGCAAAGTAAGGCTGAAAGCAGCAACATATCTTGCTGGAACTATCTCTCTTTTTTCTACCATGCTCTTATTTAACAAACAGCTTTTTTAATCTTTTCCTTTGAAAATACTTGGAAGCTGGCTACCAGCCAGGCTTTTTGCTTATAAAACGGAAGATTGCAACAACGTAAAAATATGCCAAAAGCCATATATAAATAAAAATGTAAACGAAATATTCCCACAAATATATTTTTGCTTTTGTTCGTCTTTTCATTGTGTAAAAGATAAATAAGGAAATTGCCAGTCCAATCAGACCAAGAATCATTCTCGGGTCTGTAAAAACAAGAGACAGATTGTAAAGACTTGGTAATGTAAGGAAAGGACGCCATCCAACTAGGAATAACGAGATATGCCTTTCTATGCTAATGCCTAGATTGAACAAGGTCAAAAGCAAAATCAAAAGCAAAATCAATATTCCTATCAGTGTGGAAGGCAATAGAAACAAGCCCAAATCCCCATATCTTTTTTTGAAGAGGTATCTATATTTCTGTATGTTGTACAAAGTACCATAACCCCATCTTTCTCTTTGCCTGCTTAGTTTTTTGAATCTTCTTGGAACATAAGTAGAGACATAACTCCCAAGTATGTAATGCAAATTATGATATTTGCTATGTATGCGCAGAGCCATTTCGAAATCTTCTGTTAAATTTCCTTCATCAAATTTTTCTTTGCGTAGCCATTTTGTTTTGTATATGGTAAAAGCAGGGGCTATTGGCAAAGCGTTTATGTTGCTTAGCATCAAACGGAAAAAAGAAGTTATAGCATACTCAACAGCCTGCATCCTCTCGAAAAAATTTTTTTTGCTTACTGGCATTATTCTGCAAGTAACAGCCATAACCCTGGGATCAGCAAAATGATTAACCATCTTCTTCAAAAGATCTTTTTGCAAAAGGGTATCAGCATCTAATGTAGCTGTTAATTCTGTATTTGCATGCTCAATCCCAATGTTTATCGCCCTTGCTTTTATGTAGTCTTGCAGTGTATTTCCTTTTCCTTTTACTATAACAAAATTACGCTTTTTTGTACTATACTTTCTTTTTAGTCTGTTCAAAATTGAAATTGTCTGGTCAGTAGAACCATCATCCACAATAATAACCCTCATTTTTCCATCGTAGTCAGAAGAAAAAACAGACTTTATTGCTTTCCCAATATAGTCTTGCATATTCAGGGTCGGAATGATAATGCTAATAGGATGATTGTAGCTTATTTTTGGCTCTTTCTTCTTGCGCATTTCGAAGAAGGTTATCAAATAAAACAAGGCCATGAAAAGTCCGAGAAAAATTAGAACATAAACAATAACATCTAAAAATTCCATTTTATTTTCTAAAGAAAAGAATATATTTAAATTTTCCTACGGAAAATTTATGAGCGGTGTGGCACAAGTTTTATAAAGCTTTTTTCCTCTTTTTTAACATGAAAGCTAGGAGGTTTCCCCATAACTGAAGGTTTTCCTAGCTCTGCTTCTAAAATTTTAAATACTCCATTTCTTTTAGGAAAATATGGCGGGTGTCATATATGGGTAGTATACAAGCCTGTGGAGCTTGAAGAGCGAGTTCGATTCTCGCCTCCCGCCCTTTTTGAAAAATGTCAAAAGTTAAAGGAATAAAAGATTATGCAGGAAAAGAAGCCCTGAAGCTGAGAAAAATAGTGGAAACCATAAGAAAATATTTTCGTTTATATGGCTTCCAGGAACTTGTTACTGGCTGTCTCGAGAAAAGAGAGGTTTTGCAGACAAAAGATACAAGCGAGGAAATAATTTCTGATACTTTCAAACTGGAAGATAGGGGCAAAAGAAAGCTTGGCTTGAGATATGAGCTAACAGTAACATTGGCAAGATTTTTGAAGGAAAATCAGGTCAAGTTGCCTTTCAAGAGATTTGAGATAGGAGAAGTATGGAGAGACGAGCCAACAAAACCAGGAAGATATAGAGAATTTTTGCAGGCAGACGCTGATGTTGTTGGTTCTGCTAGCATCTTGGCAGATGCTGAGTGCTTGCTACTTACAAAAGATATTTTCAAGGAGCTCGGAATCAAAATAGAAATTCTTGTTAATAGTAGAAAGTTATTGAACGGAATCTTAGAATACCTTGATATAAAAGAAAAAGAAAAGGTTTTGGTAGAAATAGACAAAATCAGTAAAAAAGGAAGGGAGGAAGTGAAAAAAGAGTTGAGTAGGGTAATAGGCATGGAAAAAACAAAAAAACTATTCTCGATACTTGAGAGGAATTTAAAGGAGATAGAAAAAATAAATAATAAAAATGTGCAGCAAGGAGTCAAGGAAATCAAGGAACTTATCAGACTGACAAAAGCAAAGTTTTCCCCTTTTTTAGCAAGAGGTTTAGCATATTATACAGGAAATGTTTTTGAAGTTTACAGCAAGGATTTTAAGTTTGCCCTGGCAGCTGGAGGCAGATTTGACCGCAAAATTATTATACAAGGAAGGAAAATCCCTTCTGTTGGCATTTCTTTTGGTATAAATAGGATAGTAGAAATTTACAAAAAAGAAGAAGCTTTTGCAGATGTCTTGATTATCCAAATAGGAGAAGAAAGAGAAAAAGCAGAAGCATTGAAATTAGCAGAAAAACTGAGAAAAAAAGAAATCAAGATTGATTTGGCTTATGAAGGTATAACCAAAGCATTGAATTACGCAAATAGCTTGGCAATTCCTTTTGTTATTTTTCTTGGAAAAAAAGAGCTTGAAAAGAAAAAAATCAAGTTAAGAGACATGAAGACAGGCAAGGAACAATTGCTTAATGAAAAACAGATTATTGAGAAATTAAAAAATAATTTCTAAAATCATTAAATCTGTTTTATTCATTCATTTATACTTGTTCTTTTATTATTTCTTTTTGCTCTTCAACTTGTTCTTTATTCATTCCTTGCCTTTTCAACCAAATATAAATTTCTTCAAAAGCTTTTTCTTGTTGCAGGAAGATTTTTTCTTGGTTGTCAA
>CAZSMI010000036.1:0-6352 GCA_964607815.1 Candidatus Woesearchaeota archaeon | reverse complement strand
AATCACTCCTTTTAGATAAGGCATTTGTTTTTCAATAAATTCTATTATTTCTTTTTTATATTCTGTATTTAAAGAAATTGCTATAAACTTTGGTTTTTTATGAACAATCACCCAACGTTTTTTGGAAAGCTCTTTCACTATCTGTTTTAAGTTAGGAAACCTCTTGAAATGCTCTAATCTATCATATTTATTCCCCCAATTCCCTTTTTTTCTTGCAAGATTAGACATAAGTTGAGCCTTTTCGAGATCTAAAACCATAGAATTATAAAATTTCCGTATTTTTAAATGTTTCTATCTTTGAAATATTTTTTTGCGGTATAGAAAGATTTAAAAAGGCCTCTTTGTTAAATAGATTAAATAAATCAAACAGACTAAATTTATTAAATATATAAAATGAAAACAAAAGAAAATAAATCTTTTTTCTTAATGCAATTTGGGGATACTCCAAAATTGAGAGTCCTGGATTTTTTGATTGGAAATCATTTCTTTGATTTTCCTATGACTGAAATAGCAAGAGAAAGTAATGTAAGTTATAACTCTATCGTAACCTTTTTCCATGATTTTATTAAGTCTGGAATTGTTGTTAAAACAAGAAAAGTCGGAAAATCTGATTATTATAAATTAAATTTAGAAAATCCTTTTGTAATGAATTTAATCAGGCTTGACTGGAGTTTGACAAAAAGAAATGTTTTATCAAAAACAAAAAAACAAGTAATCCCTGCTTAAATTTTTCTCGTTTTTTATTTTTTGCAAGAATGCATCTGATGGGATGTTTGCTTTTGCCAGTTATTTTGTGGTTCTTGTAGAAAAGTATATAAGTATAAGAGACTATATTAGAAAATGGCAAATAAGAAAGGAAAAGTAAGTTTAGAAAAATTTGATAAATATATGAAAGAGAAAGGGTTTATAGATTGGGCTAGTGGACCTACGAGGCTCGGAGGGCTCAGCAAAGATTTGGAATTTTTGCTAGGGGATTCTATAATAAACAACAAGGAGAAAAGGGAAAAGATTATTTTGTATCTAGAAAAAAGAAATAACAAGGACATGAGAGGACCCTATTATGCAAGAGTGTATATTCCTTATTAAAATTTTGTGGTTTCTTTGAATTATTATTTTACTTGACAAGTTGTTTCTTAGAAATAGAAAAATAATTGTCTGTGATTTTTCTTGTTGTTTTTGCAACAACATAATCTGGAAGCTCGTTCAGGGTTATGGATTTTTTTGATAGTATGCTTGTTGTCGTAAATGCAGAATATTTTTCCAAAATTGCATTTGCGATTTCATTTTCTCCAACTTTATTTCCTAACATTTTCTTGATATCGCAATTTATCATTCTTATTTCTTCTTTCAAACTACAGTTAAGATATTTTTCCATTATCTCAAGGAGTAAATAGGCAAGATTTTCTTTTGGCTCAAATCCCCTTGCCTTGGCTTCATAAGAAAAGATATGCTCAAGAAAAAAGCCTCTTGCTATTTCAACCAAATCTTTTTTTGTTTCTTTGTCAATAGCTATCTTTCTTTTTTCTATTTCCTCATCCATTATTTTTTCAAGCATGTCCGGAATGGCTTTCCTCTTGCCATAAAAAATTTCTCTTGTTTTTAATGTATAAAGAAACCATATCTCATTTATCTTTTTTTGCTTGTAGCCTTTTTGCTCAACTGCCATCTCTCTTTTCTTTATCTCTTTTCCATATTTCAAAACCATCTTTCCATTGTTTCTTGTTTTTCTGTTTCCTTTCCAAAAATGCTTTCTATATAGTCTTTTGTTAGTTCCAAGGACTGTTTGATGTATTCTGGAACATCATATCTTTTTGCTAGCTGTAATGCTGGTTCTAAATATTTTGTTATTCCTCCTTCTGATATTGTAAATATTATATGGCCTCCACATTTTGTGCATGTTCCTTGTAATGGTGGCCTTCTATATTTTGTGTTGCATTTTACACATCTAAATTGTTGCATGCTGAACTTTCTTAAATTTCCTCTTATATCTCTTATCAAATGTCTTTCTATTATCAGCCTGGCAACATCTGCCTCATCTACTGCTCTTATCTTTTCGACAACTTTCATTTGCTCTGCAACTTTCTCTTTCATAGTCGGAAGAGACTTATAAGAGGAGCATGTTGCTCCTCCTGCTATGTCAGAAGTCTCATGAGTGTAAAAAATATCTTGGAATGCTGCATCACTTCCTAGTTTGTCTCTTATTTGTGGAATTTTTACTGTATGGGGCATGGCTTGTTTTTCTGCTGCTTCATATAACTCCAAGGGAATTTCTTTTATTGTATCAATATCAAATATCATATCGTCAACCTCTCCAGGACGAATTCTTGCGTTCAGCACAAGAGGGGCATCTTGAGTACCTCCTCTATGAGCAGGCAGATATTCTCTAGAAAAGTTTAGTAGGACATCTAATAGTAGACTTAGTGAAGATTCATCCCCATCTGCGTCGCGCCTCATGGCAGCATGTATGTATGGAGAAGCCAAAAAAGATTGTGTATTGCTAAACCCAATAATTCTACAAATTACACCAGCACAATTGTGAGGAGCTATACCCACTACTAGTTTGCCAAGCAAATCTTCTCTGCTGCTAACATTATAAAAAGGTCTTAGCCCATAAAATCTAACAAGGAGATTATCAATAAACTTTGCTATTCTTATAAAAACCTCATCAGCTTTTTCCTCTATGCTATCTTTAGCACAAGGCAATATAACATCTTGGGGTTTGATCTCTAAAATCTGTTCGTCATTTTCTAGTTTTTTTCCGAAAATGTCTCTCTTGTAACCCAGATCCTTTAATTTTTCTATCCTAGCATTAACCTCTTTTGGTTTGAAATGTGTTATAGGGATTTCTGTGATATCATACCTTATACTGCCATCCTTATTTACTTGCAGATTGAATATTGCTCTTAAAATTCCTTTGGCAAGATTTTCAGGCGTGTGTTCTGCAGAACTTGTCCCCCTTACACCTTTGATAAGAGTTGGGATCTCTCCCTTACTTAAACCTACTTTTTGCATAGCAGCAGAAAGATGAGATGCAAGGTCAATTCTTCTTTTCATAAAACTTTGGACATGTCCATGTGTCTCACAATATGGTTTGCTTAATTTTTTTTCGCAAATACTGCAGTAGTATATTTTCTCAGTAGCCTTACCACAATTTTCACAAGTATAATAGATTGTTTCCTTCTTACAGTTATTACAATAGTAAATAGGAAAATCAGCTCTTACCCCTTTCAAAGCAGCTTCTTGTACACTTCTTAGCCTACCACCTTCTTCGCCTACAGGAAAAAGAACATTAGGGCTGCCTATTAACTTGCGTAGCTTGGCTTTTTCTGGCCTTCCCATTCTTGCCCCAATAAATGTTCCTGCTTTATCTTTTATTACAAAATTAGAAAACCTGTTTACTATATCTAAAATAGCTGGCTTATTTTCTTCCATAGTTTTGATTATTTCTTTGATTATTTCTTCTGTTTTTTCTTTTTTATTTTCATTTTCAAGTCCAAGGTTTATGAACAAAGCACGAGCAAATGGCTCCTCAATAATTATGTTTTCTTCTGCAAAAGAATGGGGAACAGCAAGTAGCTCGAGGGCTCTTTTGCCTTTTTGTTCTTCGCTTTCTATAGGCAAGATAAGTTTTTTCTTCACTAGTTTTCCTTTTGCAAGTAGCTTTAACAAAGATAAGAAGTATTCTTTGCTTATTTGCGACCAATAAAATATATAATCTGGATGCAAGGCCAAATTGTACTTTTTACTGAGCTCTATAGCCTTATCTAAACTAACTTCTCCTTTACTCCTAAATTTTTTAAATAGCTCGTCCTTGTTTTGTTCCTTGCTTTGTTCCTTGCTTTTTTCTCTTGCTTTTTTGAACTCAGCTAGCCAGTATTCTTCTACATAGCCTGCTGGAAGTAAAGGATGATTCCTATTTGCAAAATCGCCAAAAGGAACTAGCAAGTCTCCTAGATAAATGACTTCTTGTATTTCATTTTTTAGTTGCAGGGCTTTTTCCCTGTCTTGTAATTTCAAAACATTTCCATTTTTTAGTTTTACAATTGGACCATCAATACTATCACAGCAAGTTATCGCAGCAGCTTTTGTTGGTTTTTCTAGCCTTATCTGTGTTCCAAAAGCAATAAAGTCATGTAGAACAGCCATAGTAGCAGGGTGTATAGCCAAAGCCGAGTAGCCACTACATCTGCTTCTTCCATAACGCAACCTAAAAGAGCCTGACCTAGAAGGATGACCCAGAACAGGCCTTCCTGCTACCAAATCTTTTATATAAACAGCTGTTGCTTGCTCTTTCTTTTTTTCTGTAATTTTTTTCTGCAAATTAACAAATTTATCTAGAAAATCCCATTCCTGCAAGTTAAAACCTTTTTTTTCTAGTTTATTTTTTATTTTCAGCAACTTTGCTGCCTTCTGCGCTAGACATTCACTAACAAGCAAAGCAAATCCTCCACGAATGAGATTTGTATCTACTCTCTCTAAATCTTTATAGTTGCTTACTTCTCTTTGTTCTGTAGGCAAGCCAGCTGGTTGTATTGGCAAATTTCTGTAAAGGAAATCAATTTCTTCTTCACTTGCAATATATTGCAGGTTTGTTACACGCTCATGATAATCATAAATTTCTGTTATAGCTCTTTTTATTTCTTGTTCAGTAGGATCATATTTTGCATAACCAAATATTTTTCTCAAATAATCAAGCAATAATAAAGAAAAAGCTCCAGCTGTCGTGCCAGCACTTCTTATAGGTCCAGAATAATAGGCAATAAAATAATCCTCACCATTTTTTGTTTTTTGTAGCTTGAAATGTGTATAACCTTCCAAAGGAGAAGCTACTACACCAAGAGTAATATATGCAAAACCTACCCTAAAACCAGCATCAATTGCCTCAAGGAGATTTCTAAATTTACAGAATTTTTCTTTTGCAATTTCTTCTGCAATCTGTAAGCAGACAGCATGGTCAAGCAAACCATATTTCTTTTCAAGTTCTTTTATCCTTGCAATCAATTGTGGATTATTAAGTTGAGGATATAAAGTAGCAATTAACTCGACGACTCTCTGTGCAAGTGATATGGCGAGAGGTGTCTCAACCTTGCTTTTAGGATCAAGCCCTTTTTTTCTTGCTTCCTCTGCAATACTATACTCTACCCTGACTTTTCTTTCTATTTCTTTAAAATATTTTTGCATTTTTTAGATTATTTCAAGATTTTATTGAGTTCTTCAAAATCTTTTATTATATATTTTGCTGCTCTTGCAGTTTCTTCTGTTTTTGGATCAAAAGCTATTGGTAAGCCAACAATAGTAAAACAAGAAATATCATTCTCATTGTCACCAACATAACAAATATTTTCCAAGTTTATTTTGAATTTTTTACATATTTCATCTAAAAAATAATGTTTTGTCCATAAAGGAACAATATAGGTAAGTTTTCCTGTAAACTTGCCATCTTTTCTATGCAAGATATTATATTTTGAATACTCTAGTTCAAATCTTTTGGTTATTTCTTCTGCAACCACGTCAATTCCTGTAGTAAGTAATCCTCTCTTGATTTTTCCTTTTGTTGATTTGAGAACTTTTTCTATACCTTTTGAATACGGAATTGGATGTAAAAAAGAAATTGCTTGTCCAATTTCCTTGCCCCTTAGAATAGAAGCTTCTTTTTTTGCCCATTCTTTCTCTTTTCCTTTTTTCAAATAGTTTTCATCTTCAAGCTTTGTTACTATCTTGCCAATGCCATAAGCATCAAACAAGGCATGCCAACTACTCTGAAATCTATTGTGGTATTGGACAACTGTTCCGTCCATATCAAAAACAATCATCTCTATTCGATTCTTGTTTTGCATTTTATTCTCTCCTTAATTTATTCCTTTCTGTTTTGTTTATTTCCCCTTCATGAGATAATGAAAAATAGTGTATTGGTTTTTTAAGTTCAAGGAAAATTTTTTCTTCTCTAACAACTCCGTCTGCAACATCACCAAAAATCCATAACTCATCACATCTTTTAGCCATAGAATTGTTAAGTTCTCTTATTCTTTCATGTTCTACAAGACCTGCGAGGTCGTAATCCTCTAGTAAAAAAGGATTTATGGGGATCTGTCCTTGTTCTATTATATATTTACTTATCCTAAATCTTTGATAGAAATTTCTACAAGAATATGCTGCAAAAATAAGTTTTTCGAATGCCATTTTATTCTCCTAAACTTTCTTCAATAATTTTCTTTTCTCTTTCTGTTATACTATAAAGCTTGTAAACCAGCTCGTTAATTTCTTTTTCCATTTTTATTTCAACTTCATTTTAACTAAAATCCAAGATATTTATTTTTCCATCATGCAGATTGAGCAAAGGAACTTTACAAGG
>CAZSMI010000035.1:3637-6376 GCA_964607815.1 Candidatus Woesearchaeota archaeon | reverse complement strand
TGTGCCCTTTCATACTTCACACCTATGTAACCATTAGCTGCATCTAAATTAGCTATCTCAAAAGTCCAGTCTGGGTCATCTGTATCTTCGCCAATATATGCATCACCGCTTGTATATGTCTTTTCTATCTCCTCACCAATCTTCAAAACAACTTTGCTGGACTCAGGAACATTTGTATGATATCCTATGTCATATACTCCTACCTTTAGACCACTTATCTTCTTTGAACTTTCTCTTGCAATTATATTTCCGTTTATCTCTGCAGAGTCTGAAAAGATATCATTAACTGTTATTGTTACTCCTGTTGCAGCATCTGTATAACTATCTCCGATTGCCAAAGTCTTCTTCACAGATGTAACAACTGTGATGCTTGTAGCTGTCATAGCGCTTATCTCTCTCTCAACACCAAGTATTGTAAGATACAAATCATCAGCATCAGCTGTACCAACTGCTGTTCTGTTTATTACATCATCAAAGATGTATCTGAGCCTAAGTCCTTTGTCGCATGTAAGAACAGCTCCATCATAATCAGGGTCATTCAATGTAGTTCTAACTTCCATGCCACTTAGCTGGATCTCTTCATGGACATCAATCTCGTCAGAGCCAAATCCATCATCCCAGCTTATCTTTTTATCAAGTAGTGCTGGAACTTTGCTGTCTGTTAAATTAGCAGGTATCTTACCTGTTATTATAGTTCCGCCTAATGGCACTTCATCTTCTGTTACTCCGCCTGTTGTTACTGCTGCTCCTCCAGTTGCAGTCAAACTTGCTAATTCAGATGCTAAGCTTGATGATATAGCTGAAGCTCCGATTGTGTCAATAGGAGCACCAGCAGCACCCAAAACAATAGCAACATCTCCACCCGCTGCACTTACAAAAGGTGAAGGATAATTAGCAGCTGCTGCAATACCCATAGTACATCCTAACATCAAACCGCTTGCTAGTACTGTTGCAACTTTCTTAAAATTTAATTTCATTTCACTAACCTCCTTTCATTGATATCTAAAATTGGTCT
The DNA here is from genome assembly GCA_964607815.1 of Candidatus Woesearchaeota archaeon. GTDB lineage: Archaea > Nanobdellota > Nanobdellia > Pacearchaeales > CAZSMI01 > CAZSMI01. The sequence goes on along the minus strand of CAZSMI010000035.1, from coordinate 5,361 downwards.
TTTTGATAAGATCAAAAAGGATTTAAAAACTTTTTGCTTTTGCCTTTTTTTCTTTACCTCAAGACCGGCCATTTCCAAGCTGAAAATAGTATAGGGCCTATCTTCTAACTTAGACAGTTTTCACTGTAATCCCTATTTAGAACATAACTGTACTGGCCAGTTATGTTAATATCAGTACTTTTTCTTTTTTAAACCTTTCGTTTCTCCTCTTTTTTCTCTCCAAAAACACAAAAAAAGAGGGTTTCTCCTTATAAATATTGCGCTGTTACTTTAATGTAAATACAGAAAAAAACTCAGTCAAAACTCAGTCTATTGTCATCCTCTCTTATTTTTTAGATATAAGGCCTAAAAAACCTTAGGTCTTTTTATTCATTTATTGACCTTTAACCTATATAACTGAAAAGCATAATATTTAAATACCTAAATAACCATATCCAGTAAAGTAAAAAATATGCTTTATGCAACAACCTAGCCAAATTTTTAGCTAAAAAGCCAGATTTTTCAGCTAAAAAAGGTAAATTTTGGTTGTTTTTAGTTGATATTTTAAAAATAGGTAATGGATTTTAAAAAAAAGTAATGGTGAATTATTATAAATAAAAATGGCAAAAAAAAGAGTGAGGTATATGGAAATTAGGCTGAAAAGAGGTACTTTTACAGCTTTTTTTAGGCGTTTTAGGGTGAAAGAAAAGCAATATGGTGGGATAGAGTTAGCAGGCATAACTGCTTTGAGGCAGTTACTGAGCAATGAAAAAGCAAGAATTTTGCATGTCATTCAGGAAAAAAAGCCCTCTTCTATATACGAGCTGACAAAACTGCTAAAAAGAGATTTCAAAAGTGTCAGAGAAGATATTGAACTTTTGAGACATTTCGGTTTTGTAAGGTTAGTAGCAGAGAAAAAAGGAAAAAGAAGAAGGCTAAAACCAGTTTTGAACCTTGACAGCTTACAGCTTACAATTACAATTTGATTGTAACAGTTAATAAATAGAATAGAAGCAAAAGTAGCCATAATAAAGGTAGTCTTTAATAAAAGTAGTTTTAATAGCCATAATAATTACCCATATCTTGAAATCTTTTTATGCTTAAAGATACAAGTTAATGGTTATTATAATATCTTCTTCTCCTAGCAAGGCAATATATCTTGTTGAGCCTCTTGCTTTTCCTTTTAGCTCTCCTTTTTGTATTTCAATATTTTTGTCGGTCCTTTCTGGGTATTTTATTGTCAAAATATATCCTTTTATTGGCCTTTCATCTATTTCACTTACTTCTATTGTCTTGTCAAGTATATCTCTTGACAAATCATTCAAATACTGGCATGCAGCAGGTGGGTCAAGATTGCTGCATGTATCACCATAATAACAACCTTTTATAAGTTCCTGCATGCTAATAGATTCTATCCCGTGTGTACATTCTGTTGTATAATCTAAGATAGCTTCTAGCAGAGAACTAACTTGTATGTTTTCTTCTGGTCTAGGTTTTCTCTTGCCAAAAGTCATGAAAACAAGCCCAATTATTACTATGAGCAGGATTATCAAGACAAAACCTACCATCTCTTGTTGTGCTTTCTTTCTCTTCCTTCCTACTTTACTTTTTACTTTTTGCATTTTATTTTCCTTGTTCCATATCTTACTTTTTTGATAAAATGATTGATTTTTATTCTCTCTTATCATTTTAGCAGGTTTTATTCCTTAACCTTTTTATTTTTATCCTCTTTACCTACTTTTCAC
>CAZSMI010000035.1:0-3537 GCA_964607815.1 Candidatus Woesearchaeota archaeon | reverse complement strand
TTGCAATATCACAATCGTAATAGCTATAAACATTCTCTTCATCATATTTCAGCTCACAAAGAGAAACAAAAGTTGAGTATGTTTTTGACACCCCTTTTTTTGCTCCTTCATACAAATCATAAACCTCTTTTTCTGGATAAACTCTCTCTATTGTTATGTCAAAGCCTTTCCATATTGCATAGCCATTTTTTGCAAGCTCTTTCATTGCTTCCATCTTATCATAGTCAATACATTTTGTCCTGCCAAGACATGAAAGTTCTGGCATTTCGCTTAGTTTTGATAACATACTTATTGCTCTTTCTTCTTGCAGCTTATTATACTCTTCGTAAAGTTTTGCAACCTGGATGTTCGAGTAAAAAATAAGAACTATAACAAATAAAAATACCAAAGCTAGAAGGAAAAAGGCAGTTTCTTGTATTTTTATTTGGGCTTTTTTGCTATTGTCTTGTTTTATTTTTGCCATTTTTTCCTCACTTTTCTAAAATTTTCCAATACCCCCCTTTAGCAGGGCCAACCCTCTTCAAGAAACCTTTTTTCTTTAGTTGCGAAATATTCTTGTCGATAGCAGTAGTACTAATTCCAATAGATATAGCTAGTTCTTTTTTTGATATTCTTGGATTTTTTGAAATAAGCATTAGTATTTTCTTTTGACTCTCTACCAACCCTTCTACTAACCCTTCTACCAACCTTCCGGGTATCCTCTTTTTTCTCCTAAAAATAATAACGAACCAGTTTTCGTCTATTCTAAATTTAGGACCTTTAAGATTATAATCTTCCATAGCTTTTTTCATTCTTCTAATCCCAGAACCTACTTTTTCTACAAGATTCATTCTTTGCATTAGTCCAAATAAAAGATTATTTCTTGACAGACTTTTCTTTCCTAAATCTTTTTTACTCATTCCTTTCACTAAACCACCAGGATTTGTTATTTCTACCCTATCAGAAAAAATTTCTACTAAAATATTAGCTCCAGAAACAAAATAACTTCTGTGAGCAATAGCATTAAGTAATGCTTCTCTCAGTGCTTCTTCTGGTAGTTCTAACCTTTCTTCTCTCGGACCGCCTTTTATAATAAATTCTGTGTTTAACTTTGATTGTAAATAAAGCACGGTATTCTGAAAATTAGAATAAAGATCAGTGTCAAACTCTTTTCTATCAAGAATTTTGTATTTATCCCTACTTTGATACAGAACACATGTTATGGTAGCATTAATAAAAAATTTGGTAATTTCCTTACAAAATAATAAAACTCCAGCATTTTTAATAAAACTATCTTTTAGAAGAGATAAATTATCTAAAATTTCCTTCCTTTTTAAAACAGGGCCTATCTTAACAAGCATTATAAAATTTTTATAGGCTGTGTCATTAAAATCTTTATCCAAGTTGAAGTCGTAGTTTGGCTTTTCGTCAAACAAAATGAGACCTTCTTTTTGAAAAAATTCTCTTATTTCTTCTCTTGTAAGTTGTTGTGAATTCGGACAGTATCTTAAATAAAATTTTCCATTTACAGAATATGGCTTGTTTGGTCCTTCTGGGACTTTGATGATAATTATAGAATTTGCTTCTTCTAAAGAAATTTCAAACTTTGGATCAAAATTTCTCGTCATGTCATAAATTTGCGATTTTAGTTTATTTGTTATTCTTATCTCTCTTATCTTTCTATCATCTGAAACACCAAGCAAAATTTTACCACCATTTGCATTTGCAAAAGCACATACGTCTCTAGCTAGAGAGTCTGAAAAAGTTTCTTTGAATTCTAAATTGTAACCTTCTCCTTCACTAATCAAAAATTTTAGTTCTTTTTTTCCTATTTTTGCCATTTTTTTTAATATACCTCACATCTCACATAACTATTAGCATCTTCTAACTCGTTCATAGTAGAATAGAGTAATGCAAGATTTGGATTGCTTATTCCTTTTTCTATTTCTGCTTCTCTCTCTAGCGCAACAAGTTTTTCTTGGACATCAGCAGTGCCACAACCCTTTGCATATAGTCTTATTGCCCTTTCATTATAAAGCTGGGAAAGTTTTTCTATTCTTGAAAGCAGTCTTTTGAGATTGCATTTGTAATTGTCAGTTTCTGAGAAAATAGCAGCATAAAGTAAGGCATCTGTTGCATAATAAACTACTTCATTATCTTTTATAACTTCTCCATACTCGAAGCTGTTAGGACAAAAATTTTCATCACATGAACCATAAACACTTATCTCGCATTCTCCATTTTCACCAAAACAAACACTTACAGCTTTGCTTTTGCAATATTCCAAAGATGTGTTAACATTAATATTTGAAATATTGAGCTGCAAAAGTTCATCTTTTATGTTATCTGGAGGGTCTACAAAACAATAATCTTTAGCAGTAACATAGATAAGATCAGCTATTTTGAAAGGAAAACTAAATGATTTGCTGAAAACATATAATTTATTGCTTGTACTATTATCAGCATAAATATACTTGTTTGTTATTGTGTGAGCAGCACCATAATCTTCCCATTTTTTCCCCAAGGCACTCGCAGTTTTTATGCTAAGATCTTGTTTTCCAAGTTCCTCATAATCTTCATCACATTTAAGCAAAATTTTTGTCTCTGATGGCATAAGAATTTCTGTGGCAGTTGCGATTTCCATGCTTGTCTCAAGAGGATTAAGCAATATGCCAATCTGCATAGCAATTTCTGTATCTATTCTATGTCTTTGTATTTTTATATACTGAAAAGTTCCGAACAAGGCAAGAAAAAGAATAATTGCGCCAACAAAAATTGCGAAAATCCAGTTGAACATTTCTGCTTGTGCTTTTTTGTTTTTTGTCTTGCTATTCATTTTGTTTTATCTATATATATCTTTTATTTATTATTTATATTTCTGGATAAATTCCCTAATTTCTTTAATTTTTCTTGGATCAAGACTAATATGAATCTCGCTAGTGGAGGGCTTTGCAATCAAGAAATTACTTCTTATTAGCTCCTTGATTGCTTTTTCTATTAACTTTTTCCCTTTTTTGTTTGAAGTTATAAAAGAAGGCAAACCCTTGGTTATATTGCGTAAAGCAGTATGTGCTCCCCCAAACTTACTCATTCTATTTAGCTTAACAAGGATAAGCCACATGACATCCTCTTTTTGCATAGCAATAACAAGAGAAAAATATATTTAAACCTATCCTTCTAAAACCATACAATATCATATAAAAAGGAAAGATTTATAAACTCCTCTTTTCTTATTGTGACATGAAAGAAAAATCAATTTTCCTTGATATTGTAGGAGATAGCCCTATAATGAGACTTTTACAATATTTGATAGAAGGAAGACACTTTGACTATACTCTAACAGATTTAGCAAGAAATTCAGGAATTAGCTGGGCAACTCTTTATGCGATATTCCCAAAACTGTTAAAGTACAGCGTAATAAAAAAAGTGAGAGAAGTAGGAAGAGCAAAATTATACAAGATAAATGAAGAAAATGAAATTGCAAAATACTTTATAAAACTTTATGATTATATCTCAGAACTTTCTCTAGAAAAAATAAAAAATTTAGAAAAAGAAAAA
>CAZSMI010000034.1:0-6397 GCA_964607815.1 Candidatus Woesearchaeota archaeon | reverse complement strand
GTTTTTTCTCAGCTCTTTACCTTTTCCAGCACCTTTATAGATATTTCTAATTGCACCATGTCCATCTGGATGAAAGGTATACAGGTCTATCATTGGTCCAAAGTCTTGCTTTAAGGTTACGGTGTTCTTCCCAACTTTTCCAATCCTAAGTCCATCTGATAAGCTCATTCCTCCACTAAGCGGCATTATCTTTATATGTGTGCCACCAGTACATAACTGATACAAACCACTTGTATTTATCTCTGCTACTGGCTGATAACTTTGTGCTATTTTTTCTAATGACATTTTCTTTATAAATTTACCTCCTTTCAATGCCTTTCGGCTTTTTGCTTAAATTTTTTAATATGAGCTGAATAAGGAAGTTTATTCTGTACAAGATGCTTGCGACATAAAGCTTAACAATTGGCAAGAGGTTTCTATGCTGTAAACTTGCTAGATCAAATTTTGCTAGCTCAAGTTGAGTTAGGGCTTTTTCATAATTTGTCATTTAAATTTCTAAAAAATGGAATGATAATAAATTCTGGTTGTAGTAAGTAAGACAACATCTCTTGCTATTTATCATAAAATCTTCAATAGCAAAGGATTAATAAATTTTTGTTGTTGGGCAACAAAACAACAACTTTATAAATACTGCTTCTTTATTATAAATATGGAAGAAATAGAACAAATGAGAATATTGAGAGAACTTGGCCTGACAGATGGAGAGGCAAAAGTCTACCTCTTGCTTTCAAAAAGAGGAAAACTTAGCGCAAGTCAAATTGCAAGAGAAACAAGACTGAATAGATCAAATACATACAAAATTTTGGAAAGGCTTATTGAAAAAAAGCTTGTGTTTTCTTCTTTGGTAGAAAAAACTCGGTTCTTTAGTGCAACACGGCCAGAAAGGCTAAAAGAGATTTATGAACAAAGTATCAGGTTGCTAAAAGGTAAAGAAAAGGAAATTAGTGACTTTGTTTCCAACATTAAAAAATTAGAAAAGACTAAACCTACTCCAATTCCAGGATTTAGTATAGAAGTTCACGAAGGAGTAGAAGAAATTAGAAACATTTCAGAAAATATTTTAGGGGAATGTAAGAAAGAGGAAAATGTTTATTCCTTCGGTTATGAGTACGCTTTAGAAAAAGTGACAGGGGTATATTGGTGGCAGAACTTTATAAAGAGGAGAGCGATGAAAAATATTAGATTTAGAGCAGTTTTTAATTTTCACAAAAAAGCAAAAAAACCCAAATTACCGCTTACTGAAGTAAAATATGCAAACTTAAGGCAGTTGGGTAACATCGAAGTAGCTATGTACAAAAATGTTGTATTGATTCTTGTCATGTCAAAAGACATACCAAGAGCAATTTTAATAAGAAGTAAAGATATCACCGATGGGTTTAAAGATTATTTCAATTTTTTATGGGGAAAAGCAATTATTCCAAAATAAAAAAGCAAAGCTGCACAGCTGAGTCTTTGTAAAGACCATATTTTTTCTTTTTTAACTCTTCTTGAATATTCATACAAAAAAGAAAAAAGAGTATTATAAAATCTTTTCTAATCACAAGCTTTTTATTTCCTGTTGTTTATGTTTTAATATGGACCTTTATGATATCCTCAAGTTTGTTGGTAAGCCCCTGTTGAAATTTCCTTTTCATTACAACACCAAGGTTGAGGGCAAGGAAAATTTGCCTCAAGGCAAGGCGATAATAGCTGCAAATCATATAAGTTATCTCGATCCTATTTTTATTTGCACTTATTTGAAAAAGAAAACACATTTTTTTACTAAGACAGAGTGTTTTGGGCTGCCTTTTTGTGGCTGGTTTTTGAAGGCAATAAAGCAGATAGAAATAGAAGAGGACAAGATAAGTAAAAAAAATCTTGAAGAAGCATTGCAAGTTTTGCAAAAAAATGAGTATTTTGGTATTTTTCCTGAGGGAACAAGGAGTTATGATGGTAAATTACAAAAAGCAAGAAAAGGAGTTGCATTAATAGCAAGACTTTCTTCTGCTCCTATAGTTCCTATTGCAATAAAAGGAACTTATGATATTTACCCAAGAAAAGCAAACTTTCCAAAGCTGTATAGCAATGTCTTGATTAAAATAGGAAAGCCAATTTTTAGTAAAGATTATGAAAAGAAAGATAAAAATGAATTAACAAATTTAGTAATGCAAAAAATTGCAAGATTATATTCTTAATTTTTCTAGCTGTTTTTTATTTACTGGCTTGACTATCTTGCCAAAAATTTTTGCTTTTTTATAATCGCTATACCTAACTGTTAAGGCAGCAGCAAGATTCTTGACTTCATTAGTTATATCCTTTTTCTTGCCTATTATCAAAGTAGTGGGAGATTTTTTTCCTGCACTTATTTTTATTCCTTTTTGTCTTTCTAGTATCTTATTTTCTTGTTCATTTTTTCCTACAACTAGCTTACATTTTCCAATACGAAAATGCCTTCCAATTTTTAGTAAGTTGATATCATTCATGCTTATCTTTTTTTCATATTTTAGTAAGTCTGCTAGTTTTTTACAAAATTCTTTCTCGCATAAGAGACAGCCACCTGCAGGTGTCGGATATTTTTCTATTTTATATTTTTTTGCAAGCTGCATTTGTGGCTTTCTGCTTCTACCAGAAATTGCTAATAGCTTGTTTCTATCTATCAAGCCTTTTTTTTCAGCTTCTGTTTCTGGCAAAAGTTTTGCTGATAATGGCCTCAACAATTTTCTTTCCAAACCAGCTTCTTTTTCTATCAAAAACATAGCTTGTTTTCTCTGGCTCATTGGCCTTTCATTCAAAACTTCCCCTGTTGCAATAATATCAGCAGAAATTTTTTTTGCAAGCTGTTTTGCTTTTTTCAACATAAAAATTCTGCAGTCTATGCAAGGATTTAATGCATTACCATAACCAAACTTAGGTTTTTTGATAATTTGTAAATATTCTCTAAACAGTTTTCCTTTCTTACAATTCATTATATGTAATAGCAAGTGTTTTTTTGCAAGTTTTTTTGCAATTTTTTTAATATTTTTAAGGTTATCATCTCTTTTAGCAAGAAAAGGCAAGTCAAAAAATACTGCTTGTATTTCACATTGCTTTTGCTCTTGCAATAATCTTTCTGCTAGCAAGCTATCTAGGCCAGTAGAAAATAACAACAAGATTTTCAACTTCTTCATATACTGATAAGAGAAAACTAGATTAAAAAATTAACTATATTTGACTATATTTGATATAGTGCTTTTGGATTTTTTAGTGATTAATGATTCTAGAGCTGTTCTTGCTGTTCAAGAATTTTATTCAAGAATTTTATCAACTTTTTTTATCAACTATCTTTGACAGAAAAACAAGGACAAGAGACAAAAAATAAAAAACAAAGAAAAAGACAAAAAAACAAAGACAATATGATGACAATATAGCATGATAACATAAAAACAACAAAATTTGAGGCTTTTAGTAAGCGCGGACTGAATATCTCGTTACCTTGATAATTACATCCCGCTTCTATCAACGTTCTCTTTTAGAACGGCCTTGGTTGCTTATTTTTGCGAACAGCTTCGAGCTTAGATGCGTTCAGCTCTTATCTGCCAGAGCGTAGCTACGCAGCCTCCATTTAGAACTGCTGACCAGAGGCTCCTGAAGCTGGTTCCTCTCGTACTACAGCTTCATTTCACTCAAGCAACAACACACGCCTTGTAGATATCATACAAACTGTCTCACGACGTTCTCAACCCAGCTAACGATCCCTTTTAATATGTAGACCCCAGCACCCTTGGCTGCTTGTGCACAGCCAGGATAGGAAGAGCCGACAGCGGAGAAGCAAACCGCGCCGTCAATACGGACTATCGGGCGCGACCACCCAGTTATCCTTGGGGTAACTTTTCTGTCATCTTTAGCTCCCATCAAGAGAGCATAAAGGTTCGCTAGGCCATGCTTTCACATTTGCATGCCTTGCTTTTCAGCATACAATCAGACAAGCTTTTATCCTTGCACTCTACTCTGCATTTCCGACGCAGATGAGCTTGTCTTTGGGCCCTATCGATATCTTTTCGACAGGGTGCCGCCCCAGCCAAACTGCCCGCCTGTTGCTGTCCTTTACAGTTAGTATTTCAGTAAAAAATAGGTAGTATTACATTTTTGATCCACAAAAGCCAAAGCCTCTGCTTCTATTCTCCTACCTATACTATGTATTTCTCACAAAAACACAACAACAAGTTGCAGTAAAGTTCCACAAGGTCTTTGCTTCCCACAAGGCGTCCCTGGCCTTTGCACCAGGATAATGAGTTCAGAAGGTTCCAGCTAGGGACAGCAGAAATCTCGTTACGCCATTCGTGCAAGTCGCCATTCAGACGACAAGGTATTACGCTACCTTAAGAGGGTCATAGTTACCCCCGCCGTTTGATGGGCCTTAGTTCTCTTGAAAGAGAGTTTGAGACACCACCACTGGGCAGGCTTCACCAATTATATACAGCTTTTCAGCTTTGCAATTGGCTACGTTTTTAGTAAACAGTCGGACTTCTTTTGTCTCTGCGACCTACTTTTGTTACGCAAAAATAGGCGATTCTTTTCCCGAAGTTACGAAACTAATTTGCCGAATTCCCTTAACTTGGTTTAACCTTACATGTCTTTCCCTTTTCAGGAAGGGCACCTGTGCTGGTTCTTGGTACGGTTATCCAACCTAATATTTATTCTTTTCAAGGACTCTAAGAGTCAGCAGACTTGGTTGAACAGCTTTGTTTAGGTCCTTGCATTACGCTCGCTAAACTTGCTCTCCAAATTTCTTTCGAAATTCTGCCTATCTCAAAGCAAAATAAACAATACAGTTGGACAGTAAATGAATATTAACATCTAATCCATTTTGTTGCTCAGTTAAGACAACAATTAGGACCGACTAACCCTTGGCTAATTGATATTGCCAAGGAACCCTTGCCCTTTTGACACTTTTCATTCTCAGAAAAGTTTGGTCTTACTAATGCCAGGATTCTCATTCCTGTTTGTTCCATCCTCTCTTAAAAGAAGACTTCTACACAAACAAGACGCCTACTTACTTGACTACTCAGCTGAGTAGCATCATGGTATCGGTAATTTGCTTAGCCCCGTCCATCTTCACCGCCAAGAACCTCGACAGGTGAGCTGTTACGCTTTCTTTGAATGGTGGCTGCTTCTGAGCCCACATCCCTGCTGTCTCAGGTTCTCGACAAGTTTCAAAACACTTAGCAAATTTTAGGGACCTTAACCATAAGCTCCGTTGTTCCGGTTTTGGACTAGCAGCTTACCCGCCAGCCCTGATTCTTGCTTTTCAGTTTGCAAGTTCTGAGTTGAAAAGAATGCCGTAGCAAAAAAGCTCTGCACACCCAATTCGTACTTTACCTCACAAACAAGCTAAGCAAGACTATACTTAGGCATATTTCAGTAGGAACCAGCCATCGCCAGGTTAGATTGGCTTTTCACCCCTACTCACAAGTCATCCGAATGCATGTACACAATACCGGTTCAGGCCTCCATTTTCCGTTAGGAAAACTTCACCTTGCCCATGAGTAGATCACCTGGTTTCGGGTCAAAAGCAAGTGACTAATGCTCTTTCAAACACTCTCATTACGAGATTGCTTTCGCTATGGCTTCTATAATTAACCTTGCCACTTGCATTTACTCCCTGGCTCGTTTTTCAAAACGTACGTTACATATTGTAACTAACTATCACTACCAGATTTCAAGTTCTTTTCACTTCTCGCCAAAGATACTTTTCAGCTTTCCCTCGCGGTACTAGTGCGCTATCGGTCTTGGGCTCTTGTTTAAGGTTAGCTGTTGATTCAGCTATTTTCATGCTTCCAATCCGGGAAACACTACTCTTTATCAGGAATTTCCATATTTGTCTTGCCTACGAGGCTATCACTCTTTTCAGCTCCCCTTTCCAGAGGAATTTAGCAAGAAAAACTTAGGAATGCCCTGACATCACATCTTTTTTCTCTTTCAAGAAAAAATTCAATTTGCCTTTTGTCCTTTTCGCTCGCTGCTACTCAGGATATCTCATTTGATTTCTTTTCCTACAGGTACTAAGATGTTTCAATTCCCTGCGTATGCTAAAGAATTTCTGGTTCAAAGTCTGCATGCGACTAGCCAGAACTTTTCGCAACTTGCTACGCTTTTCATAGCAACCCAAGCCAAGCTATCCACCTGGTAGCTTAACCTTTTGTTGTTAGGAGTTATCATACTATATTGTCTTCATCTATAATCAGACCTTTGCCCACTAGCAAGCTAGTGAGCTGCATTTTTTCAAAATCAAATCAGATAAGATTTGAACATAAGGAGATGGACCCATCGTGATTCGAACACGAGACCTCTGCCTTTCTTGATAAGATATATTTCTTATCATTTTCCTTTGGAATAAGAATTCCAAAGACCTTGGTTTTTTGTATGCAAGGGCAGCGCT
>CAZSMI010000033.1:0-6609 GCA_964607815.1 Candidatus Woesearchaeota archaeon | reverse complement strand
CTTACCCACAATGCTTTCATCCCTCTTTCGCTTATGTATAAGGCAGAGCCTATATTATTTATTCTATTAGCCTCAACTTTTTGCATTATATATAAACAACCAGGAAGACCAGAACCAAAATCATGCAAGCCATTAAGATAAACATATCTTAAAGGAACTCTTGCCTGTTTTCCCTGGAAAACAATTATTGCTTCTGGCTGTCCTGGCACTATTTTCGAAATAGTCTCGTTTCCTAGTTCGATTTTCACCTCTTGCAATGGCAGTAAGAAAGCACCAATTCCTGTATAATGATTGCCAGCATTATCTCTTCCAGGGAAAAACTGATTTTGCCATACAAAATCTTCATCAAGAACAGCAGAGCCAGTATAAAAATAAATTGTTTCATTCCTTTTTTCTTGTGTTTGTTCTTCTCTTAACCAAAAAGTACCTATAAAACTTATCTTATTATAATCTGCATCAGAGCCTATACTGCTATATGCAGAATATTTTCCTATATCTGTTTGATCTATTAACAAATAAGAAGCATTATGTGTTTTGAGAAATTCTAATGCTTCTGTTTCGTTCTCTCCTGTAAGAACATGTCTTCCAAACAAATGGTCCCAATATGCTATAGCATTTCCTCCATCTAAAATTGTTGGCCTTTCTCCCAAAGTTTGGATCCAATAGCCATAATCCCACCAATGTGAAAATACTGCATTTTCTTCTGTGTTCTCTCTTATCCACTTGCCTGCTCTTTGCCATTGCTCACCTGCAGAAGGATAAGTGTGTCTTGCTTGTTGCATGCTTGTTTGTGCAAAAGAAAAAAATGAGAATATTGCTATACAAACAACAAAAATTGTAATACACCATACAAGAATTTTGCTGATCTCCTCCTTAACTTTCAGAGCATAAGAAGGCAATTCTACAACTAAGAAAGAAGCCATTATACATACTATTGGAGAGAAAACAAAAAATATTCTTATTGCACCTCTTGCACTTATAATCATCCAAACAAACCATACAAGTAAGAAAACATACAGAAAGTTAATTTTCTCAAAGCAACTAAAAGTTTTCTTGTCATGATAAAAACTATACAAATAAGTCCAAATTATTATGCCAGCAAACAAGACAAAACCGCCAAAATAGACGAATTGACTCAAACCACTTGTTCCATTTAGTCTAGCATTTGGAGCATATCTGCTAAATATTAAAGCAATCAAAAATATAAAATAAGTAGATGTCAAAGACCATTTATATTTTTTATCAAAATGTCTTATCATGTTATAAAAAAGTATACAAGAGCCGACAAAAAATAGCCAGAAAAATATTGGAAATCCAAGAAGCGGACCAAAATTACCTTTCCATGCTGAGAAGAAAGGCTGATGGCTTTCTGCTACCGTCAAGGTTAAACGTGATATTCCAAAAGGATGCAACAACCCAATTCTCGCTTCGTTGAGAATATCTTTAATAAATGTAAAATTAAAAAAAGAAAAAATAATTGCTAGAACAAGAAGAATAACTATTATAAAAAACTGTCTTGGCATTTTCCATTTTGGGATTTTTTCTCTGATTTTTGTTTCGAAAAGCAGAAAATCCATAAGCAAGATAATAAAAACAATAGCTGATAGTCCTGTTGTTATGCTTGTGAGAAGGCTTTTCAAACTATAGAAAATATGCATTACCAAGAAAGTAGAGAAGAGCCATGAAGAATAAACAAAAAACTCTTTTTTTCCTATTTTGCCAAAGAAAAAAGCTACAAGAGTGGCAAGAGCGATTATTACCAGAAGAAACCCTACACCGCCCCATATCAAGCCAAGAAAGCCTGTTGCAAGACCTGCAAGCAATCCATAAATTAACGCAGGCTTTAGTTTTGACTGCCATGCCGTGACAAATAACAAGAAGGCAAGGAAAATCAGGAACATACCCAAAGGCTCTTTCTCAGAGAAACCAGCCATTGTCCTATAAAGGTAAGCAGGAATTATTGTTAAAAAAGCTGTTGATACTATTGCTATAAGATTAGCATTGCGATGAGAAGAAAAAAGTTTTTTGACAAGGAAAAAAAAGATGGGAAGAGAAATGCAAAAGAAAAAAACAGGATAAATAACATGAGAAAATTCTAGTGTTGCAGAAGAAAAAAAGGAAACAACATTATGAAAACCAGCTATAACTTTTGGCAAAAACCAATAACCCATCCTATAAGTGTTTTGACCAAGAGGCACAGATCTCATCATGTCATTTGTCATCAATGCACCATTTTCAACAATATATTTTACATATCTCAAAAAAATAAAAGGGTCAAGAGCAACAGGAATATATTTTCCTGTTGTAATATCATGCAACCATTTTAAATTTCTTGTTCTTATGAAAGCTCCAAACCAGACAAAAAAAATTAATGTGATATAGCAAAGCCATGTTTTTCTAGTTTTCAAAAATGCTAATGCCTTTTCTTTTCTTTTTTCAAGAATTTCTTTTTCCTCTACTTTTTCTTGTTCCATGTCTAAAAAATAAAAAAAGAATTTAAAAAGTTATGCCTTTTAATTGGTAAGGGACTAATAAAATACAGGGAATTTATAGGGTATATTACCTTCTTTATATTATCAACTTGCTTAGAACTTGAACTTTCTTCAAAACAAGGCCGGAGTAACAAAAACTTCTATAATTGCTGCTATGAATAAGATAACTATTGAAAGCAATATCAAGTCAAGAGAATCTTGCAGTACATGCCAAAATCTTTCTTCTTTGAAATCATGTCTTACTATTGCCACGCTTATGATGCCTCCTGCCAAAGCTGCAGTAAAATAAGCAAGAATTTCTGGAATGCCGTGTATCATATATCTAACTATCCCTATATGCATATGCGCAATCTCTGCTTTAGTAAAAATGCCAATAGCTGTTGCAATAACCGAAGCATTCCATATAAGGATAAATATTACTCCTGCACCAAAAGCAAAAGAAAAAACCAAACAAAAAATTAACACATATATGTTATTCAAAAAAATAGAAGAAACATGTTTCCAGCTACTAGTAGCTCCAGCAGTTAATCCTACAGCCTTGCCAGTTATAACTCCTTGTTGTGCAACACATTTTTCAAAACCAGTTGGGGCATTTATTGCACAATATTGCTCTATTTGAATTTGAAAATTTTCTGCGGTTATGTCCTGTGGCAAAACAATATACCAAAATGAAAATGCAACCAATACGCCAAGAAACAGATACATAAAAGCTGCTAAGGCCTTTCCATGTTCCTTGATCAAAATTTTTTCTTTTCTTATTCTTATATCTTTTTCTTCTTCTAGTTTTATAGTATAATACATAAAAGGAATAGAGAACATAACAGTAAAGGTTATTAGGAGTATAGAAGAATATTTTGCAAAAACCGGATTATTTGAGAAAATCCATTTTACAAACAACATGCTTAGAGAAGCATAAATTAAGCCAATTAAAAAAAGCTCCCAAGGTTTTCTTTCAGCCTTTCTTGGATTTATCAGCGATTCAAACATTTTCTTTCCTTTTTATATTAAGCACCCTTTATTTATAAATTTTGGGTTTCATAATATCAAAGTAGTAAAACTTAAATAAGCAGTCTATTTCAAAATAGTAAGAAAATGAGAGTTAAAGAAATAATAAAACAGGTTGTAACAGCCACTCCTAAAACAACAATAAAAGAGGCTGCCAGGATCATGTCTAAGAAAGGTATAGGCTGTTTGGTAATCACAGAAAAAAAAAGCGTAAAAGGAATAATAACAGAAAGAGATGTTTTGAAGGAGGTTTCAAAAGGGATAAATACAAATTCAGAAATAGAAAAAATAATGTCAAAAAAAGTTATTACCATAACACCAAAAGATAGCATTGATGATGCAGCTGCTCTTATGTCTAAATATAAAATAAAGAAATTACCTGTTGTTTTTGAAGGAGAGATAGTAGGAATAATTACTGCTACAGATTTAGTAGCAAATTCTGATAAGTTTGGTGAGGAATGGGGCCTGTTTTAACTTTCTGTATTTCTATATTTAATCTGTATTTCTATATTTAACCTTGCCAATCACTTAACCTTGTCAAGATTCCTTGTCAAGATTATAAGAAAGTTTTTTATACTCTTTTCAATTTTTCTTGATATGAAAAAAGGTGTGAGAATAAAAAAGAGGTTAAGATGAAAAAAGAGACAAAAAAATTAAAAGAATTCAAAAAAATCTGTTATGACATAAAAACAATAAAAATACAAGGAGCAAGTAATATTGCAAAAACTGCTTTGGAAGCGTATAGCCTGATTCCTACAAAAAGCTCAATAAAAAAACTTAGCTCTTTAAGGCCAACAGAGCCAATGCTTTTTCATGTTCTTAAACTAATAGAAAAAATACCAAAAAAGAAAATTCTTGAACATTTTTCTTCTGCCCAGGAAAAAATCAACAAATTTGTTTTTAAGCTTATCAAAAACAAGGACACAATATTTACACACTGCCATTCTACAAATGTTATCAAGGCTTTGATATATGCAAAAAAGCATGGCAAACGCTTTGAGATTTTTAATACTGAGACAAGGCCTTTATATCAGGGAAGAAAAACTGCAAGAGCTTTGGCAAGAGCAGGAATAAGAGTTACGACTGTTGTTGATGCTGCAGCTGCTATTGCAATTGAACAAACACCAATCTTGAAAAAAGTTGATAAGGTCTTCTTTGGCTCAGATGCTATTTTACGTAATAGTAATGTTATCAACAAAACAGGGAGCGGGATGTTTGCTGAAATAGCTTTTTTTCATAAAATTCCTGTTTATATTATAGCAGACAGCTGGAAATTTTCTTCTAGGCCTGTTGAGATAGAAGAAAGAGCACACTCTGAGATATGGAAAAAAGCTCCTACTCATGTAAAAATAAAAAATCCTGCTTTTGAAATTGTCAAGGCAAAATATATCAAAGCAATCATCTCAGAACTAGGAATTTTAAAGCCAAAGGAATTTGTAAAAAAAGTAATGAAAAAATGAGAAAAAAGCCTCTTTGTTTTGATCTTGATGAAACTTTGATAAAATCTCATGAAGCACATTTTCTTGCTTTTAATCTCGCGTTCAAGAAAAATGGTTTGAAAACAGTGACAAGAAATAAGCTAATTCCTTTGTTGAATGGGCAGCACGCAGAACAAATAATCAAAAAACTTTTCCCCAATCTTCTATACACCAAGATAAAGAGGGTAAGAGAAGACCATCACAACTTTATAGCAAAAAAAACATGGAGATATGCGAGAGCAATAAAAGGGACTAAGCAAGCATTACGCAAGTTACAAAAGCACTACAAGCTAGCAATAGTAACTAATTGCACGCATTGTGAAATAAATGCTTTGCTAAAAGGTGCTGGAATAAGCAAAAAGTTTTTTGCAGCCATAATAGGAAAAGAGGATGTCAAGAGAAGCAAGCCTTTTCCAGATGAAATTTTCAAAGTAGAGAAACTCCTCCATTTGCAAGCAGCCTACCATATTGGAGATAGTGTATATGATATCATAGCCGCAAAAAAAGCTCATGTCAAGGCGATAGCAGTACTTACAGGAGTTGCTAGCAGAAAAGAATTACAAAAAGAAAATCCAGATTTGATAATTCAAAGTATTACCAAGCTACCAAAAATTTTAATAAGTAAGAAAGATTGAGAAAACTAAGCAAGGAAAAAGAGGAAAACGAGAAGAAGAAAACGAGAAGTTTAAATAGTTTTTACCATTAAAGAGGTAGATATTTACCATAAAAGTAGTTTCATAGTAGGTAGGAAAAAAGAAAAGAATAATAAAAAGAGCTTACAAGAGAAAAAATGTCCTATATAAACTTGAAATACAAGCCAAAAGGAAATGACCTGATAGCAGAATTTAGTGTAGAGCCTTGCAATAAACAAGTTGCCGAGGCAATAGCTGGAGAAAGCAGTATTGGAACATGGACTTCCCTGACTACCTTAACTCCACAAATCCGAAGAAAGCTTGCAGCAAAAGTTTTCTCAATTGATAAGAAAGAAAAAACCATAAAAATAGCTTATCCAGTTGAGCTTTTTGAGCCTGGAAATATGCCACAAATTTTGTCAAGCATAGCAGGAAATATTTTTGGTATGAAACTGATCAAAAACTTAAGATTGGAAGATATTATTTTTCCAAAAGAACTTATAAAATCTTTCAAAGGACCAGAAATAGGAATCAAAGAAATAAGAAAACTATTGAGAGTAAAAAAGAGGCCCTTGGTTGGAACTATCATAAAACCCAAATTAGGTTTGAGTTCTAAAGAGCATGCAAAAGTTGCATATGAAGCATGGACTGGCGGATTGGATTTGGTAAAATGTGATGAAAATCTTACAAGCCAGAAATTTAATTTGTTTGAGACAAATATTAAAGAGACATTAAAAATGCTCAAGAAAGCAGAGAAAATTACTGGAGAGAAAAAGATTTATGTTCCTAATGTTACTGCAGAAACAAAAGAGATGATCAAAAGAGCAAAGTTTGTTAAAAAAAGCGGAGGAAATTGTGTGATGATGGATATTATAACAGAAGGCTGGTCTGGATTGCAAACCTTAAGAAATAAAAAATTAGGATTAATAATACATGCCCACAGAGCAGGCCACGGAATGTTTACAAGAGGAAAACATGGAATGTCAATGTTAACTATAGCAA
>CAZSMI010000032.1:0-6794 GCA_964607815.1 Candidatus Woesearchaeota archaeon | reverse complement strand
AAGAGTGAAAAAGAAAATATCTTCTATTCTCCTTATAGCATTTCTTCTGCTTTGGCAATGACTTATGAAGGTGCAAAAGGGAAAACAGCAGATGAAATGCAAGAAGTTTTTCATTTTCCTGAAAGTAATATATTAAGACCAAATTTTGCCGCAATCTATAATGATATTAATAAAAAAGACAAAGCTTATGAATTACGAACAGGAAATGC
This sequence comes from Candidatus Woesearchaeota archaeon, assembly GCA_964607815.1. GTDB lineage: Archaea > Nanobdellota > Nanobdellia > Pacearchaeales > CAZSMI01 > CAZSMI01. The sequence goes on along the minus strand of CAZSMI010000032.1, from coordinate 6,585 downwards.
TTTATGGGTTCAATATGATTATCCTTTACTTGCAGATTATACTAGCACAGTAGAAGGATATTATGGAGGAAAAGCAGCAAATTTAGATTTTGCTGCAGAAACAGAAAAATCAAGACAAACTATTAACAGCTTTATAGAAGAACAAACTAATAAAAAAATTAAAGATTTAATACCAAAAGGTATGCTTAGTCCTTTGACAAGGTTGGTTTTAACAAATGCAATTTATTTCAAAGGAACTTGGCAATGGGAGTTTGATAAATCTTATACCAGTGAACAAGATTTTAAAATAACTCTAGAGAATATTGTTAAAGTTCCGATGATGTATATGAAGCCAGATAAGGCAACATTTAATTATGCAGACACAGGAGATTTACAAATCCTAGAGTTGCCTTACAAAGGTGAAGAAATTTCTATGTTAATCCTTTTACCAACAGAAAATCTCGATGCTATAGGATTAACAGCAGAAAAACTTGAAGAATATAATAACCAAATGACAGAAACAAAATTAGATGCAATTTATTTTCCAAAATTTGAATTTGATACAAAATATTTTATGAAAAAAACTTTAAGTGCAATGGGCATGCCAACAGCTTTTAAATGGCCTGACGCTGATTTTACTGGGATGCATACGCCAGCAAGTGTAGAAGACAGACTTTTCATTAGTCAGGTAATCCATCAAGCTTATGTCAAAGTTGATGAAAAAGGAACAGAAGCAGCAGCTGCGACTGCTGTTATAATGAAAGTAAGTGCTATAGAGCCGAGAAAGATTTTTAGAGTAGATCATCCTTTTATTTTCATAATACAAGAAAAAGAAACAGGAAATATCTTGTTTATTGGTAAGGTTATGGACCCTACAAAATAAAAATAAGTCCAATAAGAAAAAAGATAAGATGAAAAAACTGATATGTTTGTTTTTATTTTTGGTTTTTTTGTTTAGTATTTTAGCGAGTACATTAGTTGTTGCTAAACCAGAAAAAGCAAAGCAGATTATTTGTGTTGAGTGCACACCAGAAAGTATCAGAACAGGGGAATGCAAGCCAGGATGCAGAGAAGTTGAGGAAGCAGAAGAAAATATTACAGAAGCAGAAGAAGTTGAAGAAAATATAACTGTAATTATTATGCCCTCGAAAGCTGTTGCAGCAAGACTTACAAAGAAAAATATAACCATAACAACAACTGAAGAAATAGAGATTATTAATGAAACTCTTTATATAAATAGCACTAAAGGAAGAAAGCAAGTGAAAATCATGCCAGATACTACAAGCGCGATTGCAATTGAAAGACTAAAGCTTCTTAATTTTACTATAGAATTAAAAGATACAGGAAAAGACCATGTTAAACCCACATATGTTGTTGATGGAGAAAAAGAAGCAAGGCTTTTTGGTTTTATCAAGATAAGGCAGAAAATAAAAAGCGAGATAAGTGGTGAAACTGGAGAAATTGAAAGAACAAGAAGGCCTTGGTGGAGTTTCTTGGCAACAAAATAAAATTAATTTTTATTCCAAAACAGCTTTTATTCTTCTTATGCTGCTATGCTTTCCTTTTTATAAAATACTAAAAAGAAACAATCTTGAAAAGTCATCATAGACATTTTTTCTATGTCCTATAAACAATACTATCACCCTATTTTCGCTTATTTCATAAATAACTCTATAATTCCCTATCCTTAAAGAGCGGAAATTAGAATACCTGAGCAATTTTCCCTTTTTTGGATTTTTTTCTAATTGTTTTATTTTTTCTTTGATCCTGTCTTTAATCTGATTATCTAATTTTTCCAAGAATCTGGCTGCTTTTTGATGTAAAAAAACTTTCATTCTATTTTTTCTAATGGAATCAAAAGTTCTGGTTTCTTTCTAGCTTCTTTGCTCCTCTCTACAAGCATTTTGTAAAATTGTCTCGTTTTTTCCATTTCTCGATACAATGCTAGAATTGTTTTGATAGCATCACTCCTACTTCTAAACCTACCACTTGCTACCATTTTGTCTATTTGCCTTATTTGTCCTTCAGGGACTCTTAACTGGACTTGTACCATGTAAACAATAGTGTTTACATCTTTTTAAACTCTTCTGTTCTAAAATCTTATTCCAAAACAGCTTTTATTCTTCGAATGCCTGCAGCAATAGATTCTTCTTTGATAATCTTAAATTTTCCTAGCTCTTTTGTATTTTTCACATGCGGCCCTGCACAAACTTCTATGCTAAACTCTTTTCCAAGTTTTCCTATGAGATAAACAGAAATTTTTCCCTTGCCATAAACTTTTTCGAACATTGCTTGAGCACCCTTTTTTCTTGCTTCCTCTAGGCTCATCTCTTCTCTCCTTATAGGTAAAGCTTCTGCTATTTTTTTGTTTACTAAGTTTTCTACTTCTCTAGTCTCCTTATCAGTTAATTTTCTATCAAAATTAAAATCAAATCTTAAGCGCTCAGGTGTTATGTTGCTTCCTTTTTGTACAATATCTTTTTTGTTAAGAACATCTCTCAGTGCCTGGTTTAGTAGATGTGTAGTAGTATGTAACTTAATTGTTTCTTTCTCGTAATCTGCCAACCCACCTTTGAATCTCTTTTCAGCTCCTTTTCTGCTTATTTCTTGATGTTTTTTTAGCTCAGCATAATAACCCTTAACATCAACTCTCTTTCCTTGCTCTTTTGCAATTTCTTCTGTCATTTCTATTGGAAATCCATAGCTCTGAAAAAGCAAGAAAGTATCCTTACCAGAAATTGTTTTCTTACCTTCACTTATTTTTTCAAACTTCTTTAGACCTTTTTCCAAAACATCTCTAAACCTTTTTTCCTCTTTTTCTATCTCACTAGAAATAAATTCCTTGTTTTTTTCTAGTAGAGGATAATCTTTTCTATAAATATCAATAACAACTCTAGCTATATCAGAACAAAAAATTTTTTCTATGCCCAATAACTTGCCGTGCCTTATTGCTCTTCTTATTAGCCTGCGTAAAACATAACCTTTATCAACATTACCAGGCAAAACCTTTTCTGCAAGTATAAAAACAGCTGCCTTGATATGGTCTGCTATAATTCTTGTACTTTTTTCTTGCTTTTCATCTGACTTTTTTATCTTCGAAATTTCTTTTATTTTCTCTATTATAGGCAAAAACAGCTCTGTTTCATATACTGTTTTTTTATTTTGTAGCATAGTAATAGTTCTTTCAACACCCATTCCAGTATCAACATTTTTTTGCTTTAGTTTTTTATAACCTTCAGCAGTCTTGTTATATTCCATGAAAACATCATTCCAGATTTCAAAATATTTTCCACAAAAACAGCCTGGCCTGCATTTTTTACTGCAAGCTTTTTTGCCAGTATCATAGAACATTTCAGTGCAAGGTCCGCAAGGTCCACTAGCACCAGCAGGCCCCCACCAATTATCTTTCTTGCCATAAAAATAAATTCTTTCTTTTGGTATGCCAACAGAAAGCCATGCTTTTTCTGCCTCAATATCATGAGGAGCATCTTTGTCTCCTTTGAAAATCGTTATGTGTAACTTTTTTGGGTCAAGTCCTAGCCATAGCTTGTCAGTCAAAAATTCAAAACTCCATTTTATAGCTTGTTTTTTCCAAAAATCTCCTAAACTCCAATTTCCTAACATTTCAAAAAAAGTTAGATGCTCTGCGTCTCCCACAATATCTATATCTCCAGTCCTAATACATTTTTGTACATTTACTAGCCTCTTGCCAAGAGGATGTGGCTGGCCTAGCAAGTAAGGAACAAGAGGATGCATTCCTGCTGTGGTAAAAAGAACAGTAGGGTCATGTTCTTCTGGCAACAACGAGGCATTAAGAATCTGTTTATGTTCCTTGGACTTGAAAAATTCTATGTAAGCTTTTATAAGTTGCTTTCTTGTAATTATCATGAAAAATGCAAGAATAACAGATTTATAAATTTTAGTGGAATGAAAATAGAATCCTAAACTTATCAAAGCTCTGCAATTTTCTCTCTTATTTCTTGAAGCTCTGCTTCAAGCTTTGCAGTTTTGCTTGCTCTTCCTTTTGCTCGTGGTATTATTATCCTAATTTTTTCTTTCTTTCCTTTTTTTTCTTTCTTTTTTTCTTTTTCTTCTGACCTTGGAACTAATCCAAGAATTCTGTCAATTTCTTGCATAATCTCCTTGTTTTTCCTCTTTGTCTCTTGTTTTTCTTTTGCTTCTTGTTTTCTCAGCTGCTGAAAAGCTATGTTATGCTTCAAAATTTCAAGGAAGGATAATTGAATTTCAAGAAGCTCTTTTTTGAATCCTACAGCTTCAGCAGGACCAATTTTTACAAAAACATCTTTGCTTTTGATTTCTGGCATTTTATTGATAAAAGTATGATGCCTGGTTAGATTCCCAGATTTCCCAGATCTTTATCAGATTTAGCAAACTAAATTCTGCTGAAAAGTCTCTTGTCAATATCAGCTACTCTCTCCCTTATATTTTTAATTTCTTCTTCCCATGCGCTGAGTTCAGCTTCTTCCTCTGTTCTTGTTTTTCTAATTTTTTGTAACAAAGCTTCAATTTCTTTCAACTTCTTTTTTATGTTTTCAAAATTTGCTAAACTGCTCTTGAAGTTATCTATTTTTACGAAAATTGGTTCTTTTATCTTTTCTTCTGGTACAGCAGTTGGCATAGTTGGTGGCATAGTTGCTGGAAAAGCAGCAGGCATTTCTGTTATCTCTCTTGTTACTGGCCTTATGACACTTACTGGTCTTTCAATAGCAGCAGGCATTATTGGTCTTGTTACTGCCTCTCTTGCTTTTCTTTCTGCTTCTGCAGGCATTGCTGTTGGCATTGCTGGCATGGTTTCTGGAGCAAACTCTGGTAGTATCGGCTTCAGTCTTATTGCTGGAAAAGTTGGCAAAGGAGGCAGTTCTGGAGGCAGTTCTGGCAGCTCTTCTACAGGCTTCTCTATTTCTTCTTTTATCTGGGCAGCCTCAAATGCTGGCGGTTCAGGCAATTCTTTTTTCCTTTTCTTGAATAATGGCATATCTTTCTAAGTAAAATTTTATATAAATAATTTTGTAATAATTTAAGCATAGTAACGAAAAATAGCAAGTTATTTATTTTTTTGCTGCTTATCAAAATCATAAAAAATGCAACTACAATTTTTACATCAGCTAGCAGAAAGAATAGCAGGAAAAGAGAGCGCAGCCTTGATAGACCTGTTCTACAAGAAAAAAGATGTTAATGAGTTTAGGATAGCTAAAAAACTAGGTCTGACAATAAACAAAACCCGTAACCTGCTTTACAAATTATCTGGTTGTGATATCCTTTATTTCAGAAGAAAAAAAGATTCAAGAAGGGGGTGGTATATTTATTTCTGGACCTTGAATATTGTAAAAGCTCTTGAACTACTCCTCAAGCTAAAACAAGAAGAGCTACAACAAACAAAACAGTTACTAAAAAGTCGGAGGAATAAAAATTTTTTTGTGTGCAAAAATTGTGAAATAGAGCTAACAGAAGAAGGTGCTTTGACAAGGGAATTTACGTGTCCTGAATGCGGCAAATTGCTCGAGCTATGCAAAGAAGAGAAAAAGGTAAAAGAACTGACAAACAAAATAAAGCAATGTGAAAAAAATATTGAAATGATAAAAAACGAAATAAGAAAAGAAGAAGAAAAAATTGCAAGAAAAGAGGCAAGAAAGGCAAGAAAAGAAGAGGGGGAAAAGAAGAGGAAAAGAAAAAAGAGAAGGAAGAAAGCAAGAAAGAAAATAAAAGTAAAACCAGTCAAGAAAAAGCAAAAAAAACTAATCAAGAAAAGACCAGCAAAGAAAAAAGCAAAGAAAGCTAAAAAGAAGAAATAAAATATTCAATAAGAAAAAGCAATTTATAAACTTGAAGTAGTAGTTATAAAAACAGCCATACAAAATTTTTCCTTGTGATATTGAAATGAGAAAAGGAAAATATTATAAATATATAAAAAGAAAGCCGAGAAGGCAAAGAGATGTTTTGAGCGCTACTCTTACTCTTATCTTGATAAATTTTGTTTTTTTTATTTTTGTCTTGTCTGTAATGACAAAATATCCGGATTTCATAAATCTTATTGCTATAAAGCCAAGTGCAATTGTTCAAGGGAAATGTTTGTGGACTATTTTTACAAATATGTTTATGCATGGTTTTCCAACACATCTTTTTGTTAACATGTTATCTTTGTTTTTCATAGGCTCTTTTTTGGAGAAGGTAATAGGAAAAAAAAGATTTTTGTTTTTGTATCTTGTTGGTGGAATAATAGCTGCTTTATTTTTTGTTCTGCTTTTTGCCCTTTTTGAAGACCCAAGGCTTATTGTTCTAAGTATTTTTGGTATTGCGGGGAGCAAGGAGCAAATAATAGCAGTTGGTGCTAGTGGAGCTATATTTGCTCTTGCAGGAACTTTAGTAATTTTAACACCAAATATTCCTGTCTTGGTAATGTTTGTTTTTCCTGCAAGGCTTTGGGTAGGAATATTAGCATTGCTGCTGATACTCTCATTTATGCCAAATGTTGCAAATTCTGCTCATATAGGAGGATTTTTGTTTGGCCTTTTTTATGGCCTATACTTGAAAAAGAAGTATAGAAGAAAAGTTATGTTGCTGAGAAGATATCTTGGCTTACATTAA
>CAZSMI010000031.1:0-6976 GCA_964607815.1 Candidatus Woesearchaeota archaeon | reverse complement strand
AAAATATGTCATTGACCTTGCATCAACTTTTCAGCTGCAAAGAAAAAAGAAATAATGGTTAATCATGTTGGAATTTATAAAGTGTCTATATATTAAATTATTGATCATAGTTCTTGCTTGGTCTCTTCTTTCAAAAACCAAAATTTAAAAACTTCTTTTCATTTGCTTTTTTATGAAAAGGGGGTTGGTTTATAATACAACCAAAAGGCCCACATTTTTTGTATTTTGTTTGTACTATGTTTGTACTACCAACAAAGTTGGTACTACCAACCGAAAGTTTTATAAATGGCTTTAACGTTTGTAATAGCAACATGAGAGAAAAAGAGAGAGAGAGCGAGGATGTGTTGATAGATAACATAAAGAGCTTCCTCAGTTCTGCTGATACAATCTACGAAAACAAAGATTTTACTTCCGCAACTATTTTATATTTCAAGACACTTTTTGCTGTTCTAGACTTGATGATCTTAAGAAAAATAGGCAAGATCCCAGAAGACCACTCTGAGAGGTTTAGGATTCTTGAAAATTTTTATCCAAAGTTGTATAGCTTGCTTGACAAGTATTATCCAACTTATCGAGATACATACAATAAAAAAATAAACAAAGAAGTTTGTGAGGAGCTGAAAAAAAATGTTAAAAAAATTATTGAAGAACAAAAAATTTTTGTTGGTGATTAAGAAATTCCTGAAACAGAAAGGGATTTTAGATATAATCCTATTTGGTTCTATTGTAAGAGGTAAGGAAAAACCAGAAGATATAGATTTGCTGATTTTGTATTGCAAAAAACAGGATATAGAACTCAACTTTAGAATAAGAAAAGAGCTAGAAAAAATCGGTTTAAATCCAGAAATAGTAGGGAAAACATACAAAGAAGCTTTCGATCCAGAATTCCTCGCTAGGGAATCTATCCTACAAGAAGGATATAGCATGAAAAAAAGAAAATTTTTAGCTTCTTGTTTTGGGTACTCTAATTTTGTTCTTTTGAAATATAAACTCCAAAAAATGAACAAATCAGAAAGAATGAGATTCTATTATAGTTTATACGGAAGAGGAGGAAAAAAAGGGGTATTAGAAAAAAATAGTTGTTATAAATTTTCAGAAAGTATAATAATATCTCCTGTAGAAAGACTTGAAGAAATCAAAAGTTTTCTTGAAAGCTGGAAAATAAAATATGTAGAAATACCAGTACTTATTCCAAAAAGAATAGTAGATTATAAAATCTTTGAGAAATAAAATGTTTTCCTTACAAAGTGTCAGAAAATTAGCAAAAAAAGAAGGTATAGAAAGAATCAGTAAAAAAGCAATCGAAAAAATTCTGAAGATATTGGAAGAAAAAGCAATAGAAATAATAAAAAAAGCAAAAAGAAATGCGTGGTTTGCTGGAAGACAGACAGTAAAATCAGAGGACATTCTAAACAAAGATAATCAAAAATAAAACCAAAAATGGGGAACATAATAAGAGAAAGAGAAAAAGCACAAAAGATAGAAGCTATTTTGAAAAAAGAGCTTGAAATTGTAAAACCGGAAAAAAAAGAGCTGCAAGTTATTGATAAGATTATTAAAGACTTTATCTTGTTTTTAAACTCTTCTTTACGCAAGACAAAAATCTACGCAAAAGCTGTTCTTGGAGGCTCTTTTGCAAAAGACACTGTCATCAAAAAGCCAAGATATGATGTTGATATTTTTGTTTGTTTTGACTATACAAAATATAAAGATAAAGAAAAAGGAAGTTTGTTAAGCGACATACTTGAGAAAGCATTGAAAAAAGTTGTGAAAAAATTTTCTTCTCAGCTTGTGAAAGTTCATGGTTCGAGAGATTATTTCAATGTCAATCTCAAAATAAGTGACATAGAAATTTTATTTGAGATAATTCCTGTTCTTGTAATAAAAAAAGCATCTCAAGCTAGAAATATTACTGATGTAAGTTTGTTGCATGTTGCATATATAAGAAAAAAAATAAAAAAAAGAAAGCAACTTGCTGATGGCATAAAGCTAGCAAAATCTTTTTGTTTTGCACAGAACTGTTATGGTGCTGAGTCCTATGTCAAAGGATTTTCTGGTTATGCTCTTGAGCTGCTTGTAAGCTATTATAATGGCTTTTTGGCATTTTTGAAAGCAGCTTCAAAATGGCATGTCGAGAAAGGAAAAAAGATAATAATTGACCCAAAAAAATATTATAAAGGCAAAAATGTTTTGCTTGAGCTAAATGAAGCAAAACTTTTATCTCCTGTTGTGCTTGTTGACCCTGTACAAAAAGAAAGAAATGTGACTGCTGCTCTCAGCGAGAAAACTTTTGAAAGATTTGTAAAAGCATGTAGATTATTTCTTGTCAAGCCTTCAATAAATCTTTTTGTTAGAAAAAAAATAAATATTAAAAACTTAAAAAAGAAAGCAAAAAAAATGCATGCAGATTTTTTTATTTTACAAGTTAAAAGTAACAAGTATAGAGATATTGCAGGAGCAAAGCTCTTGAAATTTTTCAATCTTTTTCTTTGCCAGCTGGAGAAAAATGGTTCTGTGTATGCAAAATGGCAGTTTGATGAACATCAGACAGCAGACTTTTATATTATTTTCAAGCAGAAGAAAGAAAAAATAATGGAAGGCCCTCTCCTCTCCCTAATAGAACATGCCAAGGCATTCAGAAAAAAACATGCTAGATGCTTTGTTAAGTCTGGCAAATTATATGCAAGAGAAAAAACAAAAAGTTTTTTTGTTTTATTGAAAGAAACAAAAAAACTAGCAAGAGGAATAAAAGAAATTAGGCTGATAAAGAGCTAAAAAAATTTATCCTAAAAATTTATGTAACTTTTGCAAATGCTTCTTATGTTCTTCTCTTGTCTTGAACAGACGTTCTTTTTTCTTTGTTAGCTCTCTCAGCAAAACAAGTCCTTTCTCTCCCCCAACAACCTGTGGGACAATAACATAGTCTGCCCCTTCTTTATACAACTCAAGAGCCTCATGCACATGTTCAGCTTCAACAAAAACCATCGTATCTGGATTAATTCTTTTTACATGCTTTATAAGAAAGATATTATCTTCTTTTTCTGGTATTGTGCTTACCACAAGTTCAGCGTCTTTCCATCTTATTTTTTCTAGCAGCTCAGGATTTGTCATATCTCCATAGATACATGAAATCTTTTGCTTCATCAAAGATTTTATTATATTTGGATTCATGTCTACAACAAACAAATTATCTTTTTCTTTTTCAAATGCTCTCAAAAAGATTGTTCCCATTCTGTGGCATCCAAACAGGATTATTTTTTTCTTTTTTCTTGTCTCATATTCTAGCTCTTGTTTTTCTTTTTGTTCTGGTAGATGCTCCAGAAAATGTGTTGGATAAACAAAATTACGATAAATACTTCTATTATACTCAATAAGATAAGTTGTCAAAGTCATCGTAATAATTGTCACCAAAACAATTATGCTAAAAAGACCCTGGCTTAAATGTCCTAGTAAAAAGCCAGTAGCAAGGATAATCAAAGAAAACTCACTTAATTGCGCTAAAGATAAACCAGTCAAAAAAGAGGTCCTTTTTTTATAGCCAAAAACACTTACAAGAAACATTATGATTAATGGCTTCAAAATTATCGCAATTCCAAGAAAAACAAAAAAAGGAGCTACAAACTTGTTCAGGCCAGAAAAAAGAAGTTGCATTCCTAACGAGACAAAGAAGATTATAGAAAAAAAATCTCTCAATGGCCTTATTCTTCCTTCTATTTCTGTCTTGAAAGGACTATTTGCCAAACATAAACCAGCAACAAATGCCCCTATGATAATAGAAAAATCAAGAGCATAAGCAATCAAAACAAAAATAAAACATAAGGTGATAGCTGAAACGAGAAGTAACTCGGCGTTCCTTGCAGCGAACCTAAACAGGGTTTTTAGTATAGTTTTACTAAGTAAGATAGCTATCAAGATAAACAAAGCGCCTTTCAAAAATGTTGCTGCTAAAACTGATAAAGTAAAACTTCCTTGTGCAAGTATCATCAAAGCAACTATAGCAAAAAAGTCTTGTACAAGTAAAATACCAACAACAATATGGCCATGTAAGGTATCAAGTTCCCTTTTGTCTGTTAACAGTTTGATAACAATCATTGTGCTACTGAATGCTATCGCCACGCCAATATACAAAGCTTCTATCCTAGTGAAAATGCCAAACAGCATGGCTATCCAAAAAGATACAGCAAAAATCAAGAATATCTGGATTGTTCCGCCAAAAATCGAAACTTTACCAACATCTCTCAGCCTTCTCATGCTTATTTCCAGGCCAGCAAAAAAAAGCAAGAATGCTATGCCAATTTCTGAGAGAGTTGTAATAATAGTAATATCTCTTATCAATCCAAGCATTGGCCCTATGATAATTCCTGTAAGGATATATGCTGGAATTAGCGGCTGTTTCAAGGCTCTTGCAATAAAAGCAAAGATAGTAGCTATTATAATCAGCAAGATTATATCAAACAAAATAATAGTGCTTGGAGGAGAAGTAGAAGGAACAACTCTTTCAATAGCATTGTTTATAGCATTTCCAGTTATTGTTATGACAGATGATATATCAAACATTTTTTTATCCTCTTGCTCTTTTTAAAAAGCATTCATAATTTATTAATCTTTCGCAAGTGATGAATTTTGAGAATTTTGATATTCAGAAGAGATAGTTTTTTATATTTCGATTTTGTGGTTCATTTAATGAGAAAGCCAATTGTTGCTGGCAGTTTTTATCCTGCAAGTTTTTCAGAGCTCGATAAATCTATTAAGGAAGCTTTTGAAGGGAAATTTGGGCCTGCAGCATTACCTGGAAAACCAAGAAACAAAAAAATTGGGGCAAGAGGTGTTATAGTGCCTCATGCTGGTTATGCATATAGTGCAGGATGTGCAGCATGGGCATACAAGGAAATTGCAGAAAATTGCAAAGCAGAAATTTTTATATTAGTTGGAACAAATCATTCTTATGGAAAGGCATTTTCTTTTACGCTTGAAGATTTTGAAACACCTTTTGGTATTGCAAAAAACAAAAAAAATTTCTCTTTGCATTTAATAGAAAAAGCAAAAAAGATTTTAGATGCCAGTAGAGATGAAGAAGCTCATGCAAGAGAACATAGTATAGAGATACAGTTACCTTTTCTACAGTTTTTATATGGAAAAAATCTGAGGATAGTTCCTATTTTGGTAAGTAGTTATAACAGCGAAGAATGCAAAAAAATGGCATCTATTATTGTGAAAGTTGCAAAACAGCTTGACAAAAAAATCTGTGTTGTTGCAAGCTCTGATTTTACACATTATGGTTTAGCATATAATTTCATGCCTTTCACTACTGATATCAAGAAAAATTTGTACAAGTTAGATGAAGGTGCAATAAAACTGATAGAAAAAATGCAAACAAAAAAATTTCTTCTTTATGCAAAAAAAATAACAATCTGTGGAGCAGGTTCTATAGCGGTAGCAATAGAAATCTGCAAAATTCTTGGATCAAAAGAAGGAGAGCTACTCAGATATTATACAAGCGGTGATGTTGTAGGAGATTATAACAGTGCAGTAGGCTATGCTTCTATTATATTCAAATAGATTTTAAAATAATTTTAGGATAAGTTTTCATAAAAATTTTTATAAAGTTTTTAGGAAATTTTTATCGACGGAAAAAGGAAAAAAATAAAAAATAAAAAGGAGTATCGCGGAGTGAAAAAAATTTTACCGAAAAGTTTTTAAAGCCCAAAGTTATATATTTAATATTGTGTTTGACACGGAGCAATCAAAGATTTGATCTTCGGATTAGGTCTTTGGCTTCGGACGTGTCAAACTGGTGGAGCAATCAAATTTAGATTATTGATCTTCGGATTTATAATTTGAATTTGGCTTCGGACACCAAAAACAAAAAAGAGCAATCAGAATTTAATTTGATCTTCGGATTTTATTAAATTCTGGCTCTGATTTTTCTATATTTTTTATATTCTTTTCTTGATACCTCTTTAGTTTAACATTCTAGTTTTTTGAAATATTTTCGTATTAATTTTGCATTGATATATTGCCAGACATAAATATTTAAAAAGTGTCGAAACTTTTGGAATACAACAAGAAGAAATAATAAAAAAGAGAAAATAAGATGAAATACAAATTTGCTTTTATTTGTCATCCTTTGAAGAATGATTCTGAAAAAAGTTTTGGAGAGAATATTGAGGAAGTAAAAAATATCTGTAGAGATATTTATGAGAAACATAAAGGGACAATACCAATTGCTCCACATCTTTATTTTCCACAATTTATGGATGATAATAATAAGAAAGAAAGGGCTGACGGACTAGAATTTGATTATGCTTTGATAAAATCATTAAAATGTGATATATGGGTTTATGGACACAAAATTTCTGAAAATATGCTAAAAGAAATAAAACTAGGGGTAGAACTTTCTCTACCGATAGAATGCAAAGAAAAGAGCCTTGAAAGAATTTTGGAAAAAGTACTTTCTGAATTTTCAAAAGAAAGATGAAGAACCATAAATTTTATCTAGAATATGCAAGAGACTTGTCAAAGAACTCAATATGCCAAAAAATGCATTTTGGAGCAATTATTGTAAAAGACGGAAAAATTTTGGCTGAAGGCTATAACAATCCTTATGATAACAAAAAATGTGATCCTTGCTTGCGTATAGGCGTAGAGTCTGGAACAAAACTTGAGTTATGTAGAGCAGTACATGCAGAACAAAAATCCTTGCTTTATGCACTAGATAAGCAGATAGATATAAGTAATGCGATAATGTATGTTGCTGGTACTTTTCCTGACGGAAAGCCATTTATAAAAACAGAAAAAAATTTTTATTGTACTTTTTGCTCTCGTTTATTGAATCAAACAAAACTAAAAGGTATAGTAATAGGAACAACAAAAGGACCGGAATTTATGAATCTTGAAGAGGTTCTTGAGAGCTCATTTGAAATCGCAACTGGCAAAAAAACTGTAAAAAAAATTACATATGGTGAGAAAAAATGAA
>CAZSMI010000030.1:1756-7007 GCA_964607815.1 Candidatus Woesearchaeota archaeon | reverse complement strand
AGTTACAATACAAATGCAAGAGCAGCTGCAAAAGCAGATGCAGGCAAGGCAGGCAAGGCATGCACAAGTACAAGCTGGACAAGAAAAGCAGGCTGGACAAGCTCAAGCAGGACAAGAAAAAAAGGAAGAGAAAGAAAAAATACGCAAAAGAAAAAAGAGAAAAAACAAATAGTCATCTGGATTATTCTCTCACTTTTTCTATTTTCGTCTCTGGCTTGTATTTTTCTTCGATTTTTTCCATGGCTTCTTTTATTCCTTTTTCTTTTTTTGGTTTTCTCAGCCTCAGCAAGAAAAATAATATTATAAGAATAACAAGTAAAAGAATGATTATTCCAACAATTTTTCCTTTTCCAGCTTTTTTTATACATTTTCTCGTACAGCAGATTTTTCCTCCAATTTCTACAACACTGCCATCACATTTTTCATCTTTCTCGCATATTGTCCAGTTATAATCTGCACAAGTTTTATCTTCTTCTATAGGAATAGTTGTTATATTTATCTCAGACTCGTTTCTTGTTACATTTACGCTAAGAAAAAGAAAAGTAGAAATATTTTGTTCTTTGCTCTTTGCTTCTATTGTCCCATTACATGCCTTCTTTGTAAGAATAGTAAAATTAATTACTAATGATGAACCAGCTTCTAGTTTTTCTATTTTTTCTGGCTCAAGACTTTTTATTTTCAGGCTTTTGCTATATGTCAGATATATGTCATTTATGTCTTTTGGAGATAAATTTTTTAAAATTGCTCTTAGCAAAGTTTCTTCTCCTTCAAGTAGTGTTACTTTTATCTCTTTTTTTGCAAATCTAAAATGTTCTGGCAATAACTCTAAAGTTTTGCTTATTGTTTTGTTTGCAAGAGGCATTATTATTAAAGGGATATTGTACATAATAACTGGCTTAGCAGTTCTTTCAGCTGGATAAGAAATATCTATACTTCCTACTATGATCTCTTTTATTTCCTTTTTGTCAAGTTGTGAAGGGATTGTAAATTCAATTGTTTTTTCTTTTCCTTTTGGCAATTGTACTTCTTTTTCTGTTTTAAAAGGCAAAAGCAAAAATGAAACATTCAAAGGAAAAAGGCCCTTGTTTTTTATTTTCAAAGTTATGCTTGTATTTATTTTTTCTTTGAATATAGCTGGCTTTATGCTTATTATTGACTCTATTTCAGAATTTGGAAAAACAAAAGTTGATAATGCTTTATTTTTAATATCTTGTTTATCAATTTGAGAAAGCAGCCAGGATTTTCCTTTTTCTATCATGCCATTTTTTTGTAAGGCAAACAAAGCAAATACAGTTGCTTCAAAATCTGGTTGAGTTGTCTCAAGCAAGGCTTTTTCTGCCCAGAAGCCATCAACATGCTGATTATTAAGAAGCCATTCTTTTATATTACTTTTGCCAAGATATAATGCAATTGCTTTTTCTTTTGTTTTTATAGCATTATTTGCAAGCCAAGTTAAGGCTTTACTATCAATATCCTTACCAATTTCTTTCAAGGCGAAAAGGGCAAGAGCAGTTGATTCTATATCACACTCATTTCTATATCCTTGACCAAAACATTTTTTATTATTCAAAATTATGCTTGTTGTAGCTCCTTTTTTCATAGAAAATTCATGCAACTTTCCTTTGTATGTATGAACAATTTTTGCATCAACTGAACAATTAATTGTTATATTGACTTGCTCTCCTTTGTTTTTTAGGTCAAGAGTTATAGTACTACTTAAATTAACAATTTGTTTTTTTCCATTAATGCTCAATTGACACTGCTTGTCTGCTGCTCCTCCTAAAACAAGGTCCCATAATCCTATATCAAGATTATTTTGTGCATCTGCAAGCCATTCTTCTATCTTAGCAGTATCATAACCTACTCTACTCAGAGCAAGCAAGGCAAGAGAGGTTTCCTTTACTTTACAAATAGATGGCCAGCAGGTATTTTCATAACTTTTTCCTAATAATATTTGTTTTCCCTCTTCTGATAACTCTTTATCATATGATAAAGCAAGTAAAGCAAATGAAATTGTCTCTATATCATGTTTTTGCCAGTCAATTTTAGAAATTTCATCATAAATAGAAGAAATTGATTTGCGCACAACAAAATTTACTTTCTTGCTTTCTCCTTTTAATTTTCCTTCCTCTTTGTAAAGTATATTTTTAATAGCAAAGGAATAATTGCCTGCAATAGTTGGCAAGTCAACATAAACAAAATATTTTTCATTTGAGATTTGAAAAAGATAAAAAGCCAAAGGAAATTCTTTTTCATCTTTATAGAAAAAGATGTTGTCTATTGCAAGTTCTTCCATAAAATCTCCGCTTATTTCTGCCTGAAAAGTTTCTTCTGGCAGATAGTTTGTTTTTGCAATTTTTATTTCAAATGCGCTAGCATTTGAAATTGATATTATAAAAGTTGCTAATAATAAGAAAATTAAAAAATATATTTTTTTCATCTTACCTCTTTTACCTACAATTTTTAGAAGAATAAGTTATTAATAAATTTAACTGCCTGGCTGTTTGTTTTTTATTTTTCTTCACTTATCTTTTTAAGCTTTTTCACTGTTTCCTCAAGTTCTAATTCTGTTTTTCCTCTTGCTGGTCTTGCTACTGGTGGTGCTGGCCTTCTGGGTATTACACCAGAAGGAGGAATTGCAAGT
This sequence comes from Candidatus Woesearchaeota archaeon, assembly GCA_964607815.1. GTDB lineage: Archaea > Nanobdellota > Nanobdellia > Pacearchaeales > CAZSMI01 > CAZSMI01. Next base: position 4,363 of record CAZSMI010000030.1, on the reverse strand, counting down.
CTCGGTTTTGTTATAGGCATGCCAGCAGGTCCTGGCATTGGCCTTAGCATAGGTCTTCTAGGCATACCAGGCCTATAGCCTGGAGGATATTTTGGAGCTCCTGGAGGCCTTCTAGGTCTTCTTTTTATTTTTCCTGTTTTGAAAAGGAAAAATAATAAACCAGCAATCAACAAGAGTATGATTAGCCACCATATCCATGCCTTGCTTTTTCCAGGAGCACAGCAAACTTTATATCCTGGACAGCTATAATCAACTTCTCTTTCTCCTCTTTCACATTCAAATTTGCATGTATAGCCTTTTTTTTCACATTCCAACTCTTTTTCCTCTTCTTCCTCTTTTTCAATTTTTTCACATTTTGTAAGGCAGCAATAATTAGTATCTTTTGCTCTCACTTCTCTTGTCTCACATCTCTCATCATCTTTGCATATTATCCCATTCATCTCAGAACAAGTTTTTTCTACTGGTTCTTCTATTTCTTTGCAACATATATAACCAGGAGCACAGTCATCATAATCAGCAAGCCATTCTTCTTCCCCGCAGTCATAACCAGATACGCATTCTCCTTTATGTTCCCTGCATTTCTTTCCTTTTACTTCAACTGGCTGATAGCTTGGCTCTTTTGGCCATACTGCATATAAAATAAAAGATGTGTCTCTCAAATTATTCCATTTTCCATCTTTGTCTTGCTGCTTCAACAACCATTCTTTTGCTCTTGTTACATTCTCATCTTCATAGCTTTGTAATGCCAGTAATGCTAAAGCAGTGTCATAATATTTGTTATGGGCTGTATTTGAAGCAAGCCAATAACCAGCCATTTTTTGTTGCCCAAATAACTGAGAAGCATAATCTTCTTGCGCTGTAGTCAGGTAAAAAAATGCTTCTGGAAGATATTTCTTGTTGTTATCAGCATCACTAATAAGATAAGGTAAAAACTGGTTTACATCATAATCTCCTGCTTGCTGCAAAGCAAAAGCAGCCCATAAAGTACCTTCATAATCACAGCCAACAGTTCCCAAACAAATAGTACTTATTTTTGCATCTATGCTTCCATAAGCTGATTCGTGTTGTGTCTTGCTTGAAATATAAAAAGTTCCGCCTTTTTCATACAAAAAAGAAACAAGAAAAATTTTATCACAAATTATAGTAAATGTTTTTTCTTGACAATTGCTTGGTACTTTCAAGAAATAATCATTATAGCTTTTACTAAGACAAGATCCTGCGCTTTTGTCTATTTTTTTGTTTTCTCCTATTGTTATGTTGTACTCCTTGCTATCATAACTTATCGTGCAGGTACATTTTTCACTAGAATCAATTTGCAAGTACCATTTCATGCCAGTAGGAGTTGAGTTTTGAGCAAGTAACCATTCTTCTATATTAGCAGTATCATAACCTATTCTATTCAGGGCAAGCAAGGCAAGAGCAGTTTCCTTAACTTTACAAGTAGAGGGCCAGCATACTCCTTCTCCATTTTTGCTTGATGCAAGCAAGGCATCTTTTCCTTTTGATGCAAGATCATCATCATATGATAAAGCAAGTAAAGCAAAAGCAGCATCTTCTGCACCAGAAGGCCACTCCTCAACTTGTTCAGAAAGCCATGAATAGGCAAGATTAACTTGTTCTGTCTCATTAACGGCAGCACAAACCAGAGAAGAAAAAGCAAGGCTAAAGAATAAACTTAGCAGCAAGAGTAACAACAGTCTCTTTTTTTTCTTGATTGTCATGTAAATATATGGTTATTGTTATTTAAAATTCTTTCGCTCAGCTTTGTTATTATTAAATATTAAAGATCAGATATTAAAGCTTGAAGCATATTTTTCTCAGGCCACAAGATTTGCACTTTGAAAAATTTTTCTCTATTTGGGGAATATCTTGAGCATGCAAATTTTTTATTTTATCAAGGAGATACAAAACTTTTTCTCTTAGTTCAGTTGTCATTTCTATAGCAACTTTCTTGTTAGAATACTCAATAAAACCTTTTTTTACTGGAAAAGAAAATTTTTCTTCCAAAAGCAGAGAATAAGCTGCTATTTGCAAAAGCTCATTGTCATAAGGCATGGAAGTTAATATTTTTCTGCTTTTTATTTCATATGGTGTATAATTTCCTTGTTCAAGCTTTATTCTATCAACTCTTCCTATCAAGGCCAGTTTGTCTGATATGATCCTCAATTCAGTAAGATATTTTGGCTCGAGTTTTTTCCATAACTCAGCACCAAAAATTTTTTTCTCTAATAGCTTTGATATTGCTTTTACCCTCAAAATAATCTCTCTATTAAAGTATCGCTGAGTTTCTTTCCAAAAATCCTCAAAAGAAATTCCAAAAAGAGAAGCAAGTTTTTCATACTCAGAGAAGGTTTTTTTTGTCAGCTCAAGAAAATTTTTCTTGTAAAAGCCAAAAAGCTCTTCTTGGCTGAGCTGTGTTGTTATCTGACTAACAATATTTTGCTCGCTTTTGTTGAAAGAGTCAAAAATAGCATGTTTCATCCTTCCTTTGATAATATTTTTGTTTGCTGGCTCTCTCAAATGTTTGACTTTTTGTAAATATACTTTCCTAGGACAATAAAGATAATTTGTCAGGTCAGTAACATAAATAAATTCTTTTTTCTTGTT
>CAZSMI010000030.1:0-1656 GCA_964607815.1 Candidatus Woesearchaeota archaeon | reverse complement strand
TTTTCTCTTTCTCTTGTTTTTTGTATTTTGCAAATCTTGCTTTTCTCAAAACATAATTTACTGGATTTTTTACTAGCCTGCACATATTATCTGCTTGACAAATTGCAATATCTTTGTAATTTGTCTTGTCACAATTTGGTGGAAGTACAGATTTTCTTTTTGAAAACCATGATAACTGAGAAGCAATATAACCTTCTCTTAAAGGCTTGTAGTTCTTTTTGTTCCATTCTTCAACTTTCTTTTTTATTTCTTCTTCCCCAAAGCCAAGACTTTTGAAAAAATTTAGAAAGATAAACAAGGCCCTTTTTCTTCCATCATGCTTCATTCCTTTCAATATCAGAGTAATACATGGAGGAAATAAATTTTCACTCAAGTCACGAACAACAATTTCTTTGTATTTTTTCATGCCTATTTTTTCTTTTTCCTCTTTGGCTCTTTCTTTTTCTTTTCTTGCATGCCAATCTAAGGCTTGTACAAGCAACTCTTTTGCCTCATTTTCTTCAGCTTCTGGCATGAAAGGTTTTGGAAATATCCTAGAAGGCTTGGCCCAGCCTAAATGAAAACTTGCAAGTTGTTCTGGCCTTATCACAATACTAGCCAGTCCAGTTTTTTCATGCAAAGAATAAGGCATCCTAAAAAGATGTCTTGAGCTTATTAAGACAGTATCAATTTCAAGGATAGAATAGGGATTAAATTTTTTTTCTCTAAGCAACTCTTCTTTTGGCTTTGCGACTCTTTCTGCTATCTCCTTCAAACTGCTTAGATGCAAAACTTTTTCTCTCAATGAATTTGATATCATTTCTTTCAAATAGCTTGCGATAATTCTTGGCCCAGCAGGAAAAAAGTCTTTTACCTCAATTTTATTTATCTTAGAAGGAAAAGCTTTCCATGGTACAAGAATATGGAACCCAGACCCACCAGAAAATTTCAATCCCACATTATTTACATTATGAAATTGTAATGCCTCAATAAGCAATTGAGCAGTTATCTTGCTGTATTCTATAAATCTTGAATCTATATCCAAGAGCAAGTCCCATCCTTCTCTTAAGCTGTTGAGCTCTTCCTGGCTCATTTCTGTTTTTAACTCAAGAGGATTTTTCCACAGCTCTTCAGAGCAGTGCAAGCTTGTCATGCCTTTTTCTGCAAGACTCGCTATATCATTTTCATACTGCAAGATATCTGGCCTTTTTCCAAAACTGTCTTGATATCTTGGAACAACTTCACGATTTCGAGAAAAATCAAGAAATGCTTTTTGTATGTCCTTTCTCTTGTAATAGTAAAATATTTTTCTTGCTTTGTCTTGTCTTGCCTTGTCTTGCTCTCCTCGCTCTTTTCCATCCCTATCAGAAATAGCACTATCTTTTTCTTCCTTTTCTTCCATTTTAATTATTAATCCTCTTGCACAAGCAGAGGTAGAAACAAGAAGAAAAGATGGTTTAAATATCTTGCTAAAAAAAGCTGCTAATAACAAATTTTAAGCTGCTAATAACAAATTTTATAAACTTCAATAACCTAATAAAAACATGCAAAAAAGCATAAAAAGAGAGAGCAAGAACAAAAGAAATAAAAGAGGCCAGGTCACAATATTTGTAATAATAGCGATAATAATTGTTGCCATTACTGCCTTGTACTTTACATTGAGAAAACCAGCTGTTA
>CAZSMI010000029.1:0-7116 GCA_964607815.1 Candidatus Woesearchaeota archaeon | reverse complement strand
CAGCCCGCTTGTCAGCAAAACATTTTTAAATGCATGAATAGTAAATAAATAAAACCAATGATATGAGGCTAAAATGGTTTCTATTTATGAAGTTGTAGAAAAGGCAAGAAAGACAGGAAAGATAGAGAAGGGTACAAACGAAGTTACAAAGGCTGTAGAAAGAGGGCAGACAAAACTTGTCATAATAGCAGAAGATGTTGAGCCAAAAGAAATTATACAACACCTGCCTATTTTGTGCAAAGAAAAAGGGATTTCAATAGTTAGCGTAGATAACAAGGAAAAGCTCGGCATAGCTGCTGGCATAAATGTAGCAGCTGCGTCAATAGCAATAACTGATGCTGGTGATGCTGCCAGTGACATAGCAACATTTATAAAAAAACAAAAGTCAGAAGAAGAAAAGCCAAAGGAAAAAGCAGTTAAGAAAGAAGAAGCTAAAGAAGAAAAAGTAGTAAAACCAGCAGAAAAGAAAAAGCCAAAAGAAGAGGAGAAGAAAGCAAGAAAGGAAAAGCCAGAAAAAAAAGAAAAAGAAAAACCAGAAAAGCCAAGAAAAGAAGAGAAGAAAGCAAGAAAATAAGCCCTTATCAAATATCCAGATTAATTTTTTGTATCTTTCAAGATAAACTAAGATGGCACAGAAAAAGCAAAGAGTAAGAGAAGTCAAGACAAGAGCAATAAGGGGAATAGAAAAAATTAGTATCCGCGTAGTGCCTGCTGTTGTGGAAGAAATTGTAGGCAGGACAGGTTTTCGCGGAGAAATAACACAAGTAAGGGCAAGAGTTTTACAAGGTCCTAACCAAGGTAAAGTAATAAGAAGAAATGTTAAGGGCCCTATAAGACTAAAAGATGTTTTGATGTTGAGAGAAACAGAAATCGAGGCAAGAAGGCTCAGAACAAAAATCATGAAAGGAGCTTTTACTTAAAGCTTTCTTTAAAAATAAGAGAAAAAGAAACTTTGGAAAGAAACAAAAAATGGCAATAAAACCAGTTTGCGATAAATGTAAAAAAGAACTAAAAGAATTTGGTGGAATTTTGTTTTCTCCACCAAACAAAAAAGATTATGTGAGAAAATGGCATATCTGCAAAAAATGTTATAAAAAGATAGAAAAGGAACTAAAAAATAAAAAGGAATAAAAAACTAAATAAAAAATTAAAAAATGCCAAGATGCTCTTTTTGTTCAAAGCAAATACAAGGAGGAATAACTTTTATTAGTTTAGCTGGCAAGATCTATTATTTTTGTTCTAGCAAATGCCATAAGAACTGGAAACTTGGTAGAGAAAGCAAGAAAGTAAAGTGGATAAAAAAAAGAAAGTGATTCGAACCTATTTACTTTCTATTTTAAAATTCTTGAGGCATATTTCTCACAACTGGCATGCTGTGAGAAAGACATTGTGAGAAAGACATTTTGCTTTCATATTACTCTTTTCTCTAACCTAACTTTCTTCTTAATTCCTTTTTTCACTCATCTCTTTTTTAAGTATCTTCTCCAGCTCACCCAGAGCTTCATTAAGTGTGTCTTTAAATATGGGGTGTTTGTTATAAAGTATGATGCTATGATATTTGTTGTCTTCTCCGATAGTTGACATTAAAGAACATAAATATTCTTTACCTTTGTACTTGTACCTGAATGGTATTTCAGTCATAACTATAATGAGGTAACTCGCTTTATAAATTTTTTCTTTAGGAGCTCTGTTTTTTTTAGCTTTACATCTTCTTCTAAGGTAATTTTCTCTTTCGTGCAGTTACGCTAGACGATTTTGAGCTTTTCTTGCAAAAAAGATTGCAAAAAAAGCAACCGCACCACAAACAACAACACCCAAGACCAGAGAAAAAGGAGTTACTGTTTGTAAGCCAAGAAGTCTTGCAACTCCTCCCATTATTGGCTCATCATACAAATGTGGCATGGAAGGAACAAAACCATCAATAATATAAACAAAAAGATCCTCGAGACCAGCAGCTAACATAATAAACCATGCTACAAAAATAGCAATTGTTTCTACAATTCTTCTTGTGAAAACAAGATACATAATACAAACAAATATTGGAATAGAAAATGAGAGGATCCAAAAGTGTTGAGGATATTCTTGCAAGTCAGCTATTGCTATTACAAATAGAGAAAAAAGAACTATAATAAGGGCTGCAAAAAAATACCTCCTTTGCTTATTTTGCTTTTTTTCTTTGTCCTTTTTTCTGTTTTGCATTTTTACCTTCGCTGTTCTATTTTTGGTGTTTTTGAAGCACAAACTTTTCTATGCCCAGTGATAGACTTTTCTTATATGCTGGCTCATTTTCAAATTTTTTATATCCTTCTAAAAGACCTCTTATTGCTTCCTTATTTGCTTCTATTACCTTTGGCTGTTTAATAAAAAGTTTTTTTACAACTTCAAGGCTTTCCTCATAATAATTCATATCTTTTTCTTCTTGCATTTTTATATTCATGTAAAGAGGTTAATAAATCTTTTTATAAAAGAGCAAGGTTTAAAAATTATCTTCCCTTGTTGTCGGCATCCAAAATGACAATGAAAGAGATAAGACAGAAAGAGATAAGACAGAAAGAGATAAGACAGTCAATTGTAACAATAGTAGGCCATATAGATCATGGCAAGACAACCCTACTTGATAGTATAAGAAAAACTGCAATAGCAAAAAAAGAAGCTGGTGGGATAACCCAAAAAATTTCTTCTACACTGATACCTTCCTCTTTGCTAGAAGAAAAATGTTCAGCCTTGCTTGAAAAATACAAAATCAAGCTAGAAATTCCAGGTTTTCTTTTTATTGACACACCAGGACATGCTGCTTTCACTAATTTGAGAAAAAGGGGTGGTGCTTTAGCAGATTTAGCAATACTTGTTATTGACATAAATGAGGGAATAATGCCGCAAACTGTTGAGTGTATAGAAATTTTGAAAAATAACAAGACCCCTTTTGTTGTTGCTCTCAACAAAATAGACGCAATAGCAGGATGGTCAAGAAGAGATGATGATCTACTTGCTAATATAAAAAAACAAGCCAGTTATGTAAAAGAAGATTTTGAAAAAAAACTTTACAAAATTGTCAATTCCCTTGTAAATTATAAATTTGATGCTAATATATTTTCTGCTATTGAAGACTTTACAAAACAAATAGCATTGATACCATGTTCTGGCAAGACCGGAGAGGGAATAGCAGAGCTGCTTGTCATGTTGGCTGGCCTCTCACAAAGGTTTTTGAAAGGTAAACTTTTTTTGAGCAAAGAAGCAAGAGGTGTTGTTCTGGAAATAAAAAAAGAAAAAACAATAACCTTTGTTGATTCTATATTGTATGATGGTACAATAAGACAAAATGAACAGATAGTTATAGCTTCTCTTGCCAGGCCAATAGAAACAAAAATAAGAGCTTTGTTTGAAGCTTTACCTTTGGCAAAAGGTTTTCAAAGCGTTAAGGAAGTAAAAGCTGCAACAGGAATAAGACTAAGCTTGCCTACGACAGCAAATGTAATACCTGGAATGCCTTTTGCTTCTGCTACAATAAGCAATATCAAAACAGATTTACAAAAAGAAGTTGCAGATACAATAAAACTTGACAAGGAAGGAATAATCATAAAGGCAGATTCTCTTGGTTCTCTTGAGGCATTATTGGGATTACTAAGAAAAAAGGGAATTAAAGTGGGCAAGGCAGGAATAGGAAATATAAACAAAGGTGATATTGCTAGCGCAGCAGCAAATCCTCCTTTGGAAGCCCTTATCTTGGGATTTAATGTTCAGACAGAGCCAGGAGTAGAAGCGAAAAAAGCCAAAATAATAAGTTCCAAAGTTATATATGAGCTAATAGAAAAATTTGAGCTCTGGAGAAAAGAAAAACAAGTTGAAATTGAAAGAGAAAAACTTTCAGGAATGGTATTTCCTTTCAAAATAAAAGTTTTGCCTTATATTTTCAGAAAAAACAAGCCAGCAATTTTTGGCGTGCATGTTGAAGCTGGCATACTCAAAGCAATCCAACTGATGAATAGCAAAGGAAAAAGCATAGACAAGATAAAAGCAATACAATTGGAAAACAAAACAGTAGAAAAAGCTGCTAGAGGAGAAGATGTTGCAATAAGCATGCCAAACATAACAATAGGAAGACAAGTAAAAAAAGATGATATTCTTTACTCAGACTTAAATGAAGAAAATTTTGCCTTGTTGAAAGAAAACAAAAACCTTTTAACTTCTGACGAGCTAGCAGTCTTGCAAGAAATTGTAAGAATAAAAAGAAAAAAGAATCCAACATGGGGGATATAAAAAGCTTTTTATATTGGCAATATTTGAACAAAATAGCGCAAGAAAAAAAGAAGATAAAAAATGGCATTCAAAATAAACATATCATGCAAGGAAGGAAAAGAAAAAAGCAAAACCTTCAAGCTCGAGTCAGAAGCAGAGAGGTTAATAGGAATGAAACTCGGAGACTCTGTAAAGGGCGAAGATATAGATAAAAAACTTGAAGGATATGAACTTTTGATAACTGGCGCAAGTGACAAGGCAGGATTTCCAGCCCTACAAGCTATAGAAGGAACTGGCCTGCGCAGAGTCTTGTTGAGAAGAGAAAAAGAAAAACATGTAATAGGCTTAAGAAAAGGAAGAAAAAGATTAAGCAAGATAAAAGGTCTAAGATTGAGAAAAACTGTTAGGGGCAATACAATTTCTGCTGATATTGTGCAAATTAACCTTGTTGTAAAAAAACAAGGAAAAAAATCTCTTTCAGAAATTTTTCCTGAGCAGGCAAAGGAAAAAGAAGAGGGAAAAAAAGCTGAAGAAAAAAAGGAAGAAGAAGTTAAGAAAGAAGGAAAAGAGGAAAAGCCTGAAATGGAGAAAAAAGCAGAGGAAAAGAAGGCAGAACAAAAACCTAAAGAAAAGCCAGAAGAAGAAAAAGTAAAAAAGGAAGAAAAAGCAGGAAAGCCAGCTGAAAAATAATTTCTGATAAAATTATTCTACATTTTTGCTTATATCTTGCCCCTATAGAAAACTTTATATATTTGTTATTCTACATATTTATAGGATTAAATAAGTAAAAAGTAAAAGATGGTGTACCGATATTTTATCAAAAAAGGGAAAAAAAGATATGGTCCTTATTATTATAAATCTTATAGGGAAGGTGGCAAAGTTAAAAAAGAATATCTTGGAAAAGAAAAGAGAAAAAAGACATACAAGCATATATTGATAATTAGTGCTTTTTTGATTATAATAGCAATATTATTCTTTTTTCCTAGAGGAGTAATTACAGGATTTGCAACACTCAACCTTGAAAAAAATATTTTTTCTGCTGGTGAGCCAATAGAAGGACAACTTAAACTACTGCTCAAGGAAGGTGAGTTTTTGCCTGCTGAAACAATTATCAAAATTGAGCTTGGAAATAAAACTCGTGAAATTTCTCTTGGTGATTTAATTTTAGTATCAGGCATAAATATCCCACAACAAGGAGGAAGCTTCTATGTTGAAAATACCAACATAACAGGAAGTGGTGTAGGATATGGCTGGGTTGGCAAAGCTGTTATCAAGCCAGAAGTTTTCTTTAAATTAAGAATAAGCAAGTTTGCAGAGGAAAATATCACAATACAAAATATAACAGAAACAAAGAATGTTACAGAGATTACAGAAGAGAACATAACAGAAGTTTTGCCTGAAAAAACTGAAAACATTACTGAAACTGCTGAAACTGAGCAGTTTGCGGAGAATGTAACAGAAGAGGTGAAGGCAGAAGAAGAAATAACAGAGCAAAAGATAATCGAGGAAATTGTTGAAGAAATAGGGCAAAAAGCAGAGCAAGAAACAGTTGAAACAACAGCCGAAACTGAACCAAGCGAAGAAGCTGGAGAAGTTGAAACATCAGAATCACAAAGCGAAAGTCAAACAGATAAGGTAAGTATAGGAATAACAGGAGCAAGTATAAGAATAACAGGATCTGTAGTAAAGCAAGGAAATTTTTTCAGCAGAATTGGCAAGTTTTTTGGCGCAAAAGATGTTATTGATGGCAAGAAATCAGCTGTTGCAAGAATAACAGGAAGGGTTATAGAGCTAGTTGGAGATGAAAATTTAACAGAAATAAAAAAGAAGGTAGAGGAAAAACTAGAGGAAAAAGATGTATTTCTTGTAGAGGGTTTTGTAACTGCTGATGCTTCTTTTATTTATCAGCTTGACCAGCAAAATGCAGAGCTTGTTTCTGGCAGTGTTCATACAGCAGAAAAAAATCTTGATGATAATGTGCTGAACTTGCAAGTTAGCAAGGATGCAGCAAAAGTAACAACTTCTTACACAGAACAGCAAGAAGGTTTTGGCCAAGAATATCTTGGCTCAATCCATGAAATTGAGTTTAATCTTACAAAATTTGATCTTTCTCTTGAGCAAGAAGGAATCTATAATCTTAGCATAAAGTTAATTTTCAATGACACAGTTATTGTAGAAGAGCAACAGCAGCTTTTGATAAGCAGCAATATTACAAACATAACAGTTGGGTATGAGTTAATAGAAAATGAGCCAGACTATGATGTGACAATTGACTCTATAGATTATGACAACGAAACGCAAACTCTTACAGTCGCATTCTACCATGATTCTAAAAAAATACTGCCAATTTATATTAAAACAGAATACAACATAACACTTGATTATGAACTAAGCAAAAATTCCAGCAAAGCAGGAGAGAAGGTTACGCTCATTGTTAGAAACTGGAGCCCAGAAGCTCCTGAGCAATATTTCGAGATCGAGGTCGGCAAAGAAAGCGAGATTGTTGGTTTTGGTGTAGTGCCAAAATATGATATTAATGCAACTGTTAAGGATGCTGCAGGCCAAGCACTAAATGTAACAGTTGAATTTGAAGAGCCTGTAAACAAAAAACTCAAGAAACAAATTAAAGGTGTAGCAGCACAGGAAAAAGTTCAAAAAGGAAAATATAATATAAAAATTAAGCCTGAAGAAGGGCCTGTAAAAGAAATTAGCATAAATGATGTTAAGATAAATGAGAGTATAGAGCAACTCATTGCTCTTGATACAAATCTTTCTCTTGCTGATTATGTTAGCGCATACGCAATTGATCCAACTGTAATGCTGGGATTCACATCAGCAAATGTTACTGTTATAGCAACAGGCACAGAACTTTGGAAGTGC
>CAZSMI010000028.1:0-7249 GCA_964607815.1 Candidatus Woesearchaeota archaeon | reverse complement strand
GCAGAAGCTATAAAAGAGTACATATGGGAAAACCTCAAAAACGAGTTACCAGAAGGATTTAGAGAAGAGGATATTATTACAAATGGCTATGGAACAGAAACTAAGTTCTCTTTTGAAGGAAAATCTGAAGAGGAGAAAAAACAAATAGAGGAAGAAATAAAGAAAGTACAACAAGGGATAAAGAAATTTAAAGAAAAAGGAGAGGAACAAGAGGCAAAAAACCTGGCAGAAAAATCAGAGGTTCTGAGACCAAACAGGGTTGTTGTGATAAGCTTTGAAATAGAAGAATCAGAAACATACAAAACAGAAACAGTTACTTTCTCAGAAAGTTTAACAGCAAAACAAATAAGAAATGACTTGCAAGACATAATAACTCCAACGATGGGGCTGCTAGACGAGATACTTTCAAGTGCTTTCCTTAATTACCATAAGGCAAGAGCACAATATGGAAAAGCAGAAATTTATGAAGAGATAGTGAAAGGACTTAAGGTAATTGCTGAAAAGTATGAGCCAGTGCCAGAGGCAAAAAAGCCAGAAGAAGCAGAACCGGGTTGGGTCATTACAGAAAAAATTCCTGGAGAAGTACTTCCTTTAGGGTTTATTTCAAAGATAGAGCCTTTATCATGGCCTATTAGAGGAGAGTATGTAGTGAGCTCGTGTTTTGGATATCGCGGAGATATTGGAATAAAGGGAGCAAGTGTTTGCCATCCTGGAATTGATATTCTCGCTTCAGCAGGAACGGATGTTTTAGCAGCTGCTGATGGTGAGATAATACAAGGAGGAGTTGAAAAGGACTATATACTTATTGTTCATGATAAGGGTTTAGCAACAAGATACGTTCATGTTAGTGGTAGAGTAGAAAAAGGGAAAAAGGTAAAGAGAGGAGATATTATAGCTAATGTCAAAGGAAACCATTTGCATTTTGAAGTTATTGATTACCAAGCTGGGCCAAGGCACTTTAAAGGAAAAGGAATAACAGAAGAAGAAATATGCTATACCTCATCAGAAGAAAAGCTAAAAGCAAAAGTTGTTTTTGCAGAGCCAGGAAGAAGGGCATTCAAACTTTGGAATGCTAATATAATTAATATGGTTGTATCATCAGATACTGTACTATCAAGGACAGCACATCTTAATCCTTTATGTTTCTTCAGGGGAGAAATATATGAGGAAATAAAATTTACTGAAACAAAGGGTATAGCATGTGAAGAAGAGACAGGAGGATGGCTCAAGGGTTGTGAACTTATAGGGTCTATTTGATAATCAAAAAATTTTTCTTTTATGCGGGAAGAAGGGTTCGAACCTTCGCAGGCACTAAGCCATCAGGTCCTAAACCTGACTCGTTTGACCACTCCGACATTCCCGCATAGTTGTATGAAAAAATGAGATTATAAAAATCTTGCTAAGTTAGTAAGTAAAGTTACAAAGTAAACACTTTTTTCATTCGAAAAAAGTTCATTTAACCATATTTCATCAATAGAAAATATTAAAATTAGACAAACTCGAGGATATAGAGCGTATACTTTCAAGGTTTACTTTATATGATAACAAGATTTTTATAGATGCTTTTTTTTCTTTTGAGATGAAAACAACAGCGATATTGCCCTGCCATAACGAGGAAAAAACACTAAGAAAAGTTCTTTCTAGGCTATTAATTTTGAAGAAGAAAAAGGTAGTGGATGATATTATAACCATAAATGATGGTTCTCGCGACAACACAGCAAGAATTTTACAAAAATACAGAATAAGGACAATAACTCACCAGAAAAGAAAAGGTAAAGGAAAAGGTATGCAGGAAGGGGCAAGAGCTGCGATAAAAAAAGGTTCTAGTTGTTTAATTTTTTTGGACGCCGACATGCAACATAATCCTATGGACATTCCAAAATTTTTGAAAAAATTAAAAAAAGCAGATTTTGTTCTCGGCTCAAGATACAAAAAAATATCAAAAAAAATAATAAAAATAATACCCCTTAAGAGAATGATAGCAAACAAGACTTTTTGTTGTCTTCTTGAGCAGCTTTTTGATATAAAGACGACAGACCCTTTTTGTGGGTTCAGGGCAATAAAAACAAGAGCATACAAAGAGATAAATCCTAAGAATAAAGGTTATGGGATAGAGATGGAAATGCTCATCAAGGCAAAAATTAGACACGTAAAGACAGCAGAAATATCAATTCCTCTTGTTTATTTCAAGAAAAGAAAAGAGATTGTGAAAAGAAGCTTTGTTAATATGCTTGACTATAATATCCGGCTGATAGAAGATATAATAAAAAAGGAAAAACTAGAAAAGAAATTAAAAATGTATAATAATTAATTTTTATAGTTGGTCAATTATGTCCATCACCTTGGCAGCTATTCTTCCCCTCTTTTTTATTTTTGATGTTATCTTGCGTAATTTTTCTGCCTTTCTTTTTTCTTTTTTGAGCATCAAGGCGAGAGCATCATTTATTGCCCTACTCCATATTTTTTCTCTTTCTTCTCTCCTGAATGGAGGATAATATTTTTTTCTCCAATCACTACTTGGATCTTCTTCTAGTACAAATTGCTTGTATGTTTTTTTTGCCCAATTTATAGCCCCTTTCACATTTCTTGGATAAAAAATGCAGAAAAAAGAAATTATCTTGGAATAAAAATACTCTTCTGATTTTACCCTATTGCCCGTATCTAGCCTTGCTTTGTTACATTCCTCTATTGCTTCTTTCAAGGAAATCATGTCTTTAACATTTTCTAACCAGTCATATCCAGTAAATGGCTTATCTGTCTTGAGACCAAAAAGACCATGAACAGCATGAAATTTTGGGTCAGGCTGGAAAAACAGGTCATATCCATTCTCTGTCCATCTGCAAGCAAGCTCTGCTTCTTCCCCATATTTGTTTGGCCATGTTGCAAAATCTGGAAAGCCACCCACATTTACAAATCTTTCTCTCAGACATAGAAAAAAACCATTAAGATTAAGAATACTTATTGGCTTCAAGATTTGTAGTTCATGAGGAAAAAATTTTCTCTTTCTTTTGAGAACTTTTACTGGAAAAGCATCTAAATTGCCACTGTAGTCTCCTTTAGCAAAGTCTAGATGGCCTATTTCCCCATTTTTCAAAACTTTTTCTGGTACACTTGACCTATCATATGGTGGCAAATTTATTGCCCCAATCCTATAGCCCCTTTTTTGCATTTTTTCAAAGGTAGAAACTGCTCCGAAGCAGGTATAAGGCGACATTATGCAATCATCATCTGCAAAAAGTATGTATCTGCTTTGGGCAATTTTGACTCCTTTATTTCTACTTACAGAAGAGCCTCTCCGTTCACTGTTTTTTATATATTTTATTTCTATACCCTTTACATTTTTTGCGTATTCTTTTAGTGCCCCAACAACTTTTTTGGTGTAATCTTGACTTGCGTCATCAACAACAATTATTTCATGGATCTTTGGTTTCTGTTTGAGAAGAGACTGAATACACCAAAGGAGGGGATTGTGACTAGACCCTGGCCCAGAAGGATTGTATGGGCATCTGTTATAAGTAGGAATTACAGCAGAAACATCTAATTTTTCATAAGGCAGAGTAAAAGAATCAAGAAAATCTATTCTATAATATGGCTTGAGCATTTCTTCTTGGAATAACTTTTCTATTTCAACCTCACCCTCTTTTTTTTTGCTACTGTCCATTTTACCCTCATTTTTTTAGCTATAAGAAGAACAGAAAAAGCGTTAAAAAAGCTTTCTATAGTGTTAATCAAAGACCATATTAAAACCGATTTTTGTATATTCCACTAATAAACCCTAAAAACCTTTTATATCTTGTTTCATTTTCTTATTAGCCAACTAATTTTTCAACTTCTTTTTCAAACTTTTCGAGAGGGTTTTCTTTTCTTCTCCAGCTTTTTTCTCCTTTTCTCAATTTCCTCAGAAAAAATTTCTACTTCCTTTCTCCAATAAGCAGGAGTAGTATCTTTTCTTCCTTCTTCCCCTTTCAACTTAGCGAGATGTTTTTGCCTTTGTTTTTCTAGTCCTTTAATTTCTTTCTTCAATCTTTTTTTTCTTTTAGCCATTTTTCCTGCCTGCGTAGCATTTCTTCTAACAATCTAATAAGTTTTTTTATCATCTCAAGACTAATTTTCTCTTTTGCCTCTCTATTATCTTTTACTAGATTATAGCTCTCATAAATTTTTTCTAGTTCTGCCCTACTAACTTTTTTGGTCAAGATTCCCATTAGCTCTTTTGTTGAATAGTTTCTATTCCTCAACAAACAATCAACAATATATGCTTCTCTTATTCTTAAAATCAGAGAGTAAATAATACAAGGACTAGTCAGGATTTTATTCTCTTCTATCTCATCCAATTTGATAAATGATTTAATAATTTTTAATGCAGATTTACTCATTTCAAGATGCCATTTCAAACTTTTATCACTCAGCTTTATTTTTTTTAGCTCTTTCAACAAAGAGTCATTTAATAACGCCTTCGCCTCCCTTATAAGAGCAAGTAAATAAAACAACTCTTTGTTTTGTTGATCTTTTATAATCTTCAAGTCAACTAGGGTGATATGATATCTTCCCAAGCAAATAAATTTATTTATTCCATCAGTTATTGCTAGAATATCTATGTCTGATTTTTCTCTAGCCTCACCTCTTGCATATGAGCCAACAATGTAAATACTAAGAATTTTTTGTAAATATGGTTCGAGAATTTTCAAAATATCCTGCTTTATATTTATTGGTTTTTCAACTAGTATCGCCTTAACCTTACAGCCTTGCCAAGATTTTGGCAGCAAAATTCCTGCACTATTGCCTACCCTGATGGCATCTTTTATTATACCTTTCATGTTATAACAATGTTATAACTATTTAAAAACCTTTCGGTTTCTCGATTGTAAAATAAAACAAGTAAGAAAAATTTCTCAAAAATAAAAAACTATTTGATAATATCAGCTACTACCCCGCTCATTGAAGAGGGCTGAGCTTCCCTCATCTACTCTTTTTCCTCTTCAGCCTTATCTCTCTTTCATGCGCTTGCTCTGATCTTAAATTAATTTTTCAACTTCTTTTTCAGACTTTCCGAGCAGAAATCCTTTCTCTCGCGTTTCTTTTCAGGAAAACCTTTTTATTATTTTTGCCACATCTTCTGCAAAAAGATCCAGTCTTTTTCTGTACATATCCCTCTTTTCTATCAGGGTATTCTTGATCTCGTCTCTTTTTTCCAAAACTTCCCGGAGGAGTTTTTTGAGTTTTGGAAAAATTTTCTCATCTGTTCTTACAACATATTTTCCACATCCAACGGATTTTGCTAGCTCAATACATTTTGGCCTGTAAGCAAGAGAGATGAAAGGTGTTCCGACACAAGTTGCAAAAACTGTGCTATGCAGTTTTTCTCCGACCAAAACATCCAAATTTTTTATCAGTTTTATTGTTGCTGCAACACTTTGCACCTTTTTTATGTTATATATATGTTTAGATTTAACTTTATTGACTACAGAATTTTGCATTTTTAGGTCTTCTGGCCAAACAGGAAAAAAAACAACACCAAATTTTTTTTTGATCAAGTAACGAGTAAAGAGAGTCATTTCTTTTCTCAAGAAATTCTCATTTCTGCCGAGAAGATTATTGTAACAGGTTCCTATATTTATTCCTATAATCTTCCTCTTTCCTAGCTTTTTTCTTATTTTTTTGAAAAGGTTTTTGCCACCAGCATTGCAAACAAAAGCTGGGTCTCCTATTACATTGATCTTTTTTTCAGAGCAACCAACTCTCAAAAGGGTTCTCTTAGAATCTAGCCCTCTTACACCAACAAGAGCAGCTTTTCCTATTATTTTATACAATAGTTTTCTATTTTCCGGAGAGCAATTTGTTTTGCCTGGCCAGTAAAAATGTAAGGGTTGGACACCAGAGCCAAAAATGATAAACGGAATTTTTCTCTGAATTATCTTTTCTATACATTTATCCCAGGGTGCTCCCCAAGCACTTAGCAATGTGCCACCACCACAAATAAAAAAGTTGTAGCGCTCTGGTTTTTCTAATTCCTTATAATATCTTGCGAGCAAAGAATAATGTAAATGTAAATGCTTTTTTAGTAATTTTTTTGTTGCCTCAAAACAAGCATCATCTCCTAAATTTTTTTTCCCTAGCCAGCCCATATAACATATCCTCATCATTTTAACTTTCCTTGCTTATTTTTGCTTTCTAAGTTTTTCATAGACTTTTCCGAGAATTTTCCATGCTTTTGCAGGATCAGCGCAAGACAGTATGCTGTTTTCTGCTCCTTTAAAAGTCCACGTCGCTATTCTGTCTGGCTTGTAACTTGCTGCTATATCAATTGCTCTTGCTATCTCGTCTTCACGCCCTTTCCCTAGTCTAAATAATTGCACCCAAACCTCGCTTTTCTTTCCATATCTTTTTGTACAATTAACAATGGCCTGTGTTATTTTTCCTACTCTGCTTTCAGGCTTCACATACCTTTTTTTTCTTACCCAGTAAGTAGTAGAACCAAAAATATCAACAGAAGGAAGAGAGCATACATCTCCCCATTTTACTCCTGTAAGCATGGGCCTTCTACTTCTTTTGCTACAAACAGTTACTAACAGCTTTGGGTTTATTTCCTTAATATAACTACAAAATTTTTTTATTATAGCTTTTGAACTTTCATAACGAAATTTTTTCACTTGTTTTGTAAGTTCTGTAGGCATGTCTGTTCCATATTTTTTCCTGAAAAGTGATTTACAATGTCTGCATCTACAACCCCATACCCCTTTTTCTGGATTGAAATAAAAATGTGGCTCATCAATAAAAATACCATCTATGTCAAGTTTGGTGCAGCATTTTTCTATAGTCCTTAACATAAATCCCTGGAATCTTGGATTATTATGGCAAGCTGAAGGAATCCATCTTTTTCTATTAGAAATCTGGCAGGTACGTGGATTATGCATAACAAAAAAACTTGCAGCCTCGCCACCAAAAGTTCCACCATGGGCCCAAAAATCCAAAAAAACTTCAAGGCCATTTTTCTTGGCTATCTCTGCTATTTTCTTTATGGATGGAAAATAAAAACTCAAATCAAATTCGCTAGCAGCAATAACTATGTAAGAACAGTTGTGTTTTGCAATATTCTTCATATCATCCTCGATGTGATCAGAAAAATGAGAGCCATAATAGCTTATTCCAGTTTTTATCATCTTAAACATAATACAAAAGAATATAAAAATTTATTGTTTTTACGAAATTATTTGGCATATTTGATAGCAAGATTTTTATAGATGCTTTT
>CAZSMI010000027.1:0-7629 GCA_964607815.1 Candidatus Woesearchaeota archaeon | reverse complement strand
CTAGTTATGGAAGATTTTTTATGGCACAAAGTAAGTAAGCAAGAAGAGGAAAAAATAAAAAAAGAGGCAAAGCAGATTATGGATAGTTTTGCTTCTGCCCTAAAAAAGGTCGAGAAGAAAAAGCAAGAAGCCTTTTTTGTTGAAAGAGAAAAGCAGCTAAGAGAAGAAACCAAGACAGAAAGCGATCCAGAATTTCGCAAGAGATTTTTCAGGAATGCTCCAAAAAAATCTCAAGAATATATAGAGGCTGAAAAAGGAGAATGGAAATAAAAGAAAAGTTAAGAATGTTAAAAAGAGGAGAATTAAAAGCAGAGGAAAATATAAAAAATTTTCTAAAGGCAATAAAAAAAGATGATAAAGCCGGCAGGAAAATAAATTCATTTTTGCAACTTAACAAAAATGCACTTACCGATGCTAAGGAAATAGATAAGAAAATTAAGCGAGGAAAAGCTGGCAAGCTGGCAGGATTAGCAATTGCAGTTAAAAGCAATATAAATGTGAAGGGTCTTGTTGCGAGTTGCGCAAGCAAAACTTTAGAAAATTATGAGGGCAGTTATGATGCAACAACTATCGAGAAAATAAAAGCAGAAGATGCTATAATAATTGGTATAACTAATTGCGATGAATTTGCATGTGGTTCAAGTGGAGAAACAAGCGCCTTCGGCCCAACAAAAAATCCTTCTTGTCCTGATAAAATTCCTGGTGGCTCTTCTTCAGGAAGTGCAGCTGCAGTTGCAGCTGGTTTCTGCGACATGGCTCTAGGCTCTGATACTGGCGGCAGCATAAGAAATCCTGCTTCTCATTGTGGTGTTGTTGGTGTTAAGCCATCTTATGGTTTAGCAAGCAGATATGGTCTTATTGATCTAAGCATGAGTCTTGATCAGATTGGTTGTTTTGCAAAAAATGTAAGAGACGCTGCCTTGTTATTAAGCGTAATAGCAGGAAGAGACGAGAGAGATCCTACCACCTTTAATGTAAAAATTCCAGACTATTTAAAAGAAATTGATAAAATTCCTAGGATTAGTCTTGGTATTAGTAAAGAGTTCGAGAAATTATGTCAGGACAAGAGAATTTACAAGCTTGTTTTAGAAACAACTAAGAAAGCTGCTAAAAAATATAACTGGAAAATTGAAAATATTTCGTTAGATTACATAGATTTAGCAGTACAAACATACTATCCACTATGTTATGTAGAATTTTTCTCTGCAACAAGAAAATTTGATGGCAGAAAATATGGCTATAGAATAGAGGAAGTTTGCGGGCCGGAAGTTTTGAGAAGGATATTGGGTGGAAGTGAGATAAGCAAGGCAGAGTATCATGGTTTATATTATAGAAGAGCATTAAAAGTAAAACAGCTTTTAGGAAGAGAGTTTGATGGTGCCTTTAAAAAAGTTGATTGCATAATTTCTCCTACTGTGCCAAAGTTGCCACATAAAATAGGAAGCAGAATTTCTCCTCAAGAGATGTATTCTTATGATGCCTTGACAATTCCTGCAAATCTTGCAGGAATTTGTGCTTTGTCGTTGCCTGCAGGAAAAATTGATGGTTGTCCTATTGGCTTGCAAGTCATGTGCAATAGCTTTTCTGAGCAGAAGCTTTTTCAAATAGCAAAAGCAATAGAAAAACTTGGAAAAAAGTAAAGAGACAAAGATTAATAAAAATTAATAAAAAGAAAAAATAGAGCTCAAAATCTTCTTATCATCAGAAAAAAATGAAAAAATATGTTATAACTGGTGGCCCTTGTTCTGGCAAGACAAAAACTATTGCTGTCTTAGGAAAAAAAGGCTATTTTATTATCAAGGAGGCTGCAAGAGAAGTACTAACAAAAAAATTTAAAGGCAAAGATTCTAAGGCAATTGATAGAAATTTACTCCAGAGAGAAATTTTTAAATGGCAAGAAAAACAGATTGAAAATCTTTCCAAGGTCAAAATTGCTTTTTTTGATAGGGGCTTTGGTGATACTCTTGCATATTATCTATCTGAAGGACTTGAAATTCCTTTTGAGCTGTTTGAAAAAGCAAAAAAAGAAAGATATACTAAAATATTCTTCTTAGAGCCCTTAAATTTTTACAAGAAAGACAAGATAAGAGCCGAGGAGAAAGGAGAACGAGAGAGAATTCAGGAATTTATAAATCAAGTTTATAAAAATCTTGGTTACGAAATCGTGAGAGTTCCTTTTATGTCTGTAAATGAGAGAGTGAAATTTATAGAAAAAAATTTATAAGAAAATTTATAAACTTATTTTGTTTTCTCTTTTTCATGCTACCTGTTCCTTTAGATTTAAAATGGCTGGGCCATGCAGGCTTTTTGATAAAAGTTGGCATGAAAAATATTTACATAGATCCTTATCAAATTTCTTCTGGCGAGAAAAAGGCAGATATCTTATTGATTACACACTCGCACTATGACCATTGTAGTATCGAGGACATCAACAAAATTATCAAGAAAGACACTCTTGTACTCTGTCCCGCAGATTGCCAAAGTAAAATTACAAAACTTGATGTAAAAATGCAAGTTGTAGAGCCAGGACAAAAGCTGAGAATTGATAATATAACAATAAAAGCAGTTCCTGCTTATAATATAAACAAAAAGTTTCATTCTAAAGGAGAGAACTGGCTAGGCTATATTATTGAAAATGGCAAAACAGTATATCATGCAGGAGATACTGATTTAATTCCAGAGATGAAAAAAATTGCAGAACTTGCAAAAAAGAAAAGACTTATAGCTCTGTTACCAGTGGGAGGAACATATACTATGGACTCGGCTGAGGCGGCAAGGGCAGCTCAGATCATAAAGCCATTTCTTGCTATACCGATGCATTGGGGAAGCATCATAGGAAGCAAAGAAGATGCAGAAAAATTTGTAGAGCTTTGTAAAGAGAAAGGCATCTCAGCAAAAATTTTGGAAAAAGAATAAAAAATTTAAAAGGAATGAAAAATGGCAGATGACTATGTTGTACCAACTTATAGGAAAACAAAAAAAGAGAAAAAATTGAAAAGAAAGAGAAGAGTATACAAAAAAGGCGGGCAAAGAAGAACACAGAAAAAGTAAAAAATAAATATCTTATTTAAGTTTTCTGAGTATATTAAATGACTCTTTTAGTATCTTATAGATATTTGTATTGCATGGGAGCGAACGATATTCAAACCCATGCGCTTTCGGTTCCCATTCTCCTTTTATTCTGTTACTCTCTTTAATTTCTTTTTTGAATCTCTTGTCCATTTCCTTGACAATAGATTTTATTGGCAATTTCAAGACTTTGGTTCCTTCTCTTGCACTAAAATGGACATGAAGACCTGATGTTATTTTATGATTCATTATGCCTGTATGGTGGCTTAACTTTGTTCCGTAAATATTTTGTGTTAAGCATGGTAACTCACTATGCCTATATTTTGTTGATATATATTGAATGAATTCATCAGTAACCTCAAGAAATGGTACATCTACTAATTCCATTCCGAGCTTGTTGGCCCTGAGTTTGAACAGTATCTCCGCATCTCGCACAGAACTTAAAATTAGATAAAAGCTATCTGACGGATAACTCCTTATTTCAACCAAAAAACCCATTTCATCATACGGGAATCCATAAAGTTTTGGTTCTATTACTTTTCCATTTTTCAACAAAAACATTTCTTTTTCTAGTCCAATTTCTATTAGTTTTTTCATGTCCTGATAAACAAAAATAGGATATAAAAAGTTTCCCCTAAAGCTATAAAACTATCATTTTTTTGACATGTTACTCAGAACACAAGTTTACAGTTCCTAAAAGATACAAGAAAGATTTTAAAACTCTTTCTGCTTTCTTTCAAGGAATGGAAGAGATAATTTTTAGATAAAATATTAAAAAAAATGGTAAAAATTGGTTTAGAGATACATGGCTATCTTGTTTGCAAGGAAAAGCTTTTCTGCAAATGCCCTGCAAGTTATAAGACTGCTAAGCCTAACACGAATATATGCCCTATTTGTACAGCGCAGCCTGGCTCAAAGCCAATGCTACCTAACGCCGAAGCCTTACAGAAAATAACTGCTATTGCCTTGATGCTGGGATGCAAGATTAATAACAGGGTAGTATGGCAGAGAAAACACTATGACTACCCTGACCTGCCAAAAGGCTACCAAGACACTATTTCAGGAGCATATAGTGTGCCAATAGGTGAGAAAGGGGAATTTCTTGGCATAAGAATAAGAGAAGCTCACTTGGAAGAAGATCCTGCGAGCTGGAACCCTGAAACTGGCTACATTGACTATAACAGATGTGGTTTGCCATTAGTAGAGATTGTCACAGAACCAGATTTTTCTTCTGCTGAGCAAGTGAGAAAATGGCTACAACAACTTGTCATTACTTTATCTTATATTCATGCTCTTGAAAAGGCTGCAGGAATAAAGGCAGATGTTAATATCAGCACGACTGGCGAAAGGGTAGAAATAAAAAATTTGAATAGCGCTTACAATATCGTCAAGGCGATAGGCTACGAGGTTGCAAGACAGCTTGCTCTGGCAAAAAGAGGACAAAAAATAGAAAGAGAGACAAGAGCTTATGACGAGAGAAGAAAAATTACAATAGCGATGAGGAAAAAAGAGCTTGCTGCTGACTATCGCTTTATTCCTGATCCTGACTTGCCTGTTATTGACATAAAAAAAGAGATTGTTGAAAAAATAAGAAAAGGATTGCCTGAGTTGCCACATTTAAAAATAGAAAGATTTGTCAAAGAATATAAAATAGAAAAAAAAGCTGCTTCTGTACTTACAAAAAATAAAGAAATTGCAGATTTCTTCGAGAAAGTGCTTACTTATAAGGTTGACAAGAAACTAGCAGCTTACTGGACAACAATAGAACTGCTGAGGATATTAAACTATAATAAAAAAACCTTGCGTGATGTAAATATCAAAGCAGAACATTTTGCCCAACTTCTTGAACTTGTGAAAAAGAAAAAGATCACAGAAACAGCAGCAAAAAAAATTCTCAACAGTTTTATACCAAACTCTTTTTCACCACTAAAAAAACTTGAAAAAATAGAGAGGATAACTGACAAAAAGAAAATAGAAATCATATGTAAGAAGGTAATGGAAGAGCAGAAAAAAGCTGTAGGTGATTATAAAGCTGGAAGAAGAGAGGCATTACATTTTCTTATCGGAAAAGTTATGTCTTCTACTAGAGGAAGAGCAGATAATAAGATTGTTAATGAAATGCTGAAGAAACTTTTAAGATGAAGCAGGATATGAAGAAGATGTTGGAAGTCTTGAAAAAAAACAAAATCTTGGCTTTTTCTGTTCTTGTCCTGTTTTTTTTAGGTGTTTTATTTGGTATAATTGTCAATTCAGCCTTTCCAGAAATTTCAGAGAATTTCATCGCTCAACTAGAAGAGAATCCTCAAATACAAACAATAATGAGAAATTTTCAAGAAAAACCATTACTTGCTTCTTTTCAAATATTTTCAAATAACTTTTTTGTTTCTTTGCTTATTATCTTTTCTGGTTTTCTTGTTGTGTTTCCTGCCCTGATTCTTTTCTCAAACAGTTTTGTAATAGGAATTGTAAGTGCATTTGCAAGAGCAAAAGGAGCAAATCTTTTCTTGTTATTGCCGCATGGCATTTTTGAGCTTCCAGCAATCTTGCTTGCAAGTTTTGTTGGCTTTTACATAACAAAGTTAATGCTTCTAGAAGGCAAGAAAGGTCTTAAAAAATTTTTCAAGAAGCAATTTTTTTCTTTTCTTCTTGTTATTATAATCTTGCTGATAATAGCTGCTATTATTGAGACAATTGTTGGTTATAGGCTAAGCTTATAGTAAAAAGAATAATAAAGAGATTTTTAGATTCTTAATATCAATTTTATCAGTTACAACAAAAACTGATATGCTATTCCACATACAAAAAGCATTATGAGCAGTATCATAATAAACCATGGAAGCTTAACAGAATATTCTGGTTTTCTCTCTCCTAGCTTCTTAGCTCTTCTTGCCATCAGCACAATAACTATGCCCTCAATACCTCCTGCTACAGCTCCTGCAACTCCTATAGTAGTTATAAAGCGCCGAACTCCTCCTAAAAACAAAAGCAAAGGCACTGCACAAGTAAGAAGCCATGCCACCATTCTCTTTATGTGATAATCATAGTGCAACATCCATTCCAAAGCAAGGCCAAGTACAAGAAAAGAGGTTGCCATTGCAAATATCGCAAAGAAGTTTCCTAACAAAACCATGTATGGTCCTATTTTTTCACCTAAGCCGATAGTTGCTACCTCTGTTGTCTCCATGCCAGTTATAGAGACAACAACAAAGGCGAAAATCGCATAAAGAATCAAAGGAATTAAGCTTCCTATTATAATTGTCTTCTTTAGCTGCTTTTTATTTTTTCTTATTTCCTCTTTCATTTCTGGTATTGCTGTACTTCCTGCAAAAGCAAAGAGGATAACACCATAAGGCAAGAACCATTTTAGCTTTTCTAAACTTAGAGGAGTTAAATTACTTATACTCATATGAGAAATTGCAAAAGCCATCAAAATAATAACAAGAACAAGCATGATAACACTAAAAAAAACTTCAGATCCTTTTATTACGCGAAGACCAAAAAATATCAATACCGCCATCAAGGCAAAAAAAAGTAAGGAGTAGAGCATGCTAGGACCAGAAAAAATTGCTGTCAACGCTTCTCCAACTCCAATAGTATAAGCTATCAATGCTCCTATTATAATAAAAGACATGCTAAAAGTTAACAAGATTTTTCCAGGCTTGCCAAGATATTTTTCTGCATAACCTGTAAGCATGTGTATCCCTTTAGTCCTCAAGCAGACCTCGCCTATAAGAAGATGCAAAAACAATATTACTATTCCTAGCAAGATAATTTGCAACAAACCAATCGCAAAGCCAGCTTGCGCAATAACATAAGGAATTCCAAAAATTCCTGCTCCTATTACACATCCTACTAGCGTAGAAGTTGCCTCGATAAAAGGCAGCTTTCCCTTGAACAATCTCTTTTTCATGCTGAAAAAGAGCTGGAGAAAGTTTATAAATATAGTGATGGTTATATTTTTTATTATAAAAATTTATAAATGTGGATCTTCTATAATATTCAGAGTGGATAAAGATGTCAAATGAAAATTTCACAATGGAAAATTTCACAATGGCAAATTTATATGCTGGTTTAATTGGCGCAATAGTGGAAAATAAACCAGTTGCTGAAGCTTTGAAAGAAGTAGGATTATCAGAACCAGAAGTTATAAATAAACTTTTAGCACCACAAAGTTCAAGTGTTGGAAAGCAGTATGTTAAGGAAACAATCGAGGAAGAGTTTTTTAAAGTGAAAAGGGAAAAAGACTCAGACCTCTATGTTGTCAAAAAAGTTCTTTGTGAGATAGATGATTATGAAAAGATGGCTGAAGTTATAAGCAATAAAAATACAGATAAATTCAAGATTTTGAGATTAATTAGTTCTAATTCTCAAATAATTGCTTACAAACAAAAAAATCCTGGACTAGAAGCTTATCTTGTGTCAGGGAAAACACCTATTGAAGCTTTGAGAAAAACTACTTCAGAAAACCCAGTTCTTCAATTTTACGACACAGATTTTAGTGCTGAAGAAGCAAAAGAAATTGACGGATTGTTTACTAATGCTATATATAACCATACTCCT
>CAZSMI010000026.1:4610-7655 GCA_964607815.1 Candidatus Woesearchaeota archaeon | reverse complement strand
AAAGAGCTAAGAGTAAGAGATTCCAAGCTAATAGCACATAGCATAAGAATAAAACTTGCTAAAGAGATAAAGAAAATTGCTATTTCTTACAAGGTTATTGTAATTTCTCCTAGAGAAATTGATGAAAGAGCCTCTGTTGGTCTTAACCTTAACAAAATTGAGGCAATAAAAGCTGCAGATATTATCAATAAATTACTTGATAAGTTAACAAAGAAAAGCAAGAAAATATCTGTTTATATTGACTGTCCTTCTGTTAATATTATAAAATGGAAAAGTTATCTTTTACAGCATGTTTCTGTTGATCTTGATGCAAAAAACTTTTTTGTTGAGCATAAAGCAGATGTTAATCATGTTGCATGCTCAGCAGCAAGCATAATTGCAAAAGTTGCTAGAGAGCAAGAAATGGATAAATTAAGAAAGAAATATGGAAAGATAGGAAGTGGCTACCCTTCTGACCCTTTAACAAGAAAATTTTTACAAGAATATACAAAAAAATACAAAAAGTATGGCATTTTTAGGGAGACCTGGCAGACAATGAAAAGGGAAAAAGCAACAAAAGAACAAAAAAGCTTGTTTGAGTTCTAATTTCTAAAAATTTAAATAGATAATATAATTCTATATAATAAGGATACAAAAAGGAAAAATGCCATACATAAAAAAACTCAAGTTGCAAGGTTTCAAGAGTTTTGCAAAAGAAACAGAAATTCCTTTCGAAAAAAACATGAATATTTTTGTCGGAGCTAATGGCGCTGGAAAGTCTAATTTGGTAGATAGTATCTGTTTTGTTCTTGGAAGATTAAGCATAAAAAGTATAAGAGCAGCAAAGGCTGCAAATCTTATTTATAATGGAGGAAAAAATAATAGACCAGCTTCCCAGGCTATAGTACAGCTTGTAATTGATAATACTGACAAAACATTTCCTCTTTCAAATGAAGTATTAATAGAAAGAACAGTAAAAACAGATGGGACAAGCAGGTATAGAATAAATGATAAAACAAAAACAAGGCAAGAAGTTTTGGAGCTTCTTGCACATGCAGGAATTGACCCTTATGGTTTTAATCTGATTTTACAAGGAGAAATAGAAAGATTTGTCAAGATGCACCCTGAGGAAAGAAGAGCAGTTATAGAAGAAGTTGCAGGAATATCTGTATATGAACAAAGAAAAGAAAAATCTTTAAGGGAACTAGAAAAAACAGACGAAAAATTGAGACAAGTTAATACAATACTAGCAGAAAGAATAGCTTATTTACACAATCTTGACAAGGAAAGACAGCAAGCTCTACACTATAAAAGACTTGAAAAATCAGTAAAGATTTGCGAAGCAAGTCTGATTTTTAAGCAACTAAGTGAGAGAAAAAAAGAACAAGAAAGAATAGATAACAATTTGAAGAAACAAGAAGAAGTAAGAAAAAAACAAGAAGAAGCATCAAAAATTTTGCAAGAAAAAATTTCTTCTCTGAATACAAAAATTGAAGAAATAAATGAGCAAGTAGAAAAAGCTTCTGGTATTGAACAGGCAGAATTGCATACAGAACTTACGCAAGCAAAGGCAGATACTGCTGTCTTATCAGTAAAAATAGAAAATTACAAAAACCAAATAAAAACGCTTGAAGAAAGGACTTTACAACTAGAAAAAAACTTGGAAAGGACGAAAGAAGAACTTGTTAAATTAGAAGAAGAAAAAAAATTGTTGAAAGTGAAGGAAGAAAAAATTGATTTCGCTTCCTTCAAAAAAGAACTTGTTGAACTAGCTAACAATATAAAGCAGGAAAATGAAAAACTTGTTAAACTTGATAATACTCTTATAGAGAATGTCAAGAGATATCGGACAGAAATCAGAAAACTTTTGCAAGTAAATACAAAAGACTCTACAAAAGAGGCAGCAAAAAAACTTGACTTGTTATCAGAAATTTTATTAGCTACAGGAAAAAAAATAAACTTAGCTTTTTCTTTACTCAAGAACACAGAGAAAAAGATGCAGTCACTTCTTGCAAGAGAGGTTATAAAAGAAATAAGTGCAGAAAGAGACGTCTTTTTAGAAATAAGTTTGAAGCAAAGAGAGATACAAAGAATAGGATTGATAATAAAAAGAAGCAAAAAAGAAAAAGACGAGCTTCTAGAGCAAATTGTCCAGCTAGAAAAACAGCTAGAAACACAACAAGATATTACAGAAGAAAAAGAAAAAAAAGAAGGTAGTTTGTATAAAAATTTTCAGAACTTGTTTACCAGAAGAAATGTGCTGCATAAGGAACTAAGAAAAAATGAACCAAAATTGTTTGAAAAACAAGCGTCTATCAAAAAGATAAGTGATGAGATTAACAGTTTGAGAATTGCAAAAGCAAAAATAGATGCAGAAGCTGAAACTCGGGAAAAGCAGTTTGTAGAGTATGAAAAATATAGAGATGTAATAATAAAAGCAAGTTCAACTGAAATAGAAAAAAGACTTGAGAGAAATAAAGAGGCTTTATCAAAAATTGGCGATGTGAATATGAGGGCCTTGCAAGAATATGATAATGTAAAGCAGGAATATGACAAAATTGATTTGAAAGTTAAAAAACTGCAAGAAGAAAAACAAGAAATCCTGAAAATTATAGAAGAAATTGACAGAAAAAAGAGAAAAAGCTTTATGTCAGCACTCAACAGCATAAACTCTTTCTTTTCGAGAAATTTCATTATGCTAAGCAATAAGCATGCTTTTCTCGAACTTGAAAACAAACAAGAACCTTTTGCTGCCGGCTTGGATATAACAGTAAGATTATCAAAAGGCAGGTATCTTGACGCGACTGCCTTGTCAGGAGGAGAGCAAACTATTGTTGCTTTGTCCTTGATTTTTGCAATACAAGAATATAAGCCTTATTGTTTTTATATTTTAGATGAAGTAGACGCTGCTCTTGACAAGAGAAATAGTGAAAGACTAGTTGGCCTGTTAAAAAGATATATAGGCAAGGCACAATACATAATAATAACACACAATGATGCCTTGATAACAGAAGCAAATACTATTTATGGATGCAGCATGCAAGATGGTGTTAGCAAGGTATTGAG
>CAZSMI010000026.1:0-4510 GCA_964607815.1 Candidatus Woesearchaeota archaeon | reverse complement strand
CTTTCATCAATAATGCCAAGACCAACAGAATTACAATTATGCCCAGCCCAACAGCCCAGAATATTGTCTCTTTGTTTTTTGCAAAAAATCCTTCCAAGCCTTCTGCAAATCCTTTTTCTTTTTTTTCAACTTCTTCTTCTACATCAGCAGTCATCCCTATTTGTTTTATTATATCACCATCTCTTTTTACAATAACTGTGAACAGATGTGTGCCAGGAACAGCATTTTTATTTGTAACAACATATATATCTACTATTTGACTTTTGTCAGCAGGCACTTTTATTGTTACAGGATTTATCTGCACAGAGGCCCAGTTTTCTGTGCCTTCTACAGAAATGCTATAAGTTCTTGCTTTCTCTCCAAGATTCAGTATTGTTAGCCCATAAACTATTCCTCTGCCTTTTTTTACGGTTTGTGTTCTTGTTGGTGCAACAACCTCTTCTCCTTCAACTTCTTCAACACCCTTAACTGAAAATGTTTTTGTTGTTTTTACATCTACGTCACTATTATAAGCTCTTACTTCTAATGTATAAGAACCAGTTTTTGTATCTTCTGGTATTGCAAGGACAATTGTTTTGTATCTTGTATCTTCTCCATCTTCAGCGTCTTTTTCTGTAAGATCACCAAGATATGTTGTTTTTTCTATGTCAAGTTCGTCTATTGATGCTTTGACATAAACATCTTCTATTTCATGAGAACCCATATTTTTCACTACTATTTCCACTAACAAAGATTTTCCTGCCTCGATTTTTCTGTCAACCTCAACACTCTTGATTTCTAAAACATAAGCTCCTTTTTGGATTGTAATATCTATATCCTTGCTCCAACTTTTGTCTCCACCAGTTATTTCTATTTCCAACAAGGTATCACCAGTATCCATATCATTTGGTATATCCAAATAGAAATATTTTGCATATGTTTTTCCTTCTTTTATATCAAACCTTTCTGTCTTGCTTCTTATGTCTTCTCTATAAGAAGAGATTTCTGCTTTTGCTTTTATATCATTTACACTCTCGTTAGCAGTAAAATCTAGCTGCACAGTAATCGTGCTGCCTCTCTCAACAGAAACTGTTTTTGTTACGCTATTATTTGAGAAAACTTCTTTTCCATTTATGCTTACTGTAACATCATCCATATCAAGAGTGCTTGCGCTCGCAAGAGCAAAACCCATTATCAATGCAAGCATAAATGCCAACAAAATAAACTCTTTTTTCATTTTTCTTTTTTTTGCATTTTGAATTATTATATTATAATTACAAGATAATGGTATATAAATCTTTCGATTGTTATCCTTTTAAAGTTTCTACATGTAATTGGAAATATGTAGAAATTTATTTTGTAGAAATCTTTAATTAATTTTGGTAATTATTCGATAAGTTGATTGCTAACCTGTTTTGCCTATCTTGTTCCATATCCTCAAAGATTTTACAGAGTCATCTACTGGAGCAGGAGACTCATTTATTATAACTATGTCCTTATTTTTCGGCAGAACTGCTAAAAGTTTTTTAATTTCTTTTTCTGGAGTTATTTTATGTCTTCTTTCTCCTTTTTCTGTCCACTCAATCCCAGAAAAATGGCAATGTAGTTTTTTGAATTTCTTAATCTTATTATACATCTCCTTATAAGACCTTTTTCCTTGGCTTCTTGCGAGTAAATGTGCAAAATCAATACAAAAGCTACATCCTGTTTCTTCAACTAGCCCTAATATTTCTTCTTCTTTTCCAAAAACATTTATCTTGCCAGTTGTTTCTGGTGCTAAGCTGATATTATATTTGTTTTTTTTGATTTCCTTTTGCATATCCAAAATTTCTTTCTTGATGTTTCTGTATGTTTCTTCTTCTTTCATGCCACCATAATAACCAGGATGAAAAACAACACAATATGCTTTCAAAAAATTTCCTATTTTGCAGCATTCAAGAATCCTCTTTTTGCTTTCTTCTATTTTTTTCTTTTCCTTACTATTCAGATTTATCCAGTAAGGAGCATGTATACTTAACCTTATATCATTTTTTTCAGCAGTTTCTTTTATTGCTTTTATTTCCTTTTTCTGCTTTTCTTTGATGTATACACCATATGTAAAAGCAATCTCGCATGCTCTCAGTCCAAGTCTTGCATATTCCCGCAAATTAGAAACAGCCTCTTTTACTCCTCCCAGACCTGCAGGACCAAATCTTGTTGGCATTTTTTAAACTTATAAAAATCTGTAGAGATATAGATTAATAAACTTTTTCTCTCAGTAATACCTATTATATTTATTCCCTTATAAGACCTATAAAGGCTTTACTTCCTTTATTTTGCCTATATTTTGTATAATATAAAGGTGCAGTTTTTTAATGATAAGGTCTTGCAAACCTTCTTTTAGCAAGCCATGACAGTCTGCTATTTGTTCTTCAGGAGCCAGAACAGCTCCAAGGGGCAAATAACACAACATATCTTTTCCTTGCAACTCAGCTGCTTCTTTTATACCAAGCATTTCAAGATTTTTTACATAAACAACACATTCCTCATGCTTAGTACCCTTGATAATATAAAACCATATTGCATTTTCTTGTTTGCTTACAAGAGAAGCTTTTTTGCATCTTGCAAGCGCATTTTCAAAACATGCGCTATCTTTGCACTTTTTCACATAGAAAAAGTTTAGGTAAATTCCTAAAAGCAAAAAGATGATAATTACTAGCAAGATTATAAGGCTACCTCTTTTTCTTTTTTTTATTTCCCCCCTTTTTTTAATTTTTTTCATTTTCTTTCTAATGTCCTCTTGATAAAACTATCTTCTTGGTCTCATCTATTCGTCTATCTGAAAAAAGGGCTTCAGATATTTAAAGTTATCGTTATAGCTTTTATAAGGGTTATAGAGTTATAGCTTTCACAAGGCTTTATAATCCTCCCCTTTTATAGCCCCTTGTCCCTTGCAGTTCCTTTTACAAGCTTACCAAATTGATATCTGTTTTTGTTGTTGCAAAATTTTTTGCTATCACATGCTGACAACCACTTTTTTCTGCTGCCCTTATA
Source organism: Candidatus Woesearchaeota archaeon (assembly GCA_964607815.1). Classification (GTDB taxonomy): domain Archaea; phylum Nanobdellota; class Nanobdellia; order Pacearchaeales; family CAZSMI01; genus CAZSMI01. Next base: position 1,498 of record CAZSMI010000026.1, on the reverse strand, counting down.
ATGCTATTTGTAGCAATATCATCCAAAACTAGGGCATAAACACTTTTGCTTCTGTTCAACGTGTATACAAGCTCACCCAAGGGAACTTTTTTTATCACATGTAAATCGCGGTCAACAAGGCAAGCACCTTTTGTTCCTACAAGGTCATACAATATGTTCTTGAATACTTCTTTTTCTTTTTCAGTTGGTTCTTTTTTTTCTTGTTTTTGCTTTTTTATTTCTTTAGGCTCTTTTTTTGTTATTCTTTTGGATTCTTCTACACTAGTTTTTTTCCTTAGGCATGTAAGAAGTTCTTTACCGCTGAGCTCCTCGACCTCTTTTCCTGCAGGGGCAATCGCTATAAAATCTATTTTTGCATTCTCTATTACATTTTTTGCTATTAGCTCTCCACCCCTATCACCATCAACAAACAGAGTTAATTTTTTTTCCTCTCCAAGTTCTTTAATCATTTTTGGCATTGATGTTCCTTTCATCCCAATTACATTGTATATCCTATTTCTCAATAAGTTAAGAACATCTGCCCTGCCCTCAACAACTATAAGCTCTTCACCTTCAATGTCCGGGCCTGCAGGAAGTCTTTCTTTTCCATATTCTTGCAATTTCGCAATTCTTGAAGATGCTCTTACTGATGATTTTATTTCTCCTGACAATGGTCCTGTTTTGTTTATTTGCTCAAGTAGTCTTTTTGCTCTCGCAACAATAAATTCTCTCTTACTGCTCCTGACATCTTCTATCTCTTGTACTTGAATTATAGCGTTACTAGGTCCTATCCTTTCTATTGTTTCAAGAGCAGCCCCTATTATGGTTGCTTCTTCTTTTCCCAAAGAGCAGGGAATTTCTATCACACCTTCTGTCTTTCCTTCTTTACTTGACAACTCAACATTTATTCTTCCTATTTTGCCTTCTTTCTGTAACTCTCTCAGTTCGAGGTCTTCTCCCAGCAATCCTTCTGTCTGTCCGAAAATAGCTCCTATTACATCTGGCCTTTCTACAACAGCGTCAGCAGAAAATTTTGCTTTTATCAAATACTTTATTGATACAGGACTTATTTTTGCCATTTTTTTTGTAACAAAACAAGAAAAAGTTATTCTTACACCAGCACACCTTAATCTTACACTAGCTCAATATTAATATATTACTTATTACTCAACTATTCCTTTTATCGAAAATAAACAATGAATAATCGATAATGCTACTGACTTTATGAGTTGAATAAGTTATAAGTTAAATAAGTTAATCTTTGATGTATGATTTTTGATGTGATGTGAAGTTTTTTCTTGTTTCTTTATGTTTTTGATTTTATGAATTATTTGATACTATCTTATTATAATGTATATATTTAAAGCTTTCGTTTTTCAGGGGTGCCTAACTATATTTTTATTTTTCTGTACTAGATTATATATGACAAAGCATAGAAAAGTTTAAATAGTCTTTGTGCCTAACTCTATGGATGATGGTTTATCTAAGAAAGAAGAAAATCAAGGGGCATAACTATTAT
>CAZSMI010000025.1:0-7932 GCA_964607815.1 Candidatus Woesearchaeota archaeon | reverse complement strand
TTCCCTCAACCCTCTTTTCTGGCTTTTCTGCTTCCTTTTTTCTTTCTTTTTCAAGTTCTTTCTTTTTTTCCTCTGCCACTTTTCTTGTCTTGCCTAAATATGCAATAGTTTTTGTTTTTACTCTGCCTTCTTTTCTGAAAGAAGCTGCTAAATAGTAATATTCCTTTCCGTGAATATTTTTCCTTACAATATACATAGTTTTGTTAGGTATTACACATTTTTAAATCTTTTCTTTTGTAATACCTAACTATCCTTTGCTTTTTTTGGAATATTTTTAGGTATTACATATTTTCAGCTTTTGAATTTTAGGCATTACAAGCTTCAGGAAAGAATTTTGAGAAAAAATAAAATAATAAAAGATAAGTAAAACTAAAAAAATGCAAGTTTCAGCTAAAAAGCTCTTGCCTTGCTCAAGCTTTTATTTTTGTCAGTGCTACCAAAGCACCAATCAATATCATGATTGCTGCCAGAATTTCAACAATTCCTATCACAATACCGTCCCATGTCAAAGCAGCAATCGTTGCTACTGCTGGCAATGCTATAGCTACTGCTAATACAATAAGCAAAAGAGCCGCAGCTCTTACTATCCACGCATTAACAGCCTTGTTGACTCCTGCACTGCTCAAAATAGGTATAAGCAATAACAGGACAGCTACAGTAATAACTGTTCCAATAAAGGTTCCTGTTGTTACTCTAACACCACCGTAAGCGAGCATTCCCACACATGCAAGAAAGATCGCTAGTGGCAAAGCACCTTTCCAATCAATTGCCATTCTATCTTTTACCTCTTTTAAATTTTCAAAATTTGTTAATAGTTTAAGTCTATTTTTACTTATAAAAGTTTCTGTCAAGAGTTTTAACTCTTAAGTGGGGCTGCCTGGATTTGAACCAGGGTCTTACGCTTTTTATCAACTTTTGATTAAACTTTTTCCAAAAGTTTACCCTAAGCGTAGATCCTAAACCAGACTAGACTACAGCCCCCAAGTTCAGAAAGTTGAAGCAACAACTCTTTTAAAATTATCTCAGCAAATGAATATTGCCTATCCTTACTCTTCTCAAGCCAGCTCTTCTTGCTGCTTCAGCACATCTATGAGCATGTTCCCAGCTTGTTGTTGGCAAGTCATCATAATAGTAATTCAAAAGACCCTTTTTTGGAGTTCCTGCAAGATGAATTATTTTACCTCCCTTGTTCATCCTCAAACCGCAGTATCCTTTTTCTCCCTCAGGAATCTTGCAGTTGTTTGCACATAGTCCACAAAGAATGCCTTTTTTTGGGATTCTGGAAGGTAAGCCAAATCTTTCTATACTTTTTTTATGCGCTTCTTCCGCTAAAGGCTTGGCCTTTTTCCATCTCTTCTTGATGCAGTCTGCACAGACTCTCAAGGCAATAGAGGCTTCTTTTTTCTTGCATATAGCACATTTCATAGCAAGAGCAAGAAATAGGACTTAATAAAATTTTTGAAAAAGCAGGGGGAGGGACTCGAACCCCCGAATAGCTGCTCTGCAGGCAGCCGCCTTAGCCGCTGGGCCACCCCTGCTTGGAAGAAAAAAGAAAAAGGTGTTTTTAAATTTTCCTGAATATTTTTTCTGCTTCTCTTAGCATCTTCCTTGTCAGACCTTCGCGCAAAGAAATTGCGTGTTGAGGGCATATTTCCATACAATACCGACATCTGTTCTATTCATGAAAATGGGCCCGGAGGGATTTGAACCCGCGACTTCCAGCTTTCTTTCAGGGACTTTTCTCTTAGAAGGCTGGCACTCTATCCAAACTGAGTTACGGACCCTTGCCTAAGCAAGACAAAAATGCTATTTAAAATTTTCTAAGAAAATTTTTGCTACAAAAAAATAATTTGTAGATGCTAAGATAATCATCTTTTATTCATTTATTTTTCCAATTCTAAAAAGCTTTCAAAAACCCCAACGAAAAGTTTTTAAATCTCAGATACATATTAAAAACATGAAAAAGCCAAGAAAAAAGAGTATGGTATTGCAGCTGTCTTTATTGGTAATTATCTTGGTAGTAGTACTTCTATAAAAGAGGCTTTTTCTTCGCTTTCTTTTTGAATTCAAAGCTTCTTTATGCTATTATGTTAAAATGCCCATACAAAAAAAGCTCAAAAAAATTGCAAGTGAAATAATAAGAGTAGATGAAACTTTCTACAAAGCTGTCTTTTTCAATAAACTAGGTTCTGGGTATATGTTTTCTTTCAAAGAGTACAATAAGGAAGAGGAGATAAAAGAGGAAAATCTTGGCTATAGGCTATTCCAGATTTATGAAGATGGTAAGGTTAATGCGTTTAATCCAGAATATAAAGAAAGCGAGAAAATAAAAAGTAAAATAGAAAAGATTTTGTTAGAGTAAAATGGCATATACAAAAAAACAACTAGAAGAACTAACAGAAAAATGTATAGTTGTAACTCCAAAAAGTTTTTACAAACTTACCTCCTTGAAAAGGGAAGGTAATGGAAGTTATACAACAGAGTTTACAGAGCTTGAAAATAATAAAGAAGCAGGAAAAGAAAGATTTCCTGTTTCATGTACTTTTGATATAGATTTTTTTGAAGGTAAGTTATGTTTCTTGGATACTCTTCACTGCGATAGTTATTATGAAGAGGATGGCCCGTGTTCTGCTTTTTACTTGAAAGCAGAACCAACAAATAGAAAGAGTGACATTTCTTCTTACATAGAAGAATTTTTTATAAATTATGCAAAGCTGCAACAAAACATGCTTAACCAATTGAGACAAGAGAAGAAAAGATATGAAACAAGTTTCAAGATTCTTTCCAGCTTGTTGTCTTGCATTATTTTGCCTTTGATTATTTTGTTATAAAACCTAGCTTCCAACTTATTCTGCTAGGTTTTTATGTTCTTTACTAAAATAATTTTCATAAAATCAAAAAAACAAGAAAAATAGAAAAAAGAATAAAAAAGTAAAAAATGAGAAAAATAGAAATTTACGATGCTACTTTGAGAGAAGGTAGCCAGAGTGCAAGTTCCTCTTTGCGCATGAAAGATATGTTAACAGTAGCAAAACAACTTGGAAAGCTAAATGTTGATGTAATAGAAGCAGGATTTCCTGTCTCAAGCGAGAAAGAATTTTATGCTGTAAAAGAGATAGCAGAAAAAATAGAAAAGCCGATAGCTGTACTTGTGAGAGCAAAAAAAGAGGATATAAAAAAATCTTGGGAGGCAATAAAAAATGCTTACAAGCCAAGATTTCATGTTTTTGTTGCCTCTTCCCCAGACCACAGAGAGAACAAACTCCAGAAGAGTAAAGAAGAAGTTAAGGAGATGGTAAAAAGAAATGTAAATTATGCACTTTCTTTAGGAGCAGAAGTAGAATTTACAGCAGAAGATGGAACAAGAACAGAAAAAGACTTTCTCTTTACTTTGTATGAGACTGCAAGCAAAGAAGGAACACCTTTTTTATGTTTGGCAGATACTGTTGGATATGCTGTACCAAATCAGTTTGCTTCTCTTGTTGCAGAACTCAAAAAGTTCAACAAAAAAGTTAGTGTGCATTGCCATGATGATTTAGGATTAGCAGTAGCAAATAGTTTAGCAGCTATCTCAGCAGGAGCTGATGAAGTACATTGTACAGTTAATGGAATAGGAGAAAGAGCAGGAAATGCTTCTTTGGAAGAGATTGTTGTTGCATTGCAAGTAAGAAAAGACTTTTTTGATACTTATTGCAATATAAACATGAAAGAGATTTACAATACATCAAAAATTGTAAGTGAAAAATTTCAAGTCCCTATTCCAATGTACAAGGCAGTAGTGGGAGAAAATGCAACAAAACATGAGGCAGGAATACATGTTCATTATGTTAAGGGTTATGAAGTCTTTGATCCAGAAAAAATAGGAAGAGAAAGAACTATCATTCTTGGTCAGCATTCTGGCTTGCATACAATATATGAGCTTGCAAGAGAGTGCAACACAAAAGTAAGCGAGAAAGAAGCAAGAAAAATGCTTGATTATATCGAAGAAAAGGAAATAAAGATAGAAAAGGAAAATTTTCAGAAATTCTTAGAATTTATAAAACAAAAATAATTTAAATAGCTCTTAGCTAAAATTAACATGAAAAAGGGAATTAAAGTGAATATCAGAAAATTCAAGCCAGAAGATGAAGGGCAGATAGTAAGATATATAAAAAGAGCATTTTGCGGAAAGAAATTCTTATTTATTGCTTTAACAAAAGCTCCAGATAAAAAAAGGCAAAGAGAATGGATTGAGAGTATAAAAAAGAAAAAGAAATATTGTTTTGTTGCTGAAGTAAATAATAAAGTAATAGGATGTTTAAATTTTGATCTTGCGAGAGGAAGATTAAGACACAGGGCAGGCATGGGGTGGTCTGTAAGTCTGGAATATTGGAAAAAAGGAATTGCTTCTGCTTTATTAAAAAAGGCAGTAGAAAAAGCTAAGAAAATTGGCTTGAAAAGGCTTGAATGTGAAATTGCAAAACCAAATATCGCAAGCAGAAAACTTGTAGAAAAATTTGGCTTCAAAAGAGAAGGAATTAAAAAGAAAGGTATGCTTCTTGACAATGGAAAATATGTAGATGCTTTTATTTATGGAAAGATAATCTAAAAAATAAAAAATGATAATAAATTTTCAGTCTATAGAAAAGAAATGGCAAGAAAAGTGGGAAAAGGCAAAAATTTTTGAAGTCAAGGAAAGCAAGAAGAAGAAAAAGTATTATTGCCTAGAAATGTTTCCTTATGCCTCAGGTTTTGGGCTACATATGGGTCATATCAAGAATTATTCTATTGGGGATATTTATGCAAGATTCAAGAGGATGCAAGGATTTAATGTTCTATATCCAATGGGAGATGATGCTTTTGGACTGCCTGCTGAAAATGCAGCAATCAAAGCAAAAATCCATCCAAGGCGGTTTACAGAAAAAGCAATCAAAAGTTTTGTAAGGCAGCTGAAAGAATTAGGTAATAGTTATGACTGGAGCAGAATGGTCATAACTTCCTATCCTGAATATTATGTCTGGAACCAATATTTTTTTCTACAGCTTTACAAAAAAGGTCTAGTATATAGGAAAGAAGCACTTGTCAATTGGTGTCCAAAGTGTCAAACTGTTCTTGCTAATGAACAAGTCCAGAACGGAAAATGTTGGAGACATGAAGACGCAGATGTAGAAACAAGATATCTTGAACAATGGTTTATCAAAATAACTGCTTATGCAGAAGAGCTTTTGAAAGATCTTGAAAAGCTGAAATGGCCAGAAAGAATCAAAATAATGCAACGCAACTGGATAGGAAAAAGTTATGGAACAGATATTAATTTCAAAATAGACAACGAGATATGGCCTGTTTTCACGACAAGGCCAGATACTATTTTTGGCGTAACATTTATGGTTATTTCTGCTCAACATCCAAAACTTCTTGAGTTGACAAGCAAAGATAAGAAAGAAGAAGTACAAGTTTATGTTGAAAAATGCAGAAAAGCAAAAACAAAAGAAGAAATTGAAAGTCTAGAAAAAGAAGGAGTTTTTACAGGAAAATATGCTACTAATCCCCTAACAAAAGAAAAAGTTCCTGTTTACGCAGGAAATTTTGTTCTTGTAGAATATGGTAGCGGAATGGTGATGGCTGTTCCTGCTCATGACCAAAGAGATTTTGAATTTGCAAAAAAATATAATTTGCCAATAAAAATCGTAATACAGCCAAAGGGAAAAGAAGTAAAAGAAGAAGAAATAAAAGAGGCTTATGTAGAAGAAGGAATATTAGTAAATTCAGGACAATTTTCTGGCTTGGATAGTAAAGATGCGATAGAAAAAATTTCTGATTATGTAGAAGAAAAAAAACTAGGAAAAAGAACAATACAATACAAGCTAAAAGACTGGCTAATAAGCAGACAAAGATATTGGGGAACTCCTATTCCGATGGTTTACTGTAAGAAGTGCGGAATTGTGCCTGTGCCAGAAAAACAGCTGCCTATCCTGCTTCCAGAAAGAGTAGAATTTGGAAAAGGAAATCCCTTAACAACAAACAAGGGGTTTGTAAATACAAAATGTCCAAAATGTAAAGGCAAGGCAAAAAGAGAAACTGATACAATGGACACTTTTTTTGATAGTAGTTGGTATTTTTTAAGATTTTGTGATCCAAAAAACAAAAACAAAGCTTTTGACAAGAAAAAAGTTACTTACTGGATGCCTGTTGACCAATATATTGGAGGAGCAGAACATGCTTGTATGCATCTCATATATGCAAGATTTTTTACTAAGGCACTGAGAGATTTAAGATTTTTGAATTTTGATGAGCCCTTTATAAAACTTTTCAATCAAGGTATGCTACATAAAGATGGTTTTGTTATGAGCAAGAGCAGGGGAAATATTGTTACACAAGAAGAGGTAAGCAAAAAATATGGAATTGATACTGCAAGGCTGTTCCTAAACTTTGTTGCTTCTCCTGAAAAGGATGTTGAATGGACTGATGAAGGAATTGATGGTATGTCCAGATTCATAAAAAGAATCTTTTCATTGGCAAAAAAGAAGTTCGAGAAGACAGACAAAAAGCTAGAGCATTTTACAAACAAAACAATAAAAGGAGTAACAGAAGATATAGAAAATTTCAAGTTCAATCTTGCTGTAATAAAAATCATGCAATATACTGATATTCTTGGAAAAAAAGCAAGCAAGGAAGCGTTTGAAATACTGCTCAAGCTGATTAGCCCTTTCTGCCCGCATATAGCAGAAGAGCTTTGGCATAAAATTGGCAAAAAAACTTTCATCAGCTTGGAAAAATGGCCAAAAGCAGATGAAAGCAAAATTGATGAGAAAATAGAAAAGCAAGAGCAGCAAATACAAGCAACAATAGAAGATATAAATCATATTTTAAAAATAGTCAAGGAAAAGCAGAAAAAAAAGCCGAAAAAGATTTATCTTTATCCTGTTCCCAAAGAACTTTCTCTATATGGTGAAGCAAAAGACATGATCAAAAAATCCCTTAACTTAGAAATAGAAATTTTTTCAACAGCAGACAAGAAGAAATATGATCCTCAAGGCAAAGCAAGTAAAGCAAAGCTAGAAAAACCTGCTATTTATGTAGAATAAGAAAATTTTTAACTCCTGATTCTTTTTATTTTGAGGACTATGGGGCTATGGGGCTGTAGTCTAGTTTGGTTAGGATCTCGTCTTCGGGAGGCGAAAACCTGTGTTCGAATCACAGCAGCCCCATTTATGAAAGCATGAAAATAAAAGAAATAAAAGCCAAAACCATACTCTCAAAATCAAGAGTAATGGACTATACTATTAATCCATATGTAGGCTGTCAGCATGGCTGTGCTTATTGCTATGCAAGATTCATAAAAAGATTTACAAAACATAGAGAGCCGTGGGGCTCTTTTGTTGACATTAAAATAAATGCTCCTGAGCTTTTGAAAAAAGAACTGAAAAAGAAGGAAAAAGGAAAAATTTGGATTGCTGGTTTGTGCGACCCTTATCAGCCTCTTGAAAAGATTTACAAGATAACAAGAAAATGCCTCGAGGAGATTTCTCTTGCAAAATGGCCTGTTTGCATACAAACAAAATCCCCTTTTGTTTTGCGTGATATTGATATACTGAAAAAAATTGAGGTAGAAGTCTGTTTTACAATAACAACAAATGATAAAAGAATAAAGGAAATTTTTGAAGCAAAAGCTCCAGCAGTAGAAGAGAGAATAGGAGCTTTGGAAAAGCTGCACAGCAAAGGGATAAAAACTTGTGTTATGATAGCACCCTTACTTCCTCTTGATGTTGAAAAACTTGTCAAAGCATTGAAAGGAAAGGTTGATAGCGTAATAATTGACAAGATGAATTATCATTATGCAGACTGGCTTTTCAAAAAACATAATATGGAATATGCTTTGCAAGACAGCTGGTTTAGAGAAAAGAAAAAAGAGCTTGCAAGAGCTTTGAAAAAGGCAGGAATGAGTTTTGAGTT
>CAZSMI010000024.1:0-8360 GCA_964607815.1 Candidatus Woesearchaeota archaeon | reverse complement strand
ATGATAAAAAAATAGAAAAAAATCCAGAAAAAGAGCTGCTCAAGTTATATGTAAAATATTGCAAAAAAGAAAAGTTTGAAGTAGGGGAAGAGTTAAGGAAAACTCCTGACAAGGAGGATCTTGAGAAGGGGGAGAACAAGTGGGCAAAAAAAGCAAAAGAAATTCTGCTTAAGTTAGAGCAAGGCGACAAAAAAACAGTAAAGATATGGAAAAAAATAGAGAAATTCAGTTTGCAGTCATTCAACAAGATATACAAGCTATTGGATGTTAAATTTGATGAGACTATAGGTAGCAGTAATTTTTCTGAAAAAGGCAAAGAAATTGTTGAGCTTTTGTTGAGAAAAGGCTTAGCTTACAAAAGCAAAGATGGAGCAGTAATAGTAAAACTAGAAGAAAAAAAGTTACCAGATAAAGTAGTCTTGAGAAGTGATGGTACTGCTCTTTACTCAACACAAGATCTTGGAGCTGCTGTAACAAGATATGCGAGACTAAAATTTGACAAGATGGTTTATGTAGTTGGGTCAGAACAAAAAACATATTTCAAACAATTATTCCAAATTTTCAAATTGCTGGATTACAAATGGGCTGATAGCTGTTATCATTTAGCATTCGGTTTATTGAGTATAGGAAAAGAAAGAATTTCAACAAGAGCTGGAAAAGTAATTTTTCTTGAGGATGTTTTGAAGGAAGCGATAAGATTAGCAGAGCAAGAAATAAAAAAGAAAAATCCAAAACTAAAAAATAAGAAAGCTGTTGCAGAAGCTGTTGGAATAGCAGCACTCAAGTACTCTATATTAGGGGTAGAGCCAATAAAAGACATAGCTTTTTCCTATGAAAGGGCAATCTCTTTTGAAGGAGATACTGGCCCTTATCTACAATATGCTTATGCCAGGGCAAGCAGCATATTGAGGAAAGCAAAAAAAACTGGTAAAATTAGAAAGAAACTGAATCTCTCCTTATTAACAGAAAAAGCAGAGCAACAACTAATAAAAAAACTTGGAGATTTTCCTTTTATATGTGAAAGTGCTTGCAAGCAGCTAAAACCAGATCTGATAGCAACATATGCTCATGAGCTTGCACAAATTTTTGCAGAATTTTATCATTGCTGTCAAGTAATAGGCTCAGAAAAACAAGGAGAAAGGCTTGCTCTTGTAAAAGCAACAAGACAAGTGCTTGGAAATGCTCTCAGCTTGTTGGGAATTAAAGCTTTAGAAGAAATGTAATTTTTCTAAAGTTATTAGCAAATATCACTCAAGATCTAGTTTCAACCACAAGTTTGTTAGCGTCTGGGTGAATGTACGTTTCTTCACCTTTCCTTAATTTTAGAAAGTCTGCTATTTTTTTTGGTATTCTTATTGCTAAGCTATTCCCTGTTTTAGTTATTTTTGTCTTTATTCCCAATCCCCAAATTCCTTTCTTTTTTGCCATTTCTTCTATTCTTTTAGTTGTTTTGATATCTGTGAAGGATTCTCCACATCTAGCACATACATCTGCTGGAAATTCTCCCAAGTAGACACCAAACATTTCTTCTCTTATCTTCTTTTTTTTCAAAATTCCTTTTCCACATATTGGACATTTCATTTTTTTACCATCTTGGTTTCACAGTTATAACAAAATAAATGTCATCTACTTTTTTGTAAACTACTATATAATACCTATATTCTGATAAAATTTTGTTTGGTGGCTGGAACCTCTTTGCTCCCTTTCTAATTCCTTCTTCTATTTCTATTTCCGAAATGCCTCTTGCCACCATTTGCTCTCTTGCATGTTTACTATATTTTATCTGTAGAGACACTTTGTATCACCTGTATATACAGTAATTACATATAGTATTTAAACTTTTCGATTCTTAATTTTTATCATAATAAAACTTATAAGTTCTTTTATATTCTATAGCTGATGAATATATATCTAGAAAGTTATGGCTGCTCAGCTAATCAGAATAATACAGAAATTATGGCAGGCTTGCTTTCAAGAGCTGGTTTTGGTATTGTGAAAAATCCTGCTATTGCAGACATCGCAGTTCTCAATACATGCATAGTCAAATCGCCGACAGAAAAAAGGATGGAAAGAAGAATACAAGAGCTGAGTAAGAAATTCAAATTTCTTGTTGTTGCTGGATGTATGCCTGATGTTATGCAAGAAAAAATAAAGCTACTTGCACCAAAAGCCTCCTTGTTAGGCAGTCATAATATTAAAGATATTGTAAAAGTTGTAAAGCAACTTATCGAAGGTAAAAAATCTGAAATTATTTCTCAAAGAGACGAGATAAAGTTGTGCATGCCAAAAGTTTCTCAAAACAAAATTATTGGTATCACACAAATCTTGGAAGGTTGTCTTGGTTGCTGTTCATTTTGCATAACAAGGCTTGCGAAAGGAAAACTTTTTTCATATCCACAAGAGCAAATTATAAAGTCTGTAGAAGCAGATTTGCAATCAGGATGCAAGGAAATTTGGCTAACTTCTCAGGATAATGCTGCTTATGGCCTCGATTTTGATAATGTTAATAAAAGAATTGGGATTGGTAAAGATGATAAAAAAGCCATGTCCAGCTTACCTTTTCTTCTTGACAAGATTTTATCCTTGCCTCATAGATTTTTCTTACGATTAGGAATGATGAACCCAAATAATGTCCTTCCAGTTCTTGATGAGTTGATAGAATGCTATAAAAACAAAAAAATGTACAAATTTTTGCATTTGCCTTTGCAAAGCTGTTCTGATAAAATTTTGAAAGATATGAATAGGAAATATAAAGTTGAAGACTTTACTAATATTGTTAATAAATTCAGAAAAGAGAGTCCAGATATCACATTATCTACAGATATAATAGTAGGATATCCTACTGAAACTGACAAGGATTTTGCTAAGACTCTAGATGTTATCAAAAAAATAAGGCCAGATATCATCAATATAAGCAGATTTTGGAAAAGAGAAAAGACAAGAGCTGCCTTGCTAAAAGAATTGCCTTTGAAAAAAGTCAAAAAAAGAGTCAAGGAGTTAAGCGAGCTCTCTGCTTGTATAGCATTAGAAAAAAATAAGAGGCTTGTGGGTAAAAGCTACAGATGTCTTGTAAACAAGAAGGGTTATGCTGACACGCTTTTAGCAAGAAATGAGAACTATAAGTTAATTGCCATCAAAGCAACAAACTTGCTCGGCAAGTTTGTTAATATTAAAATTGCAGATGCTAAGTCACACTATCTAGCCGGAAAAATAGCAAATAATAAAATTAAATAAAATTAGATAGTAAGTAAAAAATAATAAGCAAAAAATAGATACCTACCTTGTTTTTTACCCCTTTTTATTTGAGCAAACTTATCCTAAGCTTATATCTTAACTTTACTCAAAGGTGTTAGTTTTTGCCATGCAAGCTCAAACATGTCTTCCAAAGCACTTGCAAAGAAGTCTGTGTTTACCCATATTCCTATATCATAACTTGGATGCACTTTCTCATCATCCAAAACCATAAAAAATAACTCCCCACTATCAATAATACAAAATCTTGCTTTCAGATCACAGCTCTTTATCTCAGCAGCTTTTAACATGTCCTTTGCAATTTTTATGTTGTCTTTTGTTATTGGCGCAGCCATCCTTACTTTTACCCCTCTTTTCTTTGCTTTTTCTAAGCTCGGTTTCAAATTTTCTATTTTTCTATTCAAGCCATCAGCTGTTGTTACTATGGTAATAGTTTTTTCTGCATTTCTTATCATCATATCCAAATGGTTGTACAAATTTGGTCTTCCTCTTAATGCTCCACTCAGGTCGCTTGGCTCAACATACTTGACACCTTGTGTGAAAAGCGTGTTGAGTTCTTGCAAGACATTATCACCTTTAAGCTGGTCAAGTCTTATACTCTTTTCTTTTGCTTCTGTTACCAAATTCCTTTTAACTCTTTCAATAACTTCTTCTGGCTTCATCGCAACAAACTTTATTGGCTTTCCTAACTTTAGCACAACAAAACCTTTCTTTTCCAAACTTTCAAGAATGTCGTATGTTCTGCTTCTCGGTACATCAGAAATGTTACTAAGTTCTCCGGCAGTACTTATTCCTCTTGACAACAAAGCTGCCCACACTCTCACTTCATACAAATTCAAGCCAAAAATCTTTCTTAGTCTGCTCAAAAATTCTTCTTTAACAATCATTTTTTGTCCTTTTTCTGCTATAACTCTAAAGCGATTAAAAAATAGAGGATATGGGAGTATTTAAATTTTTCTTTTTTTGTTGCTACCCCTTTTTTCAAAATTTACTCTTATTTTTTCTTTTTTTATTTCAACTAGAGTATAATTCTTATATTTTTGCTTTTTGTTGATAAAAAGTTTTATAGCATTTACTCTTTTCTTCAAATTTTTTTCTTGCTTGAGCAATTTTTTTTCTAGTTTCTTGCTTACCTGCAAGGCAAGAAAAATTTTGTCTTCCTTTTGCAAGCCAGCTTTTTTTCTTTCTGTTTGTATTTTTCTTGCAATCTCTCTTGCAAAACCTTCTGCCTCAAGTTCTGGTGTCAATTTTGTATCAAGTTTTACTGCGAGCTTGCCTTTCTTGCCTTTTTCTAAGATAGTCTTTTTAACATTTAGCTGTTTAGCTATAATTTCTTGTAACTCTTTGCTCAAAGTTTTATCAGTTTTGACTATTGCTTTTGCAAGTGGCCATCTCAGGCCAAGAGCTGCTTTTGCTCTTTCTGCCAAGCCTGTTTCAATAAGTTCTAATGTAAGAGCAAAATCCTCTTCTAGCTTCTTGTTTATCTTTTTCTTGTCTGCAATAGGCCAGTCGCATAAATGAATGCTTTCTTCTTTCAACTTGAGCTCTTTTCTTAGTTCTTGCCATATTTTTTCTGTTATGAAAGGACATACTGGGGCAAGCAACTTCAAGGCTTCAATAAAACAATAAGCTAGTGTTCCTCGCACTTCTTTTTTATCAAGCTCTCCTCTTATAATTTGCCCGTATCTTCTTGATAGATCAACAAGCAAAAATTCTTTCAAGGCTTTTATCGCGACATTTGGCCTTAGTTTTTCCAGATTTTCTGTAAATTCCTTTTTTAGTGATTCTATCTTGCTAAGAATCCATTTACTTGCAATATCTTTTCCTTTTCCCTTGCTTTTTTTACAATATAATTTGATATAATTTGCAAGATTATCTATTACTATAAAATGTCTTGTGACATCTTTTGCTGCTGTGTAGCCGAAAGGCAAAGGGAAAGCAGGATTTTGTATAATATACATCCACCTCATAACATCAGCCCCCATTTTTTCAACTGCCTCATCAAACCATATTACATTTCCCATACTTTTATGCATTGGCTGGTTTTTTTCATCCCTAACTTCTTCATAAGCAAGGACATTTTTGTAAGGGGTCTTGCCTTCAAGAGTGACAGACATGAATAGCATTGAATAAAACCATAGCCTTACTTGAGCTCTCATTTCTATGACGAGCTCAGCAGGAAACCACTTTCTCCAGTATGCTTTATCATCAAAATAATGCAAGGTAGAAAAAGGAACTATTCCTGCATCAAGCCAACAGTCTCCAACTTCTTTTATCCTCTTGACTTCTTTTCCACATTTGCATCTTATTTTTATCTCGTCAATCCATGGTCTATGTAATTCAGGCAATTTATCAACTTTTTTCTTGTCAATAGCTTTTTCTCTTAACTCTTTCACACTTCCAATTATAGTTAACTCTCCACAACTACATTCATAAAACATCAAAGGCAAACCCCAATATCTTTTTCTTGATATGTTCCAGTCTCCCATGTTCTCGAGCCAGTCTCGCATTAATTTGCTTACATGTGGGGGCTGCCAGCTAACTTGCAAAGCAGCTTTTTCCATTTTTTCTCTTATCTCATTACAAGAAATAAACCATTCATGCACTAATCTGAACACAAGTTCTTCCTTGCACCTCCAGCAAATAGGATAACGATGTTTGTAAGATTCTACTTTATATAACATGTTCTTTTTGCGGAGGTCAGCAATTATCTCTTTGGTAATTTCTTTGACATTTCTTCCTGTCAGCCAGCCAAAATCTTTTGTATAATTTCCATACTCATCAAGAGGAGAAATTGCTCTCAACTTAAATTTTCTGCCCAGCTCATAGTCTTCTTCTCCACAGCCAGGAGCTATATGCACTATTCCAGTACCCTCTTCTTCAGAAACATCTTTCCATCCTATTACTTTATGTCTGACATTTTTTTGGCTAGGTAGTTCTTCATAAGGACTTTTGTATTCTAAGCCAACTAATTTTTCTCCCCAAATTTTTTCAATAATAGTATAATTTCCTTTCAAAATTTTCAAAAGTTTGTCAGAGAGATAATAAATTTCATTATTTTGTTTAACTTTGGCATAAGTAAAAGAAGGATTAATAGCAAGAGCAGTATTTGCTGTTAGTGTCCATGCAGTAGTTGTCCATACCAAAAGAAATTCATTTTTTCTTCCTGCTATTTCACATTTTATAAAAATTCCGTCATGAGTTAGTTCAGCATAACCCTCATCACTTAGCTCGTGTTGTGAAAGAGAGGTCCCACATCTACAACACCATGGTAGTACTTTTGTCCCTTTGTAAAGCCATCCATTAGCATAACATTTTTTCAGAAAAAACCATATTGCTTCAATATTCTCGTCAGACATTGTATAATAGCTATTTTCCCATTCCATCCACTGTCCTAGTTTAATACTCTGGTCTGTTTGTATTTTAGCAAATTTCATAACTCTTTCACGATTTTTTTTAGAAAAATTTGCAAGACCAAAATTCTCTATATCTCTTTTTGAATTAAAACCTAAATCTTTTTCTGTTTCTACCTCTACATGCAAGCCCTGACAATCAAACCCATTCTGGAATCTTTGCTGATAGCCTTGCATGGCCTTGAACCTTTGATATAAATCTTTGTAGGTTCTGCCCCAAGCATGATGAACACCCATTGGATTGTTTGCAGTAATTGGTCCATCTATGAAGCTCCATGGTTTTCCTTTTTTGTTTTTTCTTTTCAGTTTTTCAAAAATCTTTTTTTCCTCCCAAAACTTCAAAATTTCCTGCTCGGTTTCTTTTGGATTGTACATGCTATCTTCTAGGATTTATGGCTTTAAAAAGATTTTTGACAAGAAGTTTTGTTGGCCAAACTGAGTCTGCTCAATCTTACTTGAGCTCTCTTAATCTTACAATTTCTTTTTTAACAGCAGCTATAGCAGAGTCGAGTTTCTCGAGCTGTGCTGGCCTGACTTTTAATTTTTTAAATTTTTTCCCTAGCTTTTCTTTTTTTGCTCTTTTCAAAAGCTGCTTATTCTCTTCAATTTGTTCAATCTGTTTCTTCAAAGATTCTAAAGAAACCTCTTTTCTTTCTTCTGGCCTTAGCCTGCTTATCCTTTTAACCTCTTTTTTTAGCCTTGCTATCTCAAGAGCAAGTTTTTGTGCTTCTGTCAGTTTTGGCTTGACAATCAGCTTGCCTGTCAGCTCTGCAATTTCTTTTCTTAATCCTGCAACCCTATTTCTGATTTCATGTATTTTAGTAGGTTTTGTAATACGCTTGGTGAGCAGGATTGCAATTTCTTTTCTTAACTTTATAATCTCATTTTCAATTTCTTGTATCCTTCTTGCTTTTGATATTCTTGGTTTTGGAACAAGAATTGGAACAACTTTTACTTCTGGTTTTGGCATTGGTAAAATCTTTTTTGGAACAAAAACAGCAGGAACTTTTTCTGCCCTGATTCTTGCTCTTGGCTTTACATGTATAGCAGGAGGAAGTTTTACAGGTATTATCTCTGGCAAAGGCTTTTCTATAGCTTTTGCTCTTGCTCTTGCTTTTCTTTCTCTTTCCTCTATTTCTCTTGCTTCTTTTTCTTTTACTCTTGCAATTATTTTCTCAAGCTTTTTCTTTTCTTCTATTCTCTTTGCTTCTTTTTTTTCTCTTATAAGCGCAAGTTTTTCCAGCTCTTTCTTTTTTCTCTCCTCTTCTCTTACTTTTGCTCTTTCTATTTCTAATGCTTTTTCCTTTTCTATCTCAAGTTTTCTCTTTCTAACTTTTCTTGCTTTTGCCAGTGCAGCAAGCCTCTCAACTTTTATCCTCTCCTCTTCTCTCCTCCTTCTTTCTTTCTCTCTTGCCTTGAGAAGCTCAAGAGTTTTCTCTTTTTCTCTTGCTTTTATTTCTTCTGCCTTCTTTTTGATTAGCTGTGTTGTTCTTGCTATTTCTTCTCTTGTAATAACCATAGGTTTTGTTTCCATCAATTCTCTTCTTGCAATATAGAGATATACAAGCAAGGCAACTATTGCGATCCATAACCACAAAATTCTGAAAGCAGCAAACCAGTCTTTTACTGGAGGAGCTGGTAGCTCGCAAGCAGGACATGATGGTCCGCCACAATCAATTCCTTCTTCATCATAAT
>CAZSMI010000023.1:1459-8784 GCA_964607815.1 Candidatus Woesearchaeota archaeon | reverse complement strand
TTTATTTTATAAATTGTCAAGTGGGCTTTTAACTTTTTTAAGATGTTCTGTTGAAATATGTGTATAGATCTCTGTTGTACTCAGATTTTCATGACCTAATAACTCTTGTATTTTCCTTATATTTTCTCCTTGCTCAAGTAAATGTGTTGCAAAAGAATGCCTTAAAGTATGGCAATGTACTGACTTGTTTATTCCTGCTTTTTTTGCTGCTTTTTTTACTATCTTTTGTATATTTCTTTCTGATAGCTTGCCTTTTGGTCCTGGAAAAAGATGTTCTTTTCTTTCTTCTTTTGCCTGCTCTGCAATTTTTCTGAGGCTGTTAAGCAAATGATTTGGGATATTGAAAAGCCGGTCCTTTTTTCCCTTTGCTTTTCTGATATAACCTATTTTTTCATCAAAACTAAGGTCAACTGTCTTCAGGTTTGTCAACTCGCTTACTCTCATTCCTGTACCATATAGCAAAGAAATTATCAGCCTGCTTTTTCTGCTTCCAGCGCTTTGTATTAAGTTGGTAATCTCTTCTTTTGTTAGTACAGTGGGAATAGTTTTTTCTCTTTTTGGTCTTTTTATGTCAGCGCTTGGGTCTCTTTTCAATATAGTAGAAAAGGCATATCTTACAGCTGCCAGGGCAACCATATTTGATGATGCTGCCTTATTGCTAAGATTTTCTGCTAAAAAGTTTTTAACATCTTGTTCCTGGATATCCTCTGGCTGCTTTTTACAAAAATCCAAAAGAGACCTATTAAATTTTATATAAGTTTTAATAGTATGCTCAGATGATTTTGTAATTTTAAGTTCTGTCTCTATTCTTTTCAAAAATTCCTCTTTTTGCATAAAAAGATTACGCGAACTTTCTTTAAATATTTTTTGATTACGGGTAATGTGTCTTATCTGAACTTTTCACGCCAAAAATTGACTTTCTTGTTTTTTCTCTGCTTTTCTCTGCTTTTCTCTGCTTTTCTCGCTTTTTCCTTTGAATTTTGAAAAAAGCTCTCAGAGCCATTTTGAGAGCTTTTCTGATTTTTTGAATATTTTGGTATTGGTTTTTGCTGCTTTTTTTAAAAGTTTTTAAAGATTTTCTTGATTAGAAAATCCTAACTTGTTTTTATATTATCAATTTTTTTTACAAATTTTTACAAAAAATGCCTACGTCAAAAGTTTTGGGTTTTGCTTGAAAGTTTTAATTATAGCTTATCTTAGCCTAAAGTATAAATTTCCACCTAAGCCATCTATAGAAAAACAAAATTAAAAAGTATGCAATTACAGCCCATGTTGCTATTATCAATACACTTTCGATTTTCCTTCTTATGAGATTCTTTTCTTTCTTCCTTATTAATGTGCTAATGGTATTAAGAATTAAGGAAAAAATAAAAAGCGGAATACAGAAAAGAGTAAAGATAAGAAGACCGCTTTCAGGGCATGGAGGATTGAGTGCGGCAGAAAAAGAAACTAAAAAAAGTATAATAAAAATAAAGCTCAAAATTGAAAGTACTAATGGTGTTCTTGGATTCCTTTTTTCTTTCTTTTTCACCATTTTTTTCCTAACTTTTCCCTTTTTATATCTTTTTGCTTTTGATTGAAAGTTTTAATCTGTTATTTTGCAAAAATTTTCTTCACAGATGCATGAATCTGGCTTTGTTGCTTGGCCATATTTTTTTCTATACTTGAACATCATTATTTGTTTTGTCAAGGCTGAAAATTTTGCTTCCTCATTTGGATTTATACAAGCATATTCTTCTCCAGAGATAGAGGCAATTGTATAAACAACACAATCCTCGTCTTTATCACAATAGCTTAGTTTTTTCTCGTCGACATTACGATAAGATATTATACTGACAAGAATTAATAAAAGGAAGACTATCAAAAAAATAACATTGCCTTTTTGCATTTTCCACCTCTTTTTATATCTTTTTGCTTTTGCTTAAAAGTTTTAATCTTAACAAAAATCTTCTCTTGGCTTCAAAGTTTGTTTTATTATGTATTCAAGGACAAAAACGGTAATAGGGGAGCTTTTTGGCACCCATGTTGTTAACACCTTATCTTTTTCAAATTTTTTTAAAGTAATATGTTTTCTTGAGCGAATTATTTTGAACCCGTTCTTTTGAAGAATCTTTAGCACTTTACGCTGCTGTAGTGGTCTAAGTTTTGACATGTTTTGGAATTCTTATGGGTATATTTGTTAAAGAAATAGACATTATCGCTTTTAGCTTTGGCTTTTTAGTGTCAGGATCTTTGAGATAATCTTCAATAAGCTCTTCCATATTTTCTTTTACTTCTTTTTCTGTTTTTCCTTGCGTAGCTACATCAAGCAAAGGACAAGAAGCTACAAAAAACTTACCTTCTCTTGTTATAATAATTGGTAGAGGTATTTGAGTTTCCATTTCTATAAAAATTGAATAAAGTTTATATACTTTTCTATTGCTATTCTTGTAAAATCTTTTTATATCTTTTTGCTTTTGATTGAAAGTTTTAATCTGTTATTTTAAAAAATATTTCAATAAATAATTCTTTAATTTTTTTAATTAACGAACTGCTTTTTGGTAGCTCGTTATTATGTATGTTTTTAGGATCTCTTGTTCTATAAAGTTTTCCTCCGCAGCTATTACAATTTCCTATCTTATCTTCATCAGTTGAGCTATACCAATATTTTCCACATTTTATGCATTCATATTCTTCCATTTCTTGCTCCAAACTTTTAATTTTTTATTTCTCTGGTTTTGAAGCCCATCTTGAAATGATTAACAAGCCGAGAACGCATAAGATTGTGACAGCTATTGCTGCAATAACTGAGTAAAAAGCAGAAGTTTCTGGCAAATTTAGTCTTGCTAAAGTGCCTTTGACATACTGGCTTATTGCGTCTCTCCACATAAAAGCAATCAAAAAACCAAAAGCTGCTGTTATTGCTGTTACCATAGCTTTTTTCAGCTCTGCTTTGAATTTTTTCGTCGCTGCAAGAACTCCATTTTTTGCCTTTGTTAAGTGTTTTTTAGCCATCTTTTATGAACGAAAAGGTCATTTAAATAATTTTCTTTGCGCTTTTCAAAAGCGAAAAGTTTTAATAATATACATGCTTATAATCTTTATGGGTTTTCTTTGGTTTGGAAGAAAAAAAAGCGGTGAAAAAGAGCACAAAGAAATAAAAAATACTCTTGAGAATATAAAAAAAGACTTTGGAAAAAGTGTTGAATGGATAAAACATCTGCATAAAAGAGATGGTGATCATGAGTTAAGCTTGCAAGAGATAAATGCAAGATTATCGACGGTAGAATCTGATATTTCAGAAATTAAAAGTTTTATTTCTTTTTTTGGAGCCAGGACATTCAAACAGGTGTCCAAACAAACTCCAACAAGTGTTTATAAACAAACAGGTGTTGGGACTGTCCAGATGCCCGTCCAAACAGCTGTTCAGATAGGACTGATGAGGGGATTTACAATGATGGAAAGAGCAGTTGTATGGGTTTTGCTCAATACAGACATGAAGCTAAGTTATGAAGATATTGCTGCAATTCTTGGAAAAGATAAAAGTACTGTGAGGGGACAAATAAATAACATAAAACAAAAAAGTGAGGGCCTGCTAACAGAGGTAATTGAAAAAACAGGAAAGAAAAGATATTATATGGAAGAAAAAGTTAAGGAGATGCTTTTCAAAACAATAAAAGTAAAAAAAAGACCAGAAATCCTGAGAAAAAGAAGAAAAGTAAGAAAAAAGGCATAAAAGTGAAAAAGGGTACAAAAGAGGCTAAACAAGGCTAAAAACAAGGGCTAAAAACTTGAAAAGTGAGAGTTAAGAAAGTCAAAAAAAGCTAGTTCTAGGGGTTTTTAGCAAATCTACCAGATTAAACGAACTTTTAGGCTATTTTAGGCTGTTGTTTAATGCTTAAAAACTTGAAAAGTGAGAGTTGGCTAGACGCTGAGAAAGCATATAAAATATAAAAAATCGTGAGAGGATCTTAAAAAGAGAAAAATAGCTCTTATAGAAGGCCTCAAAAAGAGGCGAAACATGCGAAAGTGAGCTTTCTTTATTGGATTTTGATAGTATTTAGAACTATTTTACAATTATTCGGTGAAACGAGATTAGGAAGGGAATAAGGATCTTTTTTCTCTTATTTTTACTAGCTGATTCAAGGTAGAGATGTTTCTTAACTCAGGTGCTATTCTCAAAATAACTTGCTGATTGTTAATTTTTTCTTTCTTTATAGGAATCTCTTTGTCAAGAAGTCTGGCTATATAATCTCTTATAGAGCTTTGTGTTAAGCTGGCTCTTTTTGCCAATTTTTTATAGTTAACTTCTTCTTGCTCTTCCATGGTATATATCAAAGAGAAGATATAAAATTCTTGTCTTGTAAGGCTTTTGAACTTCTCTTTCAAGTCTGACTTTAATCTTTCAACTAGCTCAAAAACTTTCTTGCCTGTGTCTGTCTGTTGTCTGTCTGTCTGAACCCCTTTATTTCCTATGGAAAATTCAAGTAATGATGAAATTTTCCTGTTAAGAGAAGAAACTTGTTTTTTGATATTTGCGAGCTCTTTTTTCAAAAAAAGATCTGTTTTTGTCCTCTTTTTTTTCATATTAATTTTTAATATGCTGGCTTTAAAAAGATTTTTATGCTAGAAAATATGTTTTACGCTTATCCTTGCAATTCCTTATAGGCCTTGTATGCCTTGTTGCTCAAGCGCCATTTTATCCTTTTTTTATATTCTCCTCGAGAACTTTTTTTGATAGCAACAACAAGTCCTTTTTTCTGCAGTTCTTCTAGAAGTTTTTTTGTAAACTCTTCATCTCTTGCCATCATCCTACTTATCTCTGCTGTAAAAAGTGTTCTGGGAGAGTTATCATAAAGAATAGACAATATCATCTCCTTTATCTTGTCTTGTTTTTCCTGGGAAATTCTCATATTTTATCTATATTTGCATGGCTTTTAAAGAATTCGGTCAAACGAGTCCTTTAAGTTCTTCTTTGTAAATGCCAAGCAACTTTTTCCTTATCTTGGCTGGCAAATTTTCTAATGTAGAAGAGTGGTAAATTTTGAAAAATTTTTTTCTTAGCTTGTCTTCTCTTGTTAGAACTTCTTTCAAAAAGCGCTTTTTGAATAAGTCAATAAGATATCCTCTAGCATGGTTTTTGTAAGCCAAATAAAAAGCTAGCAACTGCCCATCTCTTGCTTCTTTTCCTTTGTCATATCTATCTATTTCTTTTCCTTCTGCTCCTGCAAACAAAACATAATATCTCTTATATTTCTTGCTTAACATATTTTGCATGCCTATTTTTTTTGTGTTTATGTTATTTGCTTTCAACAAGATGAAGTTGTCTGCACATGTTGAGCAAGCGCAACACCATCTTTTTCTTGAAGAAGCATCTAAACCAACACAGCTTATTTGATATTTTGCAAAATTCTTATAGCGCTTGTGTAAAATTCTTGTTATGGTAATATCCTTAATTGGCTTGAGAAAGCTGATAACTCTCGCTCCAATAACAGAAAGCATCTTGTTTTGTTTTTCCATCCCTCTTACAGTCTGGTCATAAGAAGGATAGCAAATGTAGTTTTTATTGTTCTTGTAAGAAAAATCCAAGCTTTTTTCATTTCCCTGCAAAATATATTTTGCATGAAAAAAATTTGAGAAAGGCAATGAGATAAAGGGAAAACTTGTTATCATATGAGCAAAACCAATACAAGTTTCTGCACGATTCCAGAACTCAAAATCATTGAGTTTTTCAATTTGGTTTTTTACAACATAATATTTGAGTTTTTGTTCTTTTGCAAGTTTTTTTGTAAAAGCTATTTTGATTTTATTTTCTTTTGGAGATGTTGTGTCATCAATATGAACAAGAACTGGTTTTAGGGATAATTCTTTTGCAAGAGCCGCGCTAAGCAGGCTGTCCTTGCCGCAAGAAAAAGGGATGATTGTTTTTTCTTTGTCTAGCTTGAGTTTTGTTAGTTTTATTGGCTTTTTATTATCATCTGAAAAAACAAACTTGATGTTTTTGAACTGCTGGAGCAGTTTTTTTGTGGATAATTTATAATCATCTGCTATAGAAGGTATCTCCTTTATTACAGAATCTTTAAATTGTTTTATAAAGAAAGGTCTCTTTGTATTATATTCTACTTTTTTTGCTCTTACTAGAAGAGGAATTTCTTCTGTTAGCAAGAAGGCAAGCTCATTTGTAAGAAAATTTTTGGCTTTTTGTGAATAAGACTGCCAAATTTTTTCAGGATAAGCTAAATAAAAATTCCTGTTTTTCAAATTGATAGAAAGACCTCTTTTATTCTGCTTTACTTGTAACTTCATCTTTTTATTTTATATTTTTCTTCAACAAATCTATCTTCTGACAATAATAGTTTTCCTTTCTTATAGTCCTGCCATATCTTTCTCATATGCTTTATTTCATCAGCATCTTCTATTTTGTTTATGCCTGTTCTTTCTTTTTCTGTAATTGCCGAGAGAATATCTCTTATATAAATTGGTTCATAATCAAACAGCTTTATATATGAATTTCCAAAAGTGTCAGGATCAAACCTTATCTTTTCTAAAGGAGAGGAGAGATTGTTTCCGTCTTTTTTGACAATAGTAGTAAGGTGCATGATCAATCAAATAAAGAAATACTTATAAGCTTTTTTCTCTTCCTCCTGTTATGATAAAGAAAATTGAAAAGCCGTCAACAGAGAAGGAGCTACTTGATGTTCTTGATCCTCTTGTTAGAGAATGGTTTTTCTCTCGTTTTGAAGAGTTTAGCTTACCTCAGCTATTTGGAGTTTTGCCAATTCATCAAAGAAAGAATATTCTTGTTTCTGCCCCGACTGGTGGCACTAAAACATTAACATGTTTTTTATCTATACTGAACTATTTGGTTGGTCTAGCAAGAAAAAATGAGTTGGAGAATAAAATTTACTGTGTTTACATGAGTCCTCTAAAGGCATTAAATAACGACGTCAGTATAAATCTTATACAACCACTCGGGGAAATAGAAAAAACTGCTAAGAAGCAAGGTATAAAATTGCAGAAAATTAGGGTAGCAGTTCGAACAGGAGATACTCCAGTAGAGGAGAGAACTGCTATGCTACATAAGCCACCACATATTTTGATAACAACTCCAGAGAGTTTGGCAATAGTCTTAACAACAAAAAAATTTATAGAAAACCTTAAAGCAGTTGAATTTCTTGTTGTTGATGAAATTCATGCTTTAGCAAACAAAAGAGGTGTGCATCTCAGTCTTAGCTTGGAAAGATTGCAGCATATTTCTGTTATTACTCCTGTAAGAATTGGCTTGAGTGCGACAATTGCGCCACTTTTTGAAATAGCAAAATTTCTTGTTGGTTATGAGAAAAAAG
>CAZSMI010000023.1:0-1359 GCA_964607815.1 Candidatus Woesearchaeota archaeon | reverse complement strand
GCAGATGTGCAATTTGCAAAAAAACTTGATATGAAAGTGCTTTCACCTTTAGAAGATTTTATTGATACCTCTGCTAGTGAAATGCAAAAAAGCTTGTATGGCCTGATTGACGAGCTTATTCAGAAACATAAAACAACATTGATTTTTACAAATACAAGATCAGCTACAGAGAGAGTTATTAACCATTTGAAAGAACTTTTTCCTTCTAGGTATTTAGAAGATATAGGAGCACATCATGGAAGTCTGAGTAAAAGTCTAAGGCTTGATATAGAAAAAAGGTTAAGAGAAGGAAAGTTAAAATGTGTTGTTACCTCAACAAGTTTAGAGTTGGGGATAGATATTGGCTATATTGATCTTGTAATTTTGCTTGGCTCACCAAAAAGTGTCGCAAGAGCCATACAGAGATGCGGAAGAGCAGGTCATCGCTTGCATGATGTTGCCAAAGGCAGAGTAATTGTTCTAAACCAGGATGATTTGGTAGAATGTAGTGTTATGTTAAAAGAAGCAATAGAAAGAAAAATAGATAAAGTTCAAATTCCAAAAAATTGTTTAGATGTTTTAGCTCAGCAAATTTATGGTATGGCTATCTCGCAAAAGTGGAATATAAATGATATTTTAAATTTGATAAAGCAAAGTTATTGTTATAATGAATTAAGCAGAGAAGATTTTTTTTCTGTTATTTCTTATTTGGCAGGAGAATATGCCTTGGAAAGCAAAAATGTTTATGCAAAAATTTGGTATGATTCTCAAAGTAAGGAACTTGGAAGAAGAGGAAAGCTCGCAAGAATGATTTACATGACAAATATTGGAACAATACCAGAAGAATCTTTTATAAATGTTTTAGTAGTGGGTGAGAGAAAAGGAGAGAAAATAGGAATGATAGATGAAGGATTTTTAGAGCGATTAAAACCAAGAGATGTTTTTGTTCTTGGCGGACATAAATATGAATTTTTGTATACAAGAGGTATGAATGCTTATGTTAAAGCTTCTGTATATAGACCACCTACAATACCATCATGGTTTTCTGAGATGCTGCCTTTGAGTTTTGACCTTGCCTTGCAAATACAACATTTTAGAAAGCTAGTTGATGAGATGTTTGAAGCAAGAAAAAGTGAAAAACAGATTAAAGATTTTTTATCTTCTTATCTGTATGCTGACAAAAACTCTGTAAATGCTATTTATAACTATTTTTCTTTACAATATAAATATTCAAAAATTCCTCATGAATCTAGACTGTTGATAGAGCATTTCTCAGAACAAGGAAAGCACTATATTATTTTTCATTCTTTGTATGGGAGAAGGGTAAATGATGCTTTGAGTAGAGCAATTGCATATCTAGTAGCAAGGTTTGGTGGAAGA
>CAZSMI010000022.1:0-8816 GCA_964607815.1 Candidatus Woesearchaeota archaeon | reverse complement strand
ATGCGCCAGTCGAGACTCGAACTCGAGTTGCAAGCTTGGCAAGCTTGCGTCCTACCACTAGACTACTGGCGCGATGGGCCTGCTAGGAGTCGAACCTAGGATCTTTGCCGTGTAAAGGCAATGTCATCTGTGGACTTTTTGTTTTTTCTCAAAAAATTAACCACTAGACCACAGGCCCATTATTAAAGCAAAATGGAGCAATATTTAAATATTCTCTTTGTCTTCGTCTTGCATGAAGAATTTGTGTAGATACAGGAAAAGATTTTTGATTTATTCTTTTATAGTCGCTTGTGGGATAATCTTTCCGGCAAAAGCGCTCGGCCAAGAAGAAAATATCAGCTTTTATCAAAATAAGAATTTAGAATCTAAAATAGAAAACAAAACAGAAAGAAAACCTCTTTTTTCTCTAAAAGAAATGAAGCAAGAGCAAAAGAGGAAACAACAAGCAGAACAAGAAAAGATAATAAGAGAATGGGAAGAGCTTGATAAAACAAAAATAATGCCTCTTATCTTCTCATCATACGCTTTTTTTGATGAGGCTTTTAGTAGATATAATGAGGAAATAAAAAGGAAGTATTCAACAAGTTTTTATAAAAAAGATAAGGGACTTGGCATACCGTTTAAATTTGAATTCTGAAAATATCAAAACCTTTAAATACACTTTTTTCTTCTGATTGGGCATGGCTGAAAAAGAAGAAGCAAGAGAAAAAGAAAGCATAGAAAAAATTTCAGAAGAAAAACCTTCTGTAAAAGAAGTTCCAGAAGAAGTCAAGAAAGAACTTGAAAAGACAAAAGTGAAACTCGAGACTTTCAAAAAACAATTATTGAAAAAATTTTCTTTTATATCTGCTCTTGGGTTAGTTCCACCACAAGCAAGCAAAATTGTTGAGGAAGAAGAAGAAATTCCTGAGGAAGAAAAGAAAGAAAAATTGATACATGTTCTTGTCTTGTTGCCTGATGAGAAAAGTAAAGAACTTGGAAAAGTAAAGATAGAAGCAATAAAACTTGTCGAAAAAACAAAACCAAAAATATGGGTTCATGTAAAAACTATCGAGGAACTATGGGAGATATGTTTTGATAGCAAGTATGAGTATATAGAAGCGATAGCGATGTCCTATCCTTTATATGACAAGGGTGTTTTGGGAGCATTGAGAGTAGCAAGTATACACAAAACTCTCGTTTTGAAGAAGTTTGAAAAATATGTTGTTAGTTATGTTATTGCTGGTTCTCTTGTAAGGGGAGAAGCAAAAAAAACTTCTGATGTTGATGTTTATGTTGTTGTTGATGATACAGATGTCAAGAGAATGTCGAGAATAGAACTGAAAGAAAAACTAAGAGCTATAATCTATAGCTATGTTGTAGAGGCAAGCGAAATTGCAGGAGTAAAAAACAAGCTTTCTCCGCAGATATATATTTTGACAGAATTTTGGGAAGCTGTAAAAGACGCTCATCCTGTTATTTTTACCTTCATAAGAGATGGTGTTCCTTTGTATGATAGGGGGGCTTTCATGCCATGGAAACTACTTCTAAAAATGGGAAAAATAAAGCCGAGTCCGGAAGCAATTGATATGTTCATGTCTTTAGGAGAAAAAATATCTAGTAGTGTAAATAAAAAATTGGGAGAAATAGCAACAGAAGACCTCTATTGGGGTGTTTTAACTCCAAGTCAGGCAATTTTGATGTTACATGGTATTGCTCCTCCAACACCAAAAGAAACTATAGAATTAATGAGAAAGGTTTTTGTAGAAAAAGAAAAACTGCTCGAGAAAAAATATATTGATATTCTGGAAAGGATTTTTAATATTTACAAGGGGTATGAACATGAAAAAATAAAAAAAATAACTGGAAAAGAAATTGATAAGTTACTTGAAGATTCTGCCAGTTATATAAAAAGATTAAAGCAGTTAATGGAGCAAATAGAGAAAAAAACAAGAGAAAAAACAATTTTGCAGATATATGATGATGTTTTCAAGCTTTTGCAGAATATTTTCGGAAAAAAATCAGAAAAGCAAATCTTGGGTTGTTTTGAAAATGAGCTAGTAAAAAAAGGTAAAATAAGGCCTCGTGCCTTAAATATCTTGAAAAAAATAATCAAGGCAAAAAAAGACTACAAAAAGAAGAAGCTTACTAAACATGAAGTAGAGGAAACAAGAAAAGATGCCTCTGAACTTATCAATACTTTGATTGAGTATGCGCAGAGAAAAGATATAGCATCAATAGAAAAAAAGAAAGCAAAAATAATTTATGAAGGAGGAAAAAAACAAGCAGATTTGCTCATGTTGAACAACAGCATATTTATTCTAGCTGAAAAGATAAAAGAAATAGACAAAGAGGGCAAAACAAGAGAGATAAGTAAAGAAGAATTTGAAAAAATTTCTGTAGAAAAAAGGCTACAAAAACCAAAGCTTAACAGCAAAATGATTACTTCATTGAAAAAAATTTTTGGTGAGTTTGAGCTTGAGCTATAAATTAGCATAAAATTACAAAAATTCTTAAAAATTTAAAAAACAAGAAAATTAAAAATGGAAGGAATAATCATAAGTTTTAGAAGAGGAAGGCACACTTATAAGCCAAGGCAATTTATAATTGAGCCAGGGAAAAAAGAACAATCAACAGAAATTATAGGAAAACTAGTTATATGGAGAAGTGCTAAAAAAGAAATCAAAGGAAAAATAATTGCACTACATGGCAGAAAAGGTCTCGTCAGGGCAAGATTTGAAAGAGGCCTACCAGGACAAGCAATAAATACAAAAGTTGAAATAAAAGAATAAAAAATAAAGTAGAATAATTTTAAAAAAGATAAAAATGGCACTAAGAAAAGCAGCCACATATTCAAAACACAAAAAAAAGCCTTATACAAGGAAAAGTAATGTGAAAAGCAAGGCATATGTTAAGGCAATACCTTCTACTATAATAGTAAAATTTGTAATGGGTGATGTAAAAAGATTTTTACAAAAAAAATTTAATTATACTGTGAATCTTCTTTCCTCTGAACCTGTACTAATAAGAGATAATGCAATAGAATCGGCAAGGAATCTGATACATAAAGAACTTGAATCAGAATTCAAAGGAAACTATTATTTTTGTATTGCTTTGTATCCGCACCATGTCATAAGAGAAAATAAATTGATAGCTGGTGCAGGAGCAGATAGAATGCAAAGTGGCATGAAAGAATCTTTTGGCACACCGATAGGTATAGGAGCAAGAGTCAAAGAAGGAAAAGAAATTTTCAAGGTGGCTGTTAGCGGAAGAAATGATATATCAAAAGTAATAAAAATTTTGAAAAAAACAAAAGCAAAGCTGCCTTGCAAGAGCAAAATACAAGTAGAAGAGATAAAGAAATAATCATTTTTCTATTTATAGCTCAACAAATTCTGTTTTTAGCTGCTCAAGAGAAATCATTGATAGTATTTTAGCAAATCCGTATTTTTTAATAGCTTCTTTTATAAAAGCATAGTATTCATCAATATCTTTTGTTCTTAACTTGACTAAAAGTTCATGGTCACCTGTACAAATATCAACGCTCTCGACTCTTGGGTCTTCAGCAATTTTTCTTGCTACTTCCTCTGGCTCTGTATATTTTTCCTGCACAAGATTAATCAAAATATATGCGCAATACCCTTCTTCAATCTTCTTGTAATCAAAAACTGCCTTGTATGTTTTTATTGCTTTGGTTCCTTTTTTTCATCTCAGCCCCTTTTTTAATAAAAAATGCAATTTGGATAACATCTTTTTTGTAAATTCTACAACTTTTTCTGCATATTCCTTATCAAGTATTGTGCCATAATATAACATGCCATTTCTAAAAAATCTCATCTTGTCTGCAAATCGAACTTCATTTTCATTAAAGTTTAGAGTTCTCAAGTAAGAAACTTCTGCTTCATGTGCACCCAACCCAGAAGCATTATACCCATCTAAAAGCATCTTTGCTCTTACTATTTCCATAATTATATCATAACATGATTTTACGATGCTATTTGCATTATTGTCCTTAATTCCTATCTTATCCAGCAATTCCAATAATGAGAAATAATCTTTTTCAGACTCCAAAATAAGAAATTTTGCTCTTGATTTATCGGGGCTTTGTATCTTAACAATTCCTTGTTTTATGAATGCTCCAAAATCTTTCAGTATTTTTGGTTTCATAATTCAATGCCTCCAGTAAGAATAATCCCATTTAATATATTCTCTTTTAAATGTCTATGAATTTTCCTGAAAGAAGGAAAAAAGTTTATTCTTATCTTCTTTTCGAAACCTTTTTCATATTTTGTCAAATCTATCTGCTTTTCTTTTCTTCCTATTACCGCAAGATCTATATCTGAATTAAAAATATCTTCGCCCCTAGAATAACTGCCAAAAAGTGTTATAACTGCTCCCGCAAACTTTTTTTCAAGAAAATCTACCAACCCAGACTCATAAATCATATTTAAATTGTCTACTCTTTTTAAATGAATCACCTTTTGAGTCCTGTTCAGCCCTATAGACCATCTTTTCGATTCTTTATCTTGGCTTATGTTTATCAGCTCTTCTTTTTCAAGTTTTGGAAGCGCTTTCCTAACTGCTGGCTGTGAAACTCCGAGAATTTTTGAAATTGTCCTCTGATTTAATGAAGTTCCAGCTTTTATGAACAAAAGTCTTAGAATACCTTGCTGAAGATTTGTTAACTTTAGTTTAGATACGTAAACCATAGTTAAGTTATATTAACTTTAGTTTATAAACCTTTCTTTTTTTCATCTCAGCTCTTTTCCCCTAATTCTTTTATTGCTTCTTCAACATCTATGTCCTTGACCTCTTTTCTCCCAAAATGCATTGCATTTCTGGCTGCAAGTTCTGCTATTTCTTTCCCTTTTTTTTCTAAAAATTCTTTCAAGGCAACTTTTGCTTTTTTACTAGTCCTCTCAGCACCAATAACCTTGAAGAGCCTTCCAGATGCTTTTAGTGATATCAGCCTTACTTTTTCCATTGTTATATAACACAACCAATCTTTCCTTTTTAGTCTTTTTGGTTATCTAATAAAACAAACACGCGTGGGCATTGTATCTAATCTTCTGCTTCTCAAAAAAACTTTTTAGCTCCTCACTATGTTCGAGAGGAACTTTGATAACTCCTCTGCCTAGCTGTTCACATTTATTAATTTCCAAAAGACCTTTTTGACCTCTTCTTCCTCTTAAAGCATATCTAAACATTATTTTTCTACTATGGCTTAGCCCTTTCAAAGAGTAGGTGAAAATATAAAATGGGCTAAACCCAAATAGCTCAGCTAGCCTTTTTTTCTTTATTAGTGAAGAGCCCTCTGCAAGGATCGCTTTTCTTGCAGCGAATAAAGGATCAAGTAGATCTTGTAAATCAATAGCCTTAACATCTGCTTCAAATAGCAAAAGCTTTTTTAGAGAATGCTTTAACTCTTGTGCAAGTTCAAGTTTTTGACCTAAGTTTATTTTATGTGTAAGGATAATGGCAATGTCGACATCTCTCGCACTAATTTTTCCTCTAACAGCAGAGCCATAAGCAACAATATCCCAAATTTCATTATGTCTCTTCTTGAACCTTTTAGTCAAGCTTGATGCCTGTGAACTTAGCAACTGTTTTAAAATCATTTTCAAAAACCTCAACATGTTTTTTTGTAAGCTTTAGCCTGTAACTGCGTTGATAGACTGGAAAATCTTTATCAAGAATTTTGTAAAGTAATTGGTGCTTTGATTCAAGCAACCTAAATCTTTCACTGTGATTGCTTGGTATAAAACCTTCTTTTTTCAAAATGAATAAGTCGACCAAAACAGCAAGAGCCTTGAAGAGTAAAGTTACTGTAGAAT
The DNA here is from genome assembly GCA_964607815.1 of Candidatus Woesearchaeota archaeon. Lineage (GTDB taxonomy): Archaea > Nanobdellota > Nanobdellia > Pacearchaeales > CAZSMI01 > CAZSMI01. The sequence goes on along the minus strand of CAZSMI010000022.1, from coordinate 3,003 downwards.
TATAGGCTAGATTTTTTTTCGCTTTTTTAGCCTCTTTTAGGTATTCCTTAATGTTTTCTTCTAGTATTTCTTTTTCAGCCATGGTTATAAAAGATAACCATTTTTTCCTATTTAAACTTTTCGGTTATCTTTGTTTTGGTGTCTTTATTTCAGCCTCTCTTCCCTACTGGCACTTCGTCATCTGAATATCGTGAAGGAATATGTAAATCTACCATTTTCATCTCAGCTCCTTTTTAACAAGCCCTTGTGGGCAGCCAGATATCTTCTTATAAAGTAGCGGAAAAAAGCCTCCTCGCCTTTTTGTAAAGCTCTATAATAAAAGCTTCTTTTTTTGTATTCTACTATCAACATTGGATAGCCCTGCCACCATAAGATATGATTCATAATCAGTCTGCCAATCCTCCCATTACCATCTCCAAAAGGATGAATACTTTCAAATCGATGATGTATTCTTGCTGCTAACTCGATAGGATGTATCTTGTTCTTGCTTGAGCGATAGAATTTGATCAGTTCGTTCATCAGCTTTTTAACATCTTGCCAATCTGGCGGAATATAGCGACAAACTCTCACTAGATATGTTCTGAATCTGCCTGCAATATCCCCTTTTGTTCTGCTGAATACTTCTTTGTGCCATCTAAGAATAAGTGGTATTGAAAGTGGCTCTTTCTTCTCGAGCATATCAAGAAAAACTTTCATATGTGCTTGAGTTTCTTCTATATCAGAAACTGGCTTGTTAGGGGCCATTTTATGCTTGATAAGTTCTGCTGTCTCTTCAAGTGTAATAGCAGAACCCTCTATAGCATTGGTATTATAAGTAAAAGCTATTGCAATATCTTCTTTTACCTTTTCTTTTATAGACCTAGGATAGCTTTTCCATTCTTTTGAAAACACTTTCTTTATTTTTTCAAGAATTTTATAGAGGTCAGCTTTTTTACATTCTTCAAGAAAGGCATACCTTATTTCTTCAATATTTTTTGGAATAATCTTGCCAAGATACTTTTCCCTTGTCACAACTTTCCCTTCTTTCCTGAACGAGTGCTGCAAATAGTAATAGCTTTTTCTTTTTATGATTCTCATAGAATTTATACCATTACAAACTATTTAAATCTTTGCTTTTTGTGATTTTTGTAATGGTAATATTTTCTGTCCTCTCTTAATATTTTTTATCTCAGCCTCTTTTTTTAATGGTTTAACTAAGTGATTAATATCTCCAATATTAAATTTTTTTATTTTAAAATTTTTATCTATCTCAAAATAAGAGATGCTTGTACTGGGGACGTTCTTGATAAGTTTTCTTTCTCTACCTCTTTGCTTGTTTTATTCCTATTTTAGTCATAGTGTCAAATTTTTCTTTCCAGCCTCTCTGTGCATGTCTTACTAAATAGAGTTTCATGTTCTCCTTAATAAAACCAGCTTTATATTTTTTTCTAACAAACTTTCTGCAAAAAGTTTATATATCTATGTTCTTTTTCATATTAGAAAAAAGAGGAAAATGCCAGAATCAGTAGAAGACTTGTTAAGTGAGTTAGCAAGAAGAAAAAGCAAGAGGGAAGAAAAAAGCAAGAAGAAAAAAAGTTTTGATCATATTAAATGGCTTTCTGAGCTTAGTAAAGACGAGGTTAACATAGCAGGTGGCAAGGGAGCAAATTTAGCAGAAATGTATAACTTAAAACTTCCTGTTCCTCCAGCATTTGTTATAACTGCCCAGGCTTATGAAGAATTTATTCAGACAATAAAAGAAAAAATAAAGGAAATTCTTTCTTCTATTGATATTGAAAATACTGCACAGCTAGAAGAAAAGGCAAGGCAGATACAAAAGTTAATAGTGCAAGAAGAAATGCCAAAAGAGATGCAAGATGAAATTATAGAAGCATATGGAAATTTGAATGTTGATGCAGAATTAGTAGAAAAAGCAGGCAAGACTGCTTTATCAATAATAAAAGCTGCCAGAGAACCAGTTTTTGTTGCTATCAGGTCTTCAGCAACTACTGAGGATCTCGCTAGCGCAAGTTTTGCAGGACAGCTGGAAACTTTTCTTAATATAAAAGGAAAAAAACAGCTTATAGAGGCAGTAAAAGAATGTTGGGCTTCTTTGTTTACTGCCAGGGCAATTTATTATCGTGAAAAAAAAGGTTTTGCTCATGAAGATTCTTTGGTAGCTGTTATTGTACAAAAAATGATTAACTCTGACAAATCTGGCACAGCATTTACAGTAAATCCTATTGATAATTCTCAACAAATTGTAATAGAAGCTGTTTTTGGTCTTGGAGAAGGAGTTGTAAGTGGAAGGATAGAGCCTGACCATTATGTTGTGAGCAAGCCAGAAATAAAAATACTAAGCAAGAAAATCGGTACAAAGAAAATATTTTTTACTAAAACATCAGCAGGAAAAAATGTTCAGCTAGCATTACCACTAGAAAAAATTAAAGAGCAAGTTTTAGAAAATATTGAAATCAAAAAAGTTGCCAACTACGCAATAAAAATAGAGGAGCATTATAATCTTGCACAAGACATTGAGTTTGCATTTGAGATGGGAAATTTTTATGTTTTGCAGACAAGGCCTGTCACAACTTTAGAAAAGAAAGTCCTTGCAAGAAAAATAGAAGCTGCTGAGCTAGTAAAAGGTCTAGGAGCATCTCCAGGAGTTGCCTCTGGTGTTGTGAAAATTATTCATAATCTTGAAGAACTGCCGAAGATAAAAACAGGTGATGTGCTAGTAACAAAAATGACTTCTCCGGATATGGTTGTGATAATGCAAAAATGTTCTGCTATCATTACAGATGAAGGTGGAGCAACAGCACATGCTGCAATTGTAAGCAGAGAGATGGGAATTGCATGTGTGGTAGGAACAAAAAATGCCACACAGATCCTAGAAGAAGACCAGTTTGTTACTGTAGATGGAAGCAATGGAATAGTATATGCAGGAAAACCTGAAATAGAAGAAGAAATGAAAGTAGAAATAAAACCAAAAATCGAAACAAGAACAAAAATTAAAACTATAGT
>CAZSMI010000021.1:0-8826 GCA_964607815.1 Candidatus Woesearchaeota archaeon | reverse complement strand
TTGGTATAATATATACAAATGGCAAGGACTTTTGCTATGAAGAAGATAGTCATGAAAGCCTTCTTCCAGTAACTGACAAGAAAAAGATTAATGAACTTGAGAAAATTTTAAAACAAAGAAAATTAAGGAATAATAAACTAAACTCAAACAAGACAGAATAACAAAGTAAAAAAACTATAAAAAAAATAAGAGATATAAAATGACAACAAAAATAACAAAGCTGAAAGTTATGGAGGCCTTGCAAGAAGATGCATACAAAGGGATAGCAAGAATTAACTCATCAGCAATGAGGCAGCTTAATGTTAGGCCTGGAGATGTTATCATAGTCAAGGGCGATAGAGAGACAGCTGTAATAGTAGACAGAGCATATCCTTCAGATATAGGAGAGCAGATAATAAGAATTGATGGCATAATAAGAAAAAACGCAAAGACCGGTATAGGAGAAATGGTTTCTTTGGCCAAGGCAGATGTAAAAGAGGCAAAAAAAATTGTTATCTGTCCTGCACAAAAAGGTATAGCTGTTCATGCTAATCCAGACATTTTCAAAACAGGCTTGTTAGGAAGAGCAGTAACAAAAGGGGATGTAGTAGTTTTAGGAGGAACAGAGAAAAGACATGATTTAATGGCAAGTTCTTTTGAAGACCTTTTTGATATTTTTGGAGAAGCTTTTGGTGGAGGCTTTCCTGGTTTCGGCACAACAAGATTTATTATAGCAAGCACTCAGCCAACCCAGCCATGCATTATAACAGAAAGCACAGAAATTATTCTTAATCCAAAGGCAATAGAAGTAACAGAAGAAAAAATTATAGAAGTTACTTATGAAGATATAGGTGGTTTGAGTGAAGAAATAAGAAAAATTAGGGAGATGGTTGAGCTGCCTTTGAAACATCCTGAAATTTTTACAAGACTTGGCATAGAGCCACCAAAAGGTGTTCTTTTACATGGCCCACCTGGCTGTGGAAAAACCCTGCTTGCAAAAGCTGTTGCTAATGAAAGCGAGGCTAATTTTATTCTACTTAATGGACCAGAATGCATGAGTAAGTTCTATGGAGAAAGTGAAAAAAGAATCAGGGACTTGTTTGATGAAGCTGAAAAATCTGCTCCAAGCATAATTTTTATTGATGAGATTGATGCGATTGCACCAAAAAGAGAAGAATCTTATGGAGAAGTAGAGAGAAGAGTTGTTAGTCAGTTATTGACAGTGATGGATGGTCTGAAAGATAGAGGAAAAGTTGTTGTTATAGGAGCAACAAACAGACCTAATGCTTTAGACCCAGCTTTGAGAAGGCCAGGAAGGTTTGATAGAGAAATAAGTATAAGTGTTCCTGATAAAAAAGGTAGACTATCTATATTGAAAATTCACACAAGAAACATGCCTTTAACAAAAGATGTTAGTTTAGAAAGAATAGCAGCAATAACACATGGTTTTGTTGGTGCTGACTTGTCAGCTCTATGTAAGGAAGCTGCTATGTCTGTGCTAAGAAAAATACTTCCTTCTTTGAATCTGAAAGAAGAGGAAGAAATTCCAAAAGAACTTCTTTCAAAATTAAGAGTAACAGATGATGATTTCAAACAAGCCTTGAGGGGCGTAAGGCCTAGCGCAATGAGAGAAGTTCTCGTAGAAACCCCTAATGTCAAATGGCATGATGTTGGAGGCTTAGAAAAAGTAAAACAAGAAATAAAAGAAGCAGTGGAATGGCCACTAAAATCTCCTGATTCTTTTGCTAGAGTTGGCATAAAGCCACCGAGAGGTATTTTGCTTTATGGTCCTCCTGGTACAGGAAAAACTTTACTAGCAAGAGCAGTAGCAACTGAAAGTGAAGCTAACTTTATACAAATAAAAGGTCCAAGCCTTTTGTCAATGTGGGTTGGCGAGTCAGAACGAGGAGTCAGGAAAGTTTTTGAAAGAGCAAGGCAGGTAGCTCCTTGCATTATCTTCTTTGATGAGATTGACGCTCTGGCCTCAAGACGTGGGCTAGAAGCAGGAACAAAAGTTACTGAAAGGGTTTTGAACCAGATGCTAGCAGAAATGGATGGTCTCGAGCAGCTAGAAAATATTGTTGTTATTGGCGCAACTAATCGTCCAGACTTGCTTGACCCTGCTTTGTTAAGGCCTGGAAGATTTGATAGGATTATTGCAACAACTGTACCTAATAAAGAAGGAAGGCTTGCAATTTTCAAGATACATACAAAAGATATGCCTTTAGACAAAGAGATTAGTCTAGAAAAATTAGCAGAAAAAACTGATGGTTACGTAGGAGCTGATATCGAGGCAATATGCAGAGAAGCGGCAATGCTGGCCTTGAGAGAAGACATAAAAGCAACAAAAGTGAAAAAAAAGCATTTTGAAACAGTTCTGAAAAAAGTTAAGTCAAGTGTAAGTCCAGAACTAGCAAAAGCTTATAAAGAGGCTGAAGAGAGCATGAAAAAAGCAATTGTAGTGAGACAGCCAGGATATTTGGGCTAAATAATTTTTCTAAAATAACTATACAGAAAAAAGTAGCCTTATTAATTGTTCTTTTTTGTTGTTACAAGATTACCTTCTTTTGTAACAAGTAAGGTGTGTTCTGATTGAGCTACTTCCTTGCGAGATTTTTCTATTAGTTGTTTGTATTGGTATAAACAACCAGCTTGTTCAAGCAGGTGTAGTGCAATTAAACTTCTTTTGCCAAACTTTTTTACAAGCCATCTACTTGTGAAAGGTAAGGTTTTGTATTCTTCTTCTATGTAATCTAAAATTTTTCTTGTAAACATGTCTCTTACTTGCCTCCTTACAAGAAGCATATAATCTCCTGCTGGCTTTCCATCCTGGACAAGGCCCTCTCCGCTAGTAGAAAATGGCTCTACTGCTATTACCTGTCCTTCTCGCAAAATATTTTCATTTCCATTGTCATAATTTGGAATGCTTAGGCCAGCATGAAGTTTGTAAGGCTTAAGTTCATGGCCGGATAAATTTCTTATAGAAGAAAATCCGTAATCTGATATAGTTTTTTGTATTGCGCTTCCTATCTCCCTTAACTTGATACCCGGCTTTATTATTTTTATTGCATTGCTCAGAGCTTCTCTACTTGATTCTATTAATCTTACATACTTTTTTTCTTCACTTAAATCAAAAGAACAAGCAGTATCTGAAATATAACCGTCTATACTAACTCCAAGGTCAACTTTTACCAAACCATTAACAACATTTTTATCATCATCGCTTGGCGTATAATGAGCTGCAATTTCATTACAAGAGATTGTGACAGGAAAAGATGGTTTTGCTTTCATCTCAAAAATTTTTTTCTCAATTTTTTCTGCAAGCTCAAGTAATTTCATGTCAGGCTTCAAAATACTTTCAGCGTATTTCATTACTTGCATAGCTATCTTGCCAGCTTTTTTCCATTTTTCAATTTCTTCTTTTTTTACCATTTTTCTCGTCCTTATCCAATTGTTATTTTATTATATCTTATTTCAAACACACCTAATCTATCTTCATCATAACTCAATCTTTTTAACTTTTCTATATAATCTTTTGCTTTATCCAAAAGTTCAGCAGGATAGTCTCCTCCACTTTTATTTTCAAGTTTATGCAATATGTTTTCCAATTTATATGCTATTATTTCTCTTTCGTCTGACCTTATCAGCCTTTTTATTAGTTCTATCAATCTCGCCATTTTTACCAATATAGAGACTTTTTATTTTTTTAGTAAATAAGAGGCACAAGGAATGATTTTAAATTTTGCGTTCTTTGTCCAGTGAGCAAAAGGCAAGCCTATTGAGACTATATTAACAGCATGAAATTTCCGGAGCAAATCACGTGAGCAGCCAGAGAAAATTCTTATTTTGCTGTTTTCTCTCAAAAAAAGCTGATTTAGCCTTACACCATACTTTTCCTTCACAAGCTTTATTAGTTTTTTTCTTTCTCCTCTACTCAAAATTTTTGTTCTCATTTTATGGTCCTTTCACATAACTTATGAAATACTCTTCCCAAAAATCCTTTTTGTAATAATCATTTCTTGAAGGGATAAAACCAAAATCCTGCATTATATGAAACTTAGCAGCTTCAACAGCTTCATCACCAAATTTTTTCCTGCATTCATAAATGCCTTCTAAATGATGTCTTTTTTCCCTATGCTTCACCAAGCTTACACCAGTGTAATCATACTCTCCTTCTTTATCCTTACCTCTTTTTCCAAAATAAAAATCAAGCCATCTATGCACTTCTTTATATTCCTTACCAAATTTTTTCATGCATGCTTTACAATGCTCTTCAAGATTCATTTTTATACCTTTTTCAGTTTTGCAATAAAAAATCCCTCGCTGTTATTGTCCTGAGGATAAATTCTACAACATTTTTTTACTTCTTCAAAAAATTTTTTACCTTGCCATTCTTTTATTCCTTGCCTCGTTTTTAATGGCAATTCTACTTTCTCTAATTCAACATCAAAATTTTTTAGTGCAAAGTTTATTACTTCTTCGTTTTCTTCTGGTGTCAGCGTACAAGTAGAATAAACTAAAGTGCCATTAACTTTCAAACAGGGAATTGCAGAAGCTATCATTTTCTTTTGCTGTCTTGATAGTCTTTCTATCATCCTAATATTCCACATTTTTGCTATATCTGTATCAGGTCTTATTGTACCTTCTCCAGAGCAAGGCACGTCAAGAAGAATTTTGTCAAATTGCATAATCTTTTCTAGTTTTTTGCACAAAAAAACAGCATCTTCTCTTGTTACAATTACATTTGTACAGCCGCATCTTCCAAGATTAGTACAAAGAACAATATTCCTCTTACGATTATTATCATTTGCTATCAACAAGCCAGAATTTTTCATTTTTGCTGATATCATAGTTGCTTTGCTTCCAGGAGCTGCACATAAATCCAGTACAGTTTCTCCAGGTTCTGGCTTTAGTGCAAGAACAGGCATCATGCTTGCAATATCCTGAATATAATAATAGCCAAGCATATGTTCTCTAGTTCTGCCAAGTTCTCCTGGTCCTAATTTTGATTTAATAAGGAATATCTCTTCTTGTGGAAAAGGTCTAAAAACTTGCCATTTCTTGTTTAGCCTTTCAAAAACCTTTTGTGCAGAAATTTTCAAGGTATTAACCCTTACATAACTATCAAGCTTTTTGTTACAATATTCAAAAAAATTTTCTGTTTCATTGCCAAGCAAGTTTTTTATTCTTTCTTTGAATTTTTCCTTCAGCTTTATTTTTTTTATCTTCTTTACCATTTTATATCTTCATTAATATTTCTCTTGTTGTAAGAATAAACTAATCATCTTTTTTTAATTTTTTTATTAAAACTTTAATACTTACTTCCTATTCTTTCTTATTTTCTGCTTTTTTCTTTTTTAATTTGCTAATTGCAACTTCTGGAAAAAAATATGAAGAATATCCGCATTTTCTGCACTGATAAATAGGAGGCATACCCAAAGCTACTAAACCACCACGATAATTAATTGCTATGTCAAGACTCTTACATTTTGGACAAAATTTTACAAATTTTGTCTTTCTTTTTCTTTGTTTTTTCTTCTTTTTCATTCTTCTTTTCATTCAAGTCTCTCTCCATACTCGTCAAGAAAAGCTATCTTGCTAATTTCTTTTCTCTTCTTTTTTGGTTTTTCTGCTGGTTTGCCTACAAAGATAAGGTAACATAGCTGTTTATGAAAAGGTATGCTGAGAATTTTACTTACAGCTTTCTTGTCAAATGAGCCAAAAATACAAGAGCCAAGACCAAGAGCATGTGCTTGCAAGCATATATTTTGCATTGTCAAACCGAGATTTGTTAACATCCTTCTTCCAGGAATTGTTAGCAAAACAGCTATTATACAAGAAGCATCTTTTGTACATCCTTTTTTATATCCTATTAATGTGCTAGAAAGATGTGCAATCTGATAAATCTTTTTCTTATCAAGAACAACAATAAACTGCCATGGTTGCAAATTCAAGCCTGAGGGAGCCCATCTCGCTGCTTCCAGCAACATTTTTATTTCTTTCTTTGAAATTTTATAAGGCTTGAAAATCCTTATACTTCTTCTTGTCTTTATCAGCTTGAGAAGTTCTGATGGTTTCATTTTAAAAGCTTATTTAACAGATACTAAAGCTTCTCTAACAAGTTTTTTATAATTTTTGTTTTTATAAATTAATGATGTTATTTCTTCTAGCTCCTTTGCTGCTTCTTCTTCTCTTATCATATCCTCATCTTCATAGTGTATTCCTGCAACTTCATAAATCAAAGATTTCTCTTTTACCTTTTGTGGAGACAAAGTAGAGATCCATATTTCATCACATTCACTCATATTTCTTAGGCTTTTACAGCCAATTCTTTTTCCATTTTTTATTATGTAAAAGTATTTGTTCTTGAATTTTATAAAATTGTTGCCCAAGACTTCTTCCAGAACTTTTTTAAAACTTTTCAAGGCACCATTTCTCTTTTTCAAGTAAATTTCATTGTTTTGTGCTATATATTTGAGCATTTCAAAATTCTCCTAGTTTTTTCTGTCCCCCAACTAGTTCAGCTTTTTCTATGCCAAATATGGCAAAAATGTTCTCTACTGCTGGCAAGATTTGATGATTTATGTAATAATCAACATCATATTCTCCTTTCTCCTCTGGAAGTTTTGCTCTTTCCCCTATACTTCCTTTCTTTTTGCCTCTTGCTACAAAATATTCTATCAAACTGCCAGCTCCTACTGGTATGCCTCTTGCTAACATTTTTTTTGCAACAACAACATGGGGGCCTATAGCTTCATATTCTGTTATCGCTTTTTTTAATTGTGTTCTTATCAGCAATTTTTTCTTTTCTATTTTCTTCTTTTTTATCTCTGCTATAATCTTTTTTAAATACCTCAAAGAAGAATTTGCATTTCCCTCCTTCAAAATATTTTGCAAAATAGTATTTTGTACTTCTTTTGATAAATCGCACCAGTCTCTTCTAACAGTTTCAAAACCTCTTATTTTTATCTTGCCGTCCTCTGATAGCATGGCATATTTTTTCTTTGCTCCCATAACACCGGCTCTTTTTGTTACAAATATGCCTCTTGTATAAAAATTTTCAAGTTCCAGTTCAATAGTACCTGGCAAGTTTTTATTAATTTTTTTCAAAAAATCTAAAGCATCTTTCTTCTTCTTGTCTTGCAAAGAAAAGGCGTATCCGTCAGTATCTGCGTAGATAACTTTGAATCCTTTTTTGTTTGTCTCATCTATCATTTTATGGATATATTGCCTTGCAAAAGCTGCTATGCTTGCTGCGCACTCAACAGAATACCATCTTGCACCAAAAAAACCATGATATCCATAAAAAGCATTGCTCAATGTTTTGAGAGCATAACTTCTTGCTTCTAGCAAGGTGGAGTATTTTTTCTTTAGATTTTCTTTTAGGATCTTTCTTTTATTTACAAGTTCTTTCAAAAGCAGAGGCATAAAACCTGGTTTTTTTTCAAAATAAAATTTTTTCTTCTTGCCTTCAAATTCAAATTCAGGAGTAACATAGCAATTATGGTCCTTTTCTTTTATTGTTGCTGGAGAAATATTAAAACTCACTATGATGCTTGGATAAAAAGAAGTAAAGTCAAATACTGCAATATTTTCATATAAAGCTGCTTGTGGCTGGAAAACAAATGCCCCTATATAACGGGGCCTTTTTCTTCTTTCCTCTATCTTCTCTCTTGTTGGCCTGTTTGGTGCAATTTCATTAAATCTGTCCAGGTTATGGATAATATATGACTCAACGAGTTGAGAATAACTTGCCCTAGAAGCATGCCACAAAGGTTCTTGTACAATTTTTGTTAGCTCTAAAATATTTGGCCATAACTTATAAAAAAGTTTTTCTGCAAGCAAGGCATCCTGCAAATTATATTTAAAATATTCTATAAGGTGTTTATCTTCAAATTCTTCTTTTGTTTTTTCAAATTCTAATTTTACTTTTTTCTCTCCTATTAGTTCTGATGCTACTTCATCAAGATTAAGTGTTTCTGATTTTAAGGTATAAGCAATGATATTATTGACAAATTTGAACAGATCAATATGAACAATTCCTGTTATTCTGGCAGAACTTACTCTTCCTTTAACAAAAGTTATGTTGCTGTTGTCAAGACCAAGAGGAAGTTTTATTTTGTGTAAGTCAGCTCTTGCTCTTAAATAAGGCAGGTCAAAACCATCTGAAAAATATCCTGTAAGAATATCGGGCTTTTCTTTCTTTACTATCTCAACAAATTTTTCAAGCAATTCAGCTTCGTCCCTAACAAATTCTATTTCTTTTAATGCTTTTGTAGTTTTTTTCCATGTTATTATCTTTTTGAACTTGTCAGAAGTTAAGGACATCATCAATATTTTTCCTTTTCCTATTTCAAATTCACTAGTTTCAATATCAAAAGCAAGAACTTTTGGCAGAAATTCTTTTTGCCTGGCTCCATTTATTTCATTTATTTTTTCTGCCCTGATAACAAGATCAATTTGCTCATTATAATCCTCAACAAGCTGGCCTTCAACATCATACCATGTCAAAGGCCCTATTTTCTTTTCAATAATGTAACGGGTAACAAAATTAATGTCAATTTCTTTTTTCTCAGCAGTTTCAGGAAAATTTTTTGCAATATCTTTTATAACAGAAATGTCTTTTGGATTATTAACAAAAACTTTCAAGGCTTTTATTTTCTTACAAAGATGATTTTTCTCAAGAATTTTTACATCTTTTACACTAGCTGTTCTTCCGGCATGTTCTACTTTTATCTTTTCAACTTTTGAAGCATATTTTTCAAGATCTACTCCTTTCTTTGGTAAAAGCCAGAAAAAAGCATCACAACTATCCAAGATACAACATCTCTTACCATCAGCAGTTCT
>CAZSMI010000020.1:0-10184 GCA_964607815.1 Candidatus Woesearchaeota archaeon | reverse complement strand
CCTCTACTGCCTCTTCTACTGGAGTGCCTTTAGCAACTCCCAGTTTGTTCTCATTGATTAGTTCTGCCATACTTACACCTCCTTTTTTGTTATAATTTTCTACATAAATACTTTTGTGCAATGTCGCCTAACACCTATTTCACGCATTATTGTACTTGAAATATGTGAAATAGTAATAAAAAGCGAAGTGTTTAAAAACTTCTGCCTTCAAGTTAGTATATGGGATTAGATTTAACAAAACTTTCTGTTCAAGAAAGATATGAACTAATAGGGAAGCTTATTGAAGAAATAAAATTAAGAAAATATTCTCTTGAGACGGGCAAAGCCTACATCAATATTGTAAAAGAATTTTTAAAATCTAAAAAGTTGGCGAGAGATTTTTTGCTTTCCAACACAAAAAAAAGCAGATCAACCATGAGGGGTATTTATTTTGCATTGAAATTTTTTTATGGGGATGTTTTGAATGAGAAATTTTCTGAAAAAATTCCTTTGGCTAAGAAAAATTTAAGATTGCCTATTGTTTTGAGCAGAAAAGAAGTTATGGAGATGATAGATAAAACAAAAAATATTAAGCACAAATTAGTGCTAATGTTTCTTTATTATGCTGGACTAAGATTAAGCGAAGTTATAAACCTCAGATTGGAGAATTTGGATTTTGATAGAAAAATCATTCATATCAAAAAAGCAAAAGGAGAAAAAGAGAGGATAGTTTTTTTACATAAGAAATTAGAAGAATTATTGAGAGAAATTGGAATTAAGGATAGTCTTGTTTTTATCTCAGAAAGAGGAAACAAATATAATAAAAGAACGATACAGCAGATAGTAAAAAATGCTGCAAGAAAAACAGGGGTAAAGAAAAAAGTAAGTCCTCATACTTTGCGGCATAGTTTTGCAACTCACTTGCTTGAAGCAGGAGCAGATATAAGATATATACAGCAGTTGCTTGGTCATAAAAGCCTGCAAACAACCCAAATTTATACTCATGTTGCAAATAAAGATATAACAAAATTAGCTGACTTATTGTAAAGATGGAAGAACAAGAAAACGCAGAAAAAGAAGAAAAAAAGCAAGAGATAGAAAAATTTCTGCGAGGTATAAAGCCAAGAGCTTATCAGCAAAATATTTTTGAAACTGCTTGCAAGAAGAATACGCTTGTTGTGCTACCTACGGGGATGGGAAAAACTTTATGTGTTTTGATGCTTGCTATTGAAAGACTCCAAAAATATCCTGAAAGTAAGGTGGTTTTTCTTGCCCCCACAAAGCCTCTCGCTGAACAGCATCTTAACTACTTCAAAAAATATCTTCCAGAGCTTTTCGCTGATATGGTTTTGTTCACCGGAAAAGTTAAGGCAGAAAAAAGAAAAGAACTATGGCAAAAAGCTAATATCATATTTTCAACACCACAATGTCTGAAAAATGATATAAAAAATGAGCTTTATAATTTAAAAGACACGAGCTTGCTGGCGGAAGATGAATGTCATAGATGCTTGAAAAATTATGATTATGTTTATGTTGTTAGAGAATATTTGAAGCAAGCAGAAAATGTAAGAGTGCTTGGACTAACTGCTTCTCCAGGAAGCAAGCCTGCTGTTATAAAAGAGATATGCAAAAATTTAAACATAGAAGCTGTAGAGGGCAGGACAAGATACAGTGAAGATGTTAAGCCATATATACAAAAACTTGAGCAAGAAATTGTAAAAGTTGATCTCCCAAAAGAATTTGTAGAAATAAAAAAATTGCTAGAAGAACAGTACAAGAAAAAGGTTGAGGAGCTGAAAAACAGGAAGTTGCTCTTCAAACCAGCTACCAAGAAAAATTTGATTGAGTTACAAGGCTATATTATGGGTGCAATAGCTTCTGGTAACAGACATTTTAACTTGCTGGCAGGAGCAAGTGCCTGCGCACAGACAATAAAACTGCAACATGCTCTTGAACTACTAGAAACACAGGGGATTTTCCAACTTCATAATTATATGTTAAATTTGTTCAAGCAGGCAAAAGAAGAGAAAAGCAAGGCAGTAAAACAACTTGTAAAGAATAAAGAGTTTAGTAAAGCCTATATCAAAACCTCTGAACTCAACTCAAAAAATATAGTACATCCAAAATTAACAGCTCTGCAAGAGATTGTTGAAAGAGAAATGCAAGAAAAGCAGAAAAAGAAAAAAATCATTGTTTTTGCTCAGTATAGGGAAAGTGTAGCAAGAATATGTAAAGAGCTCAATAGTATAGAAGGAGTTAATGCAAAAGTTTTTATAGGGCAAGCAAGAAAGGGTGATAGCGAAGCAGAAAGGGGCTTGACACAGCAAGAGCAACAAGAGATCATAAAAAATTTTTCTGTTGGTGAAGTAAACTGTCTTGTATGTACCTCGATAGGTGAGGAGGGTTTAGATTTACCAGAGGTCTATGCTGTTATATTTTATGAACCAATACCAAGTGCTATAAGGTCTATTCAACGTCGGGGAAGAACAGCTCGCCTCAAACCAGGAAAACTTATAATACTTATGACAAAAAAAACTCGTGACGAGGCATATTACTGGGCTGCTTATCATAAAGAAAGAAAAATGCATGGTGTACTAAAAGGAGTAAATGAAGAGCTTGAAAAAAAAGGAGAAAAGAAAAAGCAGAAAAAAATAGAAGAATTTCTCTAATCTTTACTAGAAATTTACCAAAAACTTTATAATGGTGTAATTCTTGAGTTACAAGGCTAGGGGTGGGAGAGGAAAATGAAAAAATATGATGTTATTATTGTTGGTGCAGGACCTGCTGGACTTTTTGCAGCTTACAAACTTGCTGGAAATGGAAAAGTTTTGATTCTTGAGAAAGGGAAAGACATTGAAAAAAGGGTTTGCAAAAATTATGAATACAAATATTGCCTAGAATGCAAGCCATGCAACATTACTTCTGGAGTCGGAGGAGCCGGACTTTTTTCTGATGGCAAGCTGAATTTTGATTATAGGATTGGCTCTAATCTCGAAGAGATAATAAGCAAAGAGGACGTTATGAGGATGACAGAAGAAACAGAAAAAGTATTTTCTAGATATGGCATTCATGCTGATGAGCTTGACCTAGAAAAATGTAAAGAACTTGAAACAAAAGCTTACAAATCAGGAGTGAGATTTTTGCCAATAAGGCAAGCACATGTCGGCTCAGATAAGCTACCAGAGATTATAAAAAAACTTAGGGATGATGTTAAGGCAAGAGGTGTAGAGATAAAATGTAATGAGGAATTTGTTGATCTAAATGATAAAAAGGAAGTTATAACAGACAAGGGAAGATATGGATATGGTAATTTATTGCTTGCTCTAGGAAGAGATGGAGCAAGAAAACTAGAACAGTTATGTAAGGAGAAAAAAATTGACTATAGTTATCAGGCAGTTGATATGGGTTTTAGAATTGAGGCGCCGGCCTTAATAATGCAAGAGCTTTGTACTGTTGTCCACGACCCAAAAATTTATGTTCCTATTGGTGATGAGAAGGTAAGAACTTTTTGTGTATGTCCAGAGGGCTTTGTTGTTAGGGAACAACATGAAGATTATTGTTTGGTCAACGGGCATAGCAGAAAAGACAAAAAAAGCCAAAATACAAATTTTGCATTCTTGTTGAGCAAAAGGCTCAAACCAATAAAAAATACAAATGCTTTTGCAAGAAAAATAGCAGAAGTCATTACGCATAGTGGAGATGGTAAGCCAATCTTACAAAGTCTTGGTGACTTTAGGTTGAGAAGAAGATCCACATGGGAAAGGTTAGAAAGACTAAAAGACTATATTCAGCCGACACTGAAAGATGTTACTCCTGGAAGTATTGGTCTAGCTTTAGGTTATGAAATTGTTGTTCCTTTGATTGCTGCCCTAGAAAAACTAGATGGTTTTATTCCCTCTATTGCAGGAGATCCTACTCTTGTATACTCGTTTGAAACAAAATTAAATGGTTTGAGGATAAAGACAAATGACAAGCTAGAAACATCTGAAAAAAGCATTTATGTAGCAGGAGACGTAAGTGGAATTTCTAGGGGCATAACAGCATCAGCAGCTTCTGGACTGCTCGCAGCAGAAGGAATTTTGAAAAATAAATAAAAATAAAAAATGTTAAATATAAAAAATTCGGAAAGAAAGGTTGTAAGATTATTATCAATTTTAAAGATGGAGGATAGCTCCTCACTCTGCTTGAAAGCAGAGGTATCCGAGCCGTTTTGCGTGTAATGACGAAAAAAATTTATATTAGTTGGAAAAAATTTGAAGAGCTTATAGAAAAGCTTTGCGCTCAAGTTAAAAAAGAAGAATTTGATAATATTTTGTGTGTAAGTTCTGGCGGCCTTGTAGTAGGAAAACTTCTTTCTGATAAGTTGGATTTACCTCTTGCTGTTACTTCTGCTTTAGCTTATGAAAAAGGCAAGAAAGAAGCAAAAGAGGTTTTTTTGGATAAAAGAATAACAAGTGTAAGACCCTTGAAAAGGAAAATTTTGATTGTTGATGACCTTGTACATACTGGCAAAACAATGCAAAAAATCTGCAATTTTTTGGGCAAGAAATATGAAATAAAAACATCTGTTCTCTACAAAAAATCCTCTAGCAAGTTTATGCCAGATTATTATGCAGAAAAGGTAAAAAGTAGCATATGGATAATTTTCCCTTATGAAAAAAATGAGTTCAAAAACCTAAAGTAAAAAATGAGCAAACTTGTCTTGAAATTTGGCGGAAATCAGCTGAAAGATGCTGATAGCATAAAAAAAGCATGTGAAATTGTTGCCTCTACTTACAAAAAAGAAAGACCTGAACTACTTATTACAGTAGTTTCTGCTACCGGCAAGGTTGGCGAAAAAAGGCTTGAGGACAAGATAACAAACCTACTCGAGCAAATTTATGAAAAAAAAGATATTAAGGAAAATCTTGGAGAAGTTAAAAGCAGGGTAGAGAGAATTTCTACTGGTCTTGGTTTGGAAAAAGATTATTTAGGGTTTTATATCAAGGAGCTCGAAAAAGCGATAGATAATAATAAAGGCAAGGACAAAGGTTATTCTGCCATTGTAAGTTTCGGTGAAAAAGTATCGGCAGAGATATTTTCAAGATATCTTTCAAAATTTATTCCTTGTAAGCAACTTAATTTTGATGAGTTTGGGATGTTAACTGACGAATATAAAGATGCAGAAGCTTTGCCTGAAGCTTTGGTAGAAATAGAAAAATCTTTTTCAGACAAAAAAGGCATAATTGTTGTGCCAGGCTTTCTTGGCTATAATAGCAAGGGAGAGATAACAACTCTTGGAAGGGATGGAAGCAACTATAGCGCGACAAAAATTGCTGAGGCTATTCTTGCTGATGAGGTAAGGATTTATAGTGACATGACTGGTGTAAAGAGAGCTTCTCCTTTATTTGTACCAGATGCTGAGATAATTCCTGAACTAACTTATAATGAAGCAATAGAATTTGCAGAACTCGGAGCAAAAATAATAAATGCAAAGGCTATTGGCCCTGCAAGCAGAGAGAATATTCCTATTTATATTATTGACGAAAAAAGAAAGGGAACAAAAATTTCTTCGCATATCTCTCTTGAGCATATGGGGGCAAAAATAATAGCTTCTGTTCCAAACCATTATGTCTTGACAGTACATTACGAAAAAGACAAGCCAGGAGTTCTTGCTGATGTTGCAAAATGTTTTGCCAAGGAAGGAATAAACATAGAAGCAATAGCAGACGAGAGACATGCAATTTCTTTTGCTTTCTTGCCAAACGAGAAAATTGGTGATGTGATGAAAAAACTAGGAAAATATAAACTCGACCTAGAAAATAAAGTAGCAAGAATTTCTTTGATAGGAGAAAGAATGAAAGAACAAGTAGGAGTAATAGAAAAAATAGCAAAAGTTTATAGAAAAAAAGGCATATCTTTTGAAATGATCTCTCAGGCCATGTCACAGCTTAATGTGACAAATTTTATAAAAGAAGAGCATGAGAGAATAGCTGTTAGAGGCTTGTATAATGAATTTTTCAGAAATAGTAAAAAATAAAAATTAATAAAATCCTTTTATGTCTTTGTCTTCTGTTTCAAATGCTTCTCTTACCCAATCTTCAATCCTGCTCTCTTTGAAACCTTCTCTTGTTTTTATTATTACTCTCTCGAGCCCTGCATTTATTATTTCTTTTTGACATCCCTTGCATGGTTTTGCTTCTGTTATTTCTCTGCTTTTGACCCTAAAGCCTGCTATGTACATTGTTGCATTGAGAACAGAATTTCCATGTCTTGCTGCGTTCAAAATAGAATTTACTTCTGCATGTAAGGGCCCTGCCCTACATTTTTCATAATCCTTTCCTTCTTCTGCTTTGTACTTGTCTTTCAAACAGCCATACTCATTGCAGTTTGGCAAACCTCTTCCAGGACCATTATAACCTGTACTTACTATGGCATCATTCCTTACTATTACTGCCCCAAATCTCCTTCTCAAGCATGTCGACCTTGCGGCAACCTCTTTTGCAATACTTAAATAATATTCCTCCTTGCTCACCCTCTTCTCTTTTTCCATATTTTAGTATATATTGTTTCATTAAAAAATATTTGTATTCAGAAAAGGTTATTTCAAAAAGCAAAAGATTATTAAGTTATTTTCTTTTTTTGTTATCATGAAAATTATAGTGGACAAAAGAGAAAAAAATTCTTTGGTTGTTTCTGAACTTGTAGGGCAAGGAATAGATGTTGAGCTGAAACAACTTGTTGTGGCAGATTATATTGTGGGAAACATAGCAATTGAAAGAAAAACTATTGGAGATCTCATTTCTTCTATGATCAACAAAAGACTAGTTAGGCAGTTAGAAGAACTAAAGCAGTATCCTTCTCAAATTTTGCTTGTTGAAGGTTATGAAGAGCAAGACCTATATAGCAGTGGGGTAAATGAAAATGCCATTAGGGGGCTGTTACTTTCTGTTATTCTTGATTTCAATATTCCAATAATTTTTACAAAAAACTATGAGGACAGTGCAAAATTTCTTGTCGTGCTTGCAAAAAAATTCGAAAAGAAGAAAACAGAAATTAGCCTGAAAGCAAAGAAAAAAGCTTTCAATTTAGCAGAACAGCAGCAATTTATAATAGAGGGATTTCCTGGAATTGGGCCAGCACTTGCAAAAGCCTTGCTCAAAAAATTCAAAACAATTAAAGCAATAATAAATGCTGATCTAGCTGAACTTTGTAAAGTAAAAAAACTTGGAAAGAAAAAGGCAAAAATTTTATATGATATTATCAAAACAAAATACAAAATTTAATTCATGATTTAAAAAACTCGGGATTCTTTTCTTAAGGCTTTTTTTCTTTCCTCATATCCTATATCTTGAATGACTTTTTCTATTCCTTTTTCGTCAAGAGTTTCTGCTTTCTCGAGAATAGCCAGATTTGCTTCATAATATTCTTTATATTCTGATAAGATATTTTTAATTGGGATGGCTGGCTCTTCCATCTCTCTTCTTTCTTCTAGCTTTTCTTTTAGATACCAATAAACTGGCCTATAAAATTTTGCAGCAAAAAATTTTGGGAGATTATATTTTTCTGCTAGCAACATATTAACTCTTTCAAAATTTTTGATTAGTTGTTCTTCTTCAAGATTCTCGCTTTCCTTTAAGCAAAATTTAACCAATCTTTTCAAATTTCTTAGCTCGTCTAACCTTGGTTTTATTTCCATTTCAAATATTCCTATTGTATCTTGCCCTTTCTGCAAGAGTTTCTAGGTATAAGTCATAACCTCCAGAAAGTTCTTTTTTTAGTTGCTTCTCAATTTCTTTTCTTTTCTCTTTATCTACAAGAAATGAAACAGCATTTCTTTCAAAGGTAGGACCATTCATGTCTTCCTTTTTTATGTGATATTCCAAAATATTTTTTATATAGGGCATTACAACATCCAAAACATTTCCCGCATCATAATTACTAAAACCATAATCAAAAAGTTTTTGCATAAATTCATTTTTTTCTTTGTTGTTGTATCTTCCTTCGACTAAGTTTGTTATATACTGTCCAGAACTTATACCTTTGGAAGAAATAGAATCGAATAAGAAAGAAATCAGGTCATCAAGGTTTACAAATTTTTCCATTAAAAAAATATAAAACAAACAGAATTTATAAACAAATCTGCAATCAAAAATATTCTTTCAAAAACAAAAGTATATAAATAGCTGATAACTTGTAATTGGGGTTTTGTTTTTCTTTATTGCAATTCAAATTTCAAGATATCCTCGTAAATTGGACCGGCCTTGGTAAGGGTGCTCTTTTTTAAGGCAAAGTTAGTAACAAAAAATTCTAGAGGTTTGACTTTTATTTGATTTATTTTTTCAATAAATCCTTTTTTATCTTTAATAAATTTAACTCTTGCTAAAGTTAGATGGCTCTCAAACCTCTCATCTTTTTTCATGCCTGCTTCCTCCACAGCCTTTTCTATTTTTTCTCTTAACTGAAAAATTTCCTCTCCTTTTTCTGCTTTCAGGCCTATCCAAATTATTCTTACAAATTTTTCACTGGGAAAAACTCCTATACTAGTAAGAGAAGAAGAAAATTTTTTCATTTTTATTTCTCTTAGTTTTTCCTTGATCTTGTTAATTTGCGTATCAGAAATTTCTCCAAGAAATCTTAAAGTTAGATGAAGATTTTGCTTTTCCACAAGTTTCATTTTTGCTTCTGGAAGCTGTCGCTGAATTTTTGCAAGCTCTTCTTTTATATTTTCTGGCAAATCTATTGCAATAAAAGCTCTCATTTTATTATAAAATTATTCAGGAAGATTCAGGGTCTATAAAATCTAGCAACATCTTGTTTATCTCTTTTGCCCTGTTATCATAAAATAAAGAGCTTGCTCTTTCAATAGGAGTTTCTTGACCATAACCTTTTTCTTCTTCTATTTCATAAAAGCCTCTGTCAGCATTGTAAACATCTTTGCATAATTTTGCTAGTCTTATAATCTCCGCTCTTGGAATTCCTTCTTGTTTTGCTTTTTCAAATATCTCTGAGTTTATATCATCTACTATTCTCAAGCGCTCTTGTCTCGTATGCTCTTGTAAATCAGTCATTTTCTAGCTTCCTAAAAGAAAATAAGAAGGGTTATAAAACTTTTCTTTATTTCTTATCCACAGTTCTGCGGACACAAATCAGGATTTGCTTGCTCGAATGAATCACAACCTATAGTCTTATTTTAAAGCCTGCTTCTTATCAGTTTTTTTAATTTCCTTATCAGAGCCAACACATTCTCTTTTTTATTTTGCAAATAACTCTTATCCACCTTTTTCCCCTCGTAAGAGCTTTTATTTCTTTTTACTCTCAAATCATTCATTAAAAATATTTCATATCTTGTAAATTCTTTATAATTTAATAAAGAATCAATTAATTCCTTGTGAGCACTTTCACCTGTTGTCTTCAAGCCATCAAGAAGGAGCAAGGCATTAACCAGCTCTTTGATTATCTCGTAATAGTTTTCTGTAGCTATTGTTGGAAATTTTTCGATATCAATAGAAGAAACAAACTCCCCCCTATTTTCAACTAGCATAAGTATAGATTTTACTTTCTCTTTATCTGGCGTTACTTTTATTATCATTTTCAAAATATTCTGAGATAACCCCTAAGTATAATGCCATTCACTAAATTGTTCTTTAGCTCCTTGGATATATTTTTAATATCAGATTCAAACATTAAATGGACCTTTTTGTTTAGTCTTTTCTCAAATTTTTCCAAACTAACTTTTTTTTCTTTACCGATTATAAAAATATCAACATCAGAATTTTCAATAGATTCCCCTCTAGCATAAGAACCGTAAAGAATTATTGCCTCTGGAGAAAGCTCTTCCCATAACTCGTCTACTAATCCAGAGCTCTCTAAATCATAAATTATACTTATTTTTTTATATAACACAAATTTCTCATTTTCTCTTATAGCTTGATAAAAAGGAATACCTCTTTTTTCATATTTTTTTATAAAGCCTTCTTTCTCAAATTCTTCGAGATAGTTCATTACAGAGGGGGGTGATATTTTGCTAAGCCTGCTTAATTCCCTAAGCCTAAAACTTTCTGTAGGCGAGTCCA
The DNA here is from genome assembly GCA_964607815.1 of Candidatus Woesearchaeota archaeon. GTDB lineage: Archaea > Nanobdellota > Nanobdellia > Pacearchaeales > CAZSMI01 > CAZSMI01. The sequence goes on along the minus strand of CAZSMI010000020.1, from coordinate 150 downwards.
AAAAAATTTTCAACAGTTTGTATCTGTTATATTTTTCTAACATATGTTATAATTATATAACACTTGTTTATAAATGTTTTGGTTACGATTTGTAGATGTGTTATCCGGAAATAACTTCCTCTCGATAACACACATAAACTCTGTTAAACC
>CAZSMI010000019.1:6742-11045 GCA_964607815.1 Candidatus Woesearchaeota archaeon | reverse complement strand
GGCAATAAAAGTAAGGCCCTCTTTAAGAGCTCACGAAAGAAAAGGAAAATAAAAAAAAGAGATGGTACCAAAAGAACTATTTTTTACAAGAGGTGTTGGAAGGCATAAAGAAAAGCTTGCAAGTTTCGAGCTTGCCTTGAGAGATGCTGGCATAGAAAAATGTAATTTGGTCCAGGTTTCTTCGATACTTCCTCCAGGCTGTAAAATAATAAGCAGAAAAAAAGGTTTTAAAAAAATAAGAGCAGGAGAAATAACATATGCTGTTTTTATTAAAACAGAGACAAACGAGCAAAATAGGCTCATTTCTGCCTCGATAGGCTGTGCGATTCCTGCAGATAAAAATAATTATGGTTATCTAAGCGAATATCATGCTTTTGGAGAAACAGAAAAGAAAGCAGGAGATTATGCAGAAGACTTAGCAGCAGAGATGCTTGCAACAACTCTTGGTATAGAATTTGACCAAAATGCTAGTTATGATGAACTAAGGGAAGTATGGAAAATTTCTGGGAAGATAGTCAAGACAACTAATATTACACAAAGTGCACTGGGAAAAGAAGGATATTGGGTAACTGTATTGGCAGCTGCTGTTTTTGTTCCAAAATAAAAAGGCTATCTCAGAACTTTTTTAATTTTAGCAATACATTCTGGATTTTGTAAAGTACTAAGGTCTCCTAATTTTTCTTTTCTCAACAAGGACTTCAAGATTCTTCTCATTATTTTTCCTGAGCGTGTTTTTGGCAAGTCTTCTACAAAATAAATTGCTGATGGCCTTGCAGTAGGCCCTATTGCTTTTTCTACTTTTCCTATCAATTCTTTTTCTAGCTGAATTGAAGGTTTTCCTTTCTTCAATACAACAAAAGCTATTGGAACTTCTCCTTTGATTGCGTGAGGTTTTGGCACAACAGCACATTCATCAACTGCTGTATGCTCGTCTATTGCATTTTCAAGTTCTGCTGTTGACAAACGATGACCTGCAACTTTTAGCACATCATCAACTCTGCCGGTAAGCCTGAAATTTTTCTGCTTGTCAATAAAAGCACCATCACCTGTAAAATAGAGCTTGTTACCAAACTCCTTGAAATATGTCTCTTTGTATCTGTAAGGGTCTTTCCATATACCTTGTAACATGCCTGGAGCAAAAGGCCTTTCCTGAACCAAAAAACCTATTTTTCCTGCCTGCAATTTCTTGCCTTTCTCATTGATAACAGCATGTCTTATTCCTGGAAAGCTTCTTCCTGCTACTGTAGAAATAAAAGGTCCAATTCCAGGCAAAGCATTAATCAAAGTTCCTCCTGTTTCGGTCTGCCACCATGTGTCAATTATAGGACACCTATTCTTGCCTATATTACGAAAATACCAAAACCATGTGTCCTCATCAATTGGTTCACCAACTGTGCCCAGAATCCTCAAGCTACTTAAATCATACTTTCTTGGCCATTTTTCACCATAAAGCATGAACATGCGTAATGCCGTCGGAGCAGTGTAAAGAACAGCAATCTTGTGCTTTTCGATAATTTTCCACCATCTTCCAGCATTAGGAAAATCTGGAGCTCCTTCGTAGAAAAGGGAAGAAGAGCCGCAAAGTAAAGGCCCATAGCAGACATATGTATGGCCAGTAATCCAGCCTATGTCAGCAGTACACCATAGCTTGTCATCATCATGCAAATCAAAATCCCATAAGGTTGTCCAGTATGCCTGTACGCAGTAGCCAGCAGTGCCAAGAACAACTCCTTTTGGCTTACCTGTAGTTCCTGATGTGTACAAAATAAACAAGGGATCCTCTCCTTTCATCTCAGTAGGCTCGCAATAACTTGCAGCTTTTGCAAGCTCAGAATGCCACCATCTATCATGCTTTTTCCAAATCACTTTGTTGCCAGCTCTCTTGACTACCAAAACCTTCTTTACAGCTGTTCCTCTGACAGCTTCATCAGCACTCTTCTTCAGCTCTATTAACTTGCCTCTCCTGTAATAGCCGTCTACTGTTATTAGCAACTTTGCTTTAGCATCAATAAGTCTCATTTTCAAAGCAGCAGCAGAAAAAGCAGAAAAAACTACTGAATGCATAGCGCCAATTCTTGCGCAAGCAAGCATCGCAACAATAGCCTCAGGAATCATCGGCAAGTAAATTCCTACTCTGTCGCCTTTACGAATGCCAAGCTCTTTCAGAACATTTGCTGCCTTGTTAACTTCCTTGTAAAGTTGTTGATAAGTTATCTTTTTTTCTTTTTCTCTTGTTGGTTCAGGTATCCATACAAGAGCAATTTTATCCTTTTTCTCTGGGAGATGTCTATCAAGACAATTGTAAGAAGCATTTAGCTTTGCTCCAACAAACCATCTAAAAAAAGGTGGCTTTTCCACATAAGCTTTTTTCCATGGCTTGTACCATTTAAGGCCTTGCTTTGCAAGTTTTTCCCAGAAAGCTATAGGATTTTTTTCTGCCTCTGCGTAAATGCTAGCATTACTTATCCATGCTTTTCTTCGCATTTCAGCAGAAGGCCAAAAAAGCTTTTTTCCTTTTTTTCTTTCTTCTATTACCCATTTCATCTTACATCAAAGGTAAAAACACAAGAGCGACTATACTCATTAACTTGATAAGAATATTCAAAGATGGTCCCGCACAATCTTTTAATCCATCTCCTACAGTGTCTCCTTCAACAGAAGCCTTGTGCTGAGCAGAGCCTTTTGCTTTTAGCTTGTCCTCGATAAATTTTTTTGCGTTATCCAAAGCTCCCCCAGTATTTGCAAAAGTTATTGCAAGCATAAAACCAGTTACTATACTACCTGCTAGCATGCCACCTAAAGCAGCTTTTCCTAGCGCAAAGCCAACAATAATTGGCGTAAGAATAGCAAGCAAAGCAGGAGCAATCATTTTCAGCAAGGCAGTATCAGTTACTATCGCTATACACTTTTCATGCTCTGGCTTTTTGCCTTTTGTAATGTGCTTGAACTGCTTCCTTACTTCTTCTACTACTCTTTTAGCACCAGAACTTACTCCATCTAAAGTAAGGGCAGAAAAGATGAAAGGTAACAAAGCACCCATTAAAATACCAGACAAAACAAGAGGATTTGTTATGTTTAGCTGCACAGCTGCTTTCTGCGAGTAAAGAGCAAATAAAACCAGGGCTGTCAAAGCTGCTGAACCAATTGCAAAACCTTTTCCTATCGCCGCTGTGCTGTTGCCTATTGCATCTAGATTACTTGTTCTTTCTCTAGCCTTGCTGCCCAATTTTGCCATTTCTGCTATTCCAGTAGCATTATCAGCAACAGGACCATAACAATCTGCTGCCAACATTATTCCTAAAGTACTTAACATTCCAACAGCTGCGAGAGCAATTCCATAAAGCGAGGCAAAATAATAAGAAATTAGTATAGCACAAACAACCGCAATTATTGGCAACAAAGTGCTAAACATGCCAGTTGTAAGGCCAGTTGTTATATTTACTGAAGCACTTGTCTTTGCAGCCTCTGCTATTTTTTTTGTAGGAGAAAAGGAATAGGAAGTATAATAAAAAGCTGTCAAGCCTACAACAAGTCCAGCTAAAAGACCAGCTAGTATGCTATAAAAGATTCCACGCGGGAAAAGAAAAAAAACAGCTAGCAAAAACAAAACAGATGCTATTCCAATTCCTTTGCTCATAGCTTGTCTGCCCTTAACAAAAAAGATTCCCACTATGCTTGCAAGAATTCCATAAGCAGCTATTTGTAGAGGAAAAAAAGAGAAGCTAACAGCTACAATAAAAGATAAAGCTATAGCAGCTATTATTGCATCTACATAACTTTCAAAAAGGTCTGCGCCCATGCCAGCAACATCTCCAACATTATCTCCTACCTGGTCTGCAATAACAGCAGGATTTTTTGGGTCATCTTCTGCCAGGCCTTTTTCAACCTTTCCTACTAAGTCAGCACCTATATCAGCTGATTTTGTATAAATTCCTCCTGCAACTCTTGCAAAAAGTGCAATTACGGATGCACCAAAACCAAAACCAAACAAGATACTTACATCACGAAAAACAAAAAAAAGTAAGGAAACCCCAGCAAGGCCAAGACCAACAACAAGTAAGGACATAACAGAACCAGAAAAAAAAGCTATTTTCAGGCCTTTTTCTTGACTTTTTTCACAAGCATGAGCAGTCCTGCAATTTGCTTTTGTTGCAATTCTCATTCCGAGATTGCCGGCTAGAGCAGAAAAAATTGAGCCAAGCAAAAAAGCCAAAGCAACTTGCAAGTTGAGCAAGAAAAAAAGTAGCAAGAAAATAACAATAACAAAAATACTCAAAATCCTATATTGTCTTGAAAGAAAAGC
>CAZSMI010000019.1:0-6642 GCA_964607815.1 Candidatus Woesearchaeota archaeon | reverse complement strand
TTTCCTCTTTTCTTTTATTAACAAGAAGAAGTTTTTAAATCTTGCGCGAAAGATTTAAAATATCAGCTGATAACTAAATGATAAGATAAAAACTAGATGATAAGGCAAAAATGCAAAAAAGATACACAAATGATTTTTTTATAAGGAGAGGTATGAAGGTTAGGGATATTATGGAAGAGTTTAGTAAGGCTGGATTTTCTGCAAGGGCTCTTGGAGAGGCCCTAGAAGTTTATCACAAAATGTTGCAGGACAAGGGGTGTGTAAAGATTCTTTCAATAGCAGGGGCTTTAGTTCCGGCAGGCATGAGAAATGTTTTCTTAGAAGCAATAAACAATAAGCTGATAGACATTATTGTCATTACTGGAGCAAATCTTACACACGACCTTATAGAGAGTTTTGGAATAAGACATGAACAAGGGGACGCTGAAGCAGATGATGTTGAGTTAGCAAAAAAAAATATAAATAGAATCTATGATATCTATTTGCCAAACAAAGGCTATCTTGTTCTTGAAGATAAATTGCAAGAAATTTTGAAAAAACTTCCCCAGAAAACTTTTTCTCCAAATAAATTCCTAAGAGAGCTTGGGAAGCATGTTAAAGATAGGAGGAGTATTATAAGAGCATGTTTCAAAAATAAAGTTGAGATATTTTGTCCTAGTATAACAGACAGCATACTTGGATTTCAAGTTTGGATGTACAGCCAAGACCACAAATTGCAAGTGAATCCACAACTTGACACAAGAGATTTTCTTGACTTGGTATGGAAGAACAAGAAATATGGTTTGATAATTCTTGGTGGTGGAGTTCCAAAAAATTTTGTTAATATTATGATGCAGGTAAGCGGAAAAAGTTTAAATTATGCAATACAAATAACAACTGACAGGCCAGAATATGGCGGTCTAAGCGGTGCACAATTGAAAGAAGCAAAGAGCTGGAAAAAAGTTGCAGCAAATGCGCTGACAGCTGATGTTGTATGTGACGCTACTATTGCTTTTCCCTTGCTTGTTGCAAGCTTGATTTAAGCTTTGAGGAAAATTTAAATATCTCTTTTCACTTTTTCTTTTATGACATATTATATATTTGTTACAGGCTCTATGTCTGGTCTTGGCAAAGGCCTCGTTTCAGCAAGTATAGCAAAAATCCTTCAAGATATTGGCTATAAGGTAAGCATTGTAAAAATAGACCCTTACCTGAATGTTGATGCTGGTACTATGTCTCCTTATGAGCATGGAGAGGTCTTTGTTACTGCAGATGGCTATGAAGCTGACCAGGACCTTGGTCTTTACGAAAGATTTTTGAATAGAGACATGACCAAAGCTAATAACATAACTTCTGGAAGAGTGTATCAGGCTATTTTACGAAAAGAAAGGCAAGGAAAATATCTGGGCAAGACAGTGCAAATAGTGCCCCACGCCATAGACGAGATTCTTTTTGAGATAGATGAGGTTGTAAAAAAAGAAAAGCCATGTTTCTGTATAGTAGAAATAGGAGGAACAGTTGGAGATATAGAAAGTGCTGTTTTTCTTGAGGCAGCAAGACAGCTCAGCCTTGAAAAAAAGGTGTGTTTTGTACATGTTACCTTTGTTCCTACATTGACACTAGAAGAGCAAAAAACAAAACTCACACAACAAAGCGTAAGGGGGCTACGCGAAGTAGGAATAGAACCTAATTTTATTTTTGCAAGAAGTAACGCAAAATTATCCGGCTATGCAAGAAAAAAAATTGCCCTCTTTTGCAATGTTCAACCAGAGAATATAATCTCAGCTTATGATGTTGATGATATTTATACTTTACCATTAAATTTTGCTCAACAAAATTTTGACATTCTTTTATTGCGCAAGTTTGGTTTGCATGCAAGAAAGGCGAAGCTGCGCAACTGGAAAGTTGCTCTAGAAAAGAAAAAGCAAGCCAAAAGACGAATAAAGATAGCTATAATAGGCAAATACTCGAAGCTGAAAGATGCTTACGTTAGTATAGAACAGGCATTGAAGCATTGTGAATATGCTCTTGCTTTGAACATTTTATTGGAATGGCTGGAAGCAGAAAAGCTTGACATCAAGGAGCTAAAAAAATATGACGGCATTCTCGTGCCTGGAGGCTTTGGTGTTAGAGGAACAGAAGAAAAAATTAAGGCTATAAAGCTAGCAAGAGAAAAAAACATTCCTTTTCTTGGTCTATGCTTAGGATTTCAGCTAGCTGTTATCGAATTCGCAAGAGATGTGATCGGGATGGGTGATGCGAGTTCTGCTGAATTTATGAAAACAGCTAATCCTGTCATTAACCTGTTGCCAGGGCAAGACCTAGACAAGATGGGAGGAACTATGCGCCTTGGAGAACAGACATGCAGTATAAAGGAAGGAACGCTTGCCTATCGTATTTATAAAAAAAATGTTATCAAGGAAAGACATAGGCACAGATATGAATTTAACTATGCCTATAGTAAACAATTTGAGCAGGCAGGAATGGTATTTTCTGGAACAAGCAGGTTTGTGGAAATTCTTGAGCTGCCAGGGCATGGCTTTTTTATAGCTACCCAATTTCATCCTGAGTTCAAGTCAAGGCTAGAGCAGCCTGCTCCTATATTTCTCGCATTTTCACGAGCATGTCTTAATTACAAAAAGAAAAAGCAAGAACAAAAAAGAGGAAAAACAAAAAATGTTAAGTCAAAAACAGCTTTCTGAATTGAGGGTAATTTTGCAGCAATCACAAAATCCCCTTTTCTTTTTTGATAATGATGTTGATGGCCTTGCGTCTTTTCTTTTATTGAGAAGATTTATTGAAAGAGGAAAAGGAGTTGCAATAAAGAGTTTTCCTGCTTTGTCTTCTACTTATAGCAGAAAAATTTATGAACTCAAACCAGACATGATTTTTGTTCTTGATAAGCCTCTAATCGAGAAAAGCTTTATTCAAGCAGCAGAAGAAAAAAATCTTCCTTTAATATGGATAGACCATCACGAGCCGCAGGAAAGTAAAGAAAGTAAATATGCACAATATTTTAATCCCTTGCTAGGAAAGAAAAAAAGTAATGAGCCAGTAACATATTGGTGTTACAAAATAACAGAAAAAAAAGATGATGAATGGATAGCAATGCTTGGTTGTATAGCAGACTGGTACATACCAGATTTTTCAACACAATTTGCAAAAAAATATCCTGACTTGTTTGGTAAAATAAAAGACCCTGCTAAAGCTTTGTACAAAACAGAAATAGGAAAAATTGTAAAAATTTTGAGTTTTGCTTTGAAAGACAGAACGAGTGTTGTTGTAAGAATGTTGCGTTTTCTCTTTACTGTCAAAAGCCCTTATGAGCTTTTGGAAAAAAATGAAAAAACAAAAAGCATCTACAGAAGATATGAGCAAATAAACAGGAAATATATAAAACTTATTGAGAGGGCAAAAAATATTGCAAAGAAAAAAACAAAATTATTATTTTTCATATATGGCGGTAGTTTGAGTTTATCAGGTGATATTGCAAACGAGTTGTTTTATCTTTTTCCAAAAAAAGTAGTGGTTGTTGCTTATGTTAGGGGGAGCAAGGTTAATGTCTCACTAAGAGGAAAGGTTGATGTAAGAGAAATTGCTGCAAGGACTATGGAAGCAGCAGGAATAAAAGGTAGTAGTGGGGGACATGTCAATGCTGCTGGAGCAAGTTTTGGTATAGAGGATTTACCAAAATTTCAAAATGCTTTGACCAAATTAGTAGGATGATATGATAAGAAAGATGGAAACAAAAATTTTAATTGTCTTATTAATATTGTTAACAGCAATCATTTTGGTTAATCCTGTTTCTGCTCTTGCTGATGATAATATAACTAGATATGAAAGTCTTGTTATTAACATAACAGTAAGAGGAGAAGTGCAAGGAGAAAAAATAACTGCTATTCTTCAACTTTTTCCAATAGAAGATAAAAGACAGAAGATTCTTGAGCTGAACACTTTTGGTAAAGGGGCAGAAATAAAAAAAGAAAAAGCGAATATAACTTACGAATGGGAAGATGCTGGAAAGGCAGAGTTTGGTTTTTCTGCATCAATAAAAACAGACGCTATACTTGATAAAATAAAAGAGATTTCTTTTCCTATAGAAATATCAGAGTATGAAGAATACAGAAAAGAAAGTGAGAATATAGATATTACTGATGAGATAATAAAAAAAGCAAATGAAATTGTCGCAGGCAAAACAGACTTTTTTTCTGCCCTTTTTACATTGGCAGAATTTGTTAATACGAACCTTACTTATGATAAAAGTTACGCAAATGTAACAAAAAAAGCTTCATGGATTCTTGCAGAAAAAAAAGGAGTATGTGATGAGTATACAATTTTATTTATTGCCTTGTGCAGAGCTTTAAACATTCCAGCAAAATATATTGGAGGAACTGCTTATAGCAATCTCGAAAAAGTGTTTGGAAGTCATGCCTGGGCAGAAGTTTATTTTCCTTCTTATGGGTGGGTTCCTTTTGATGTTACTTATGGCCAATATGGCTGGATTGATGCAACCCATATAGCATTACAAAAAACTGCTGATAGTGAAGTAGCAGTGGGATATGTTTATATAGGTAGCATAAAAACAGAAAAGCTTAGCATAGATACAGCTATTCTTGAAAAAAAGAAAGAACTAGAGAAAAAAACAGAAATAAAAATAAGCCCTCTAAAAAAAGAGGTAAAAGAAAAATCTTTTATTCCTTTACAAGTTGAAATAGAAAACCTTCAAGATTTTTATCTTCCCTTAACATTATATTTAACGAGAGCTCCTGGTGTTTATGGTAGTAATGTAAAACATATCTTGCTAAAGCCGAAAGCAAAAAAAACAGAATTTTTTATTCTAGAAATTCCAGAAGCAGAAGAGGGTTATGTGTATGAGGCAACAATCACCCTAGAAAGTTCTTTCAACAACCTAGCTGAAGAAAAAATAAAATTTTCAACTAATTTTGAATTTTTTTCCTTGGAAAAAGCAAAAAAAATACTAGAGCAAATAGAAGAAGAACAATATTTGTATGAGGTTTTGCTTGAATGCGCTGGCAGAGAAAGATATGAAGACGAGGGACTAAATATAACCTGCAAGATAAAAAGCAAGGCAAATTTTTTTTTACAAGATCTACGATTATGCATAAAAAATAAATGTGAAAGTTTTGACTTACCTATTGGAACAAAAAAAGAAATTATATTTTTGTTTGAAAGTAACGAAATAGTTAATGAAACAGATTTTATTGCAACTATAAGCAACAAAGATAAAAGCATAAAAAAATCAATCTTCTTTACTGTAGAATTTTTATTCAGGCCAGACCTGAAAATAATCTCTCTTGGACCAGCAGCACTTGATTATACTAATAACAAGGTTAACTTGTTGCTAGAGACAAAATCAATATGCAAGAACTTGACTATAGAAATTAACAAAATAAACTTTGAAGATGAAAGTCTAGATGGTAAAGAATTTTTTACAATAGATTTTCCTGGAAAATATGCCTTGACAAAAAAAGTAAAAGTTAAGGCAGAGTGTTATGACTTGCGAAATAGAAGATACAAAGACGAGAAGAGCTTCGAGGTTACCATAACAGGAATGCCCTGGCACGCAAAAATAAAACAAGCTCTTGTCTTGTTTTTTAGCAGACTATTTGGCTGAACATCCTAGATATTAACATATTAACCCAAATTTGATACTATTCTAGAATTACTAGAATTAGAAAAGTTTTTAAATGCCTAAAACATAGTTCTAAAATGGCAAAGCAAAAAATGGTGGAGCAACAAGCACAAGTTGAAGAACAAGTTGAATACAAAAAGCCAAACCAGAAAATGATAGGGCAATCAATTGTTTTTGTTGATCCTATAAGTTTGCAAAGAAATCTTGCTGGAAAAATTATTAGTATTTTTACAAGAGCTGAATTAGAACTTATAGGTATGAAAGTAATGATTCCCAAAAGAAGTTTTATCAGAAAATTTTGTGAGGTCAAAAAAAACAGGATGAGCAGAAGATATATCAGATACAGATATTTGCATAAAAATGTTTTGGTCTTGACATTCCAAGGAGAAAATGCAATAGAGAAGACAAAGATGATAACTGGAAAAATGAGAAAAACTCCTGGATGGAATCGTTCTACTATAAGGGGGATTTTCTTTGGAGGCTTGTCGAGTTTTTTTCCTAGGATATATGAAAATGTGGTGCAAATCCCAAAAGATACAGAAGAAGCAACAAAATTAATAAAACTGGCATGGCAAGAACAAGTAGCAAATGGTGCTTTTCTCAGACCACTTCCTATTGAAGGTGAAGAATGTACTTTGGTTACCTTGAAACCAGAAGTAACTGAGAGGAAGTTAGTAGGCAAAATTATAGATGATTTGAGAAGGCCAGGCATAAAACTAGTTGGAGCAAAAATAATTGTTCCAACAAAAGAGCAGATAGAAATTTTGTACAGACATCTGGAAGGAAAAAGATTTTACAAAACACTTTTTGAACATATGATGGGTAATGGGGAAGAAGAAAAAAAGATAATATTGCTTGTTTATCAGGGAAAGAAAGGGGCAATAGAGAGAATAAGAGATTTGATAGGACACAAAGATCCAGAAAAAGCAGACGCTGAAACAGTAAGGGGAGCTTTTGGAAAAAGCCTTCTAAAAAACATGGCTCACGCAACAAAAGACGAGGAAGAACTA
>CAZSMI010000018.1:0-11216 GCA_964607815.1 Candidatus Woesearchaeota archaeon | reverse complement strand
TCTGTTATTATTCCTTTTATTGTCCCTTTGAAAATCCTTATTTTTGTCTTGTTTTGCTTGTTTTTGTGAACAAGAGCAATAGCAGTTTCTGCTCTTGCTGCTCTTGCTCTGCCTTTAACACCTTTTCTGTTAAGAAGATGACACCAATAATCATAGCCATGATGTTTTTTTGTTTCTCTGTCAATAAGACAGCCAGGCCCTTTCAAAGCTTTTATGTAAAAAGAGGTATCTTCTACCATCAGCATTTTGTTTGGAAATAGCTTTGCAACTTTTCTTGCCTTGTCTTTTGCAACCTTTACTACATCTTGGTCCCTTAACTCATGAATTGTTTTGGGTGATTTGAGTTGTTTTATCTTTAGTCTAGAGTACATACTCTTAAGTATTCTATTATACTCTCTAACTTTCTTTACGTTTGTTGTTACAAAAAATAAAGTTTTTGTTTTCATTTATTTTTTTTCCTTGTTTTTTTTAACATTTTTTCACAATACTCTAAAAAATCCCAGAATTGAGGCCAGCTTTTATTAACAACAATTTTGTCTATTATATAAATTGGCTCTTTTCTTAGCTTTTGCCTCATGACTATTGCCTGGACAACTCGATGGTCTTTTGACTCAATAATTTCTTGGTTGTCTGCTCTTGCTATGACTTCTTCCATATGTTCTATACGATTACTTTCATGGCCTTTTAGACTTGGCCATTTTTGCTTAGCTTCTTCTGGAGTTACCAAATTAAAAGCCCTAGCAAAGCAGTAATCTTCTGAATGTCTCGTTTTGAAGCTTGTTTTTCTATTTTTCAAAAGTTCTATATAAGCATCTGCTTGCTTGGCTATTGTTTCATCTTTACGTTGAAGCCAGCATAAACTTGAATTTCTTCTGCTATTCCAGTGAGAAACAGTTTCATAAGTTAATCGTAATTTGTAAGGAGGATTTTGGACAGTTTCAGTATTTCCCATCAAAACAGAGGCACTTGCCCACTGAGAAGTTCCATTGTCTAAAGTTAAGAGTTTTTCCAAAGGCCATTTAATGATAGCCGGATTATTACAAATTTTTCTGTTTTTCAAGCTGCCTCTCAAAATAAATTTTTTCTCTTTTTTCAATTTCCAAGAGGCAAAGCGCAAAAATCTGTATAATGTTCCAGACTCCCCTATATCGAGTGGCTTATCATTCTTATAGTCTCTAGCTGTTCTATAAAGAGCTTGTAGGTCTTCACTCAAAACTTCTTGTTTGCTAAGAAATTTTATTATATCATCGTAGCCATTTACCATATCCAGCACACCCAAACGAATCATCCAAGACTTGTCTAAAGGGATATATTGAGAAATTTTTTTGTATTCATTCATTTCTATGTTTTGCATTTTTTTCATTTTTAGAAGAGCTATTATATAAAAGGCAAGGGATTTACCAATCCTTCATCTTCGCCAATTTGAAGAATATCAATTTCTATAGACTCTTCATTAAACAATTTTTTTATTTTAGTTATTGCTTCCCTTATCTCGCTTTCTCCTTTATGAAAAAGCTGGATTGTGCAATTAGGCCTTTGTAAATTAAAAATAAGAGAGTTTATATTTTTTGAATTTCTGACAAAAAATCTTATCTTCTCTTTATTTTTTTCAGAAAAATTCCTAAAATTTATCAAAACAGCTGTAAAGAAATATCCTAACAAAGACATATCAAACTGGATCCTGTTTCCAAGAATAATTTTTTCTGACTTTAGTCTTTTTAGCCTGTAGAATGCCTGCTCAACCGAGACTCCTGTTTTGATAGCAATATTAGTTAGTTTTTCTCTGCCATTATTAGAAAGGATTTTTAATATCTTCAAGTCAATTTCATTTAATTTTGTTAATTTTGTTTCTGTTTTGCCTTCATTGGAAATTAAAAAAAAACTCCCTCTTTCAGGATGACCAAAAAATTTAAGGGGGAAAAGTTCTGCATATTGCGGATTTATTAAAAGGTAATCAGTAATAAAATTATTTTCATTCTCAAATAATTTTGATATAAATTCACTAAGCTCTTTCTCGTCCTTAAAAACACAGTTTAAACACAAATCATATTTTCCATAGCATTTTCCATAAGAGATGCAATTCTTATTTTTGTTTAGGCTCGCTGAGAAAGAATCAGACATTTTTGGCTTCTCAAATTTCAATAATAAAACAACAATAACATTATAGCCAAGTTTTGGGTAATTGAAAATGGGGCAAAATTTTCTAATCAAACCCTCTTTCATATACTTGTTTATTCTGTATTCAACCTGGTCTCTTGAAAGTTTTATGGCTTTAGCTATTTTTGAAAAAGATTCATTGTAATTATGATACAAATAGCTAAGCAGTTTGTAGTCTGTTTCTTTTAAGTACATAAAAAAGCTAAATTACCTATATATTTAAATTTTACTATTTTTATTTTAAGAATTTAGGAATTTTTAAGGGTAAAATTTAACTACTTTTCTAACTTGCAAACTTACGAGATAAAAAGAAAAAGAAAGAAAAAATGAAATATATAGATATAAAGAATGTAACTCCCAAATCGATGAGCTGTTCTATATTTTGGTGTCCAGCAATTTATAAAGGAAAAATAAAAGATGTAACTCATAAAGAGTTTTCGTGTTGGGTGCTTTCCTGCCCTACTATTTATGAAAGAAAAGAAGTTTATTTGATAGTCGGAAAGACTATCAATCCTGCTGAAGCAGGACTTGAGAAAAAAGTTGGAGATGGAGAATCATTAATTGAAGTTCCAAGAGCATTAATTGATAAAAGAAAGAGATAATTAAATCTACATCTTTTATCCCCTTAAACCCACTACTATTTTGGAGGAAAAAATGGAATATAATATAAAACTTGACGCAGAAGAACTTGAGGACAAAACTAAGGATGGGTATATATGTGAGTTAGACTATCGCATAATGCTAGACGATCTTAAAGAAGAATGTGATATCGAGATGGTAAAACTTAAAAAATACCATGAGATAGGGATAAGAAAACTTAGAGAACAGTACCCTCCTATGGATAAAAGAAAATTTAAAGAACAGTATCAATCAATGAAAAGAAAATTTAAAGAACAAGGCCTAAACTTAAAAAAACAATACTTTTCTGAGAAAAGTAAACTTAATGATATTCCAGTATATAGTGGCGGAGGTGGCTGTGTGGTGCTGACTTGTCCGGCTATATATGAGGTTAAAGGAAAAGAAGTTTATTTAATAATTGGAAAGACTATCAATCCTGCTGAAGCAGGACTTGAGAAAAAAGTTGGAGATGGAGAATCATTAATTGAAGTTCCAAGAGCATTAATTGATAAAAGAAAGAGATAATTAAAGTTTAGTTTTTCTAAATTATTTTTCTAAGTTATAATTCTCTTATATCTCTTCAGAATTTTGCTGTTGCGTTTTAAAAATAGCCCTACCAGGATTCGAACCTGGGTCAATCGGCCCAGAACCGATTATCTTTGACCGCTAGACTATAGGGCTATAATAAAAACATGAATACAAAATATACAAAATTTAAAAACCTTGCTACACAATCTTGAAAAGAAAGTAGTCTTTCATAAAGTTTATAAAATATCTTTACTTGGAAATGTGATGAAAAAAGGGTTACTCAGCTTGTCACCTATTGAAAGAAAAATATTGCCTTATCTTTCTCTGCCTATAGAAGAAATCTGCGCTCAAACAAAACTTGATAAGACAACAGTAACACATGCTTTACAATTTTTGTCAAGAAAAGGTATTATAAAATTAGAGAGCAAAATAGAAAAAGAGATTGTCTTGGGAAGTAATGGTATCTTGTATCTGAAAGAGGGGCTGCCTGAAAGAAGACTCCTTGACTTGCTTGCTGCTACTCCTACTATTAGCTTAGAAGAAGCAAAAGCAAAGGCAGAATTAACTGAGAAAGAGTTTCAAGCTGCTTTGGGTGCATTAAAAAGGAAAGCCTTGCTCAAGATTATTAGTGGAAATATTCTTTTGCAGGCGAACAAAGAAGAAATAAGCAAGAAGATGTTAGAAGAAAGCTTCCTGGCTTCTCTACCTTTATCTCTTGCTGAACTAAAACCAGAACAAAAATTTTGTTTAGGGCAACTTAGCAAAAGGAAAGATATCATCAGGATAGAGGAAAAAAAATTACTAGAAATAGAAATAACAGCACAAGGAAAAAAAATTATTTCTGCTATGGAAAAAGCTGGTCCTATTGTAGGACAAATTGAGCAGCTAACTCCAGAAATGTTGAAAAAGGGGACATGGAGGGGCAAAAAGTTTAGGGTGTATGATGTTACAAGTTCTGTTCCTTTGATTATAGGAGGAAAAAGACAACCTTATGCAGAATTTTTGCAGCATGTAAGAGAAAAGCTAGTAACTTTAGGCTTTGAGGAAATGCAAGGCAGTCTTGTCGAAAACGAGTTTTGGAATTATGATGCTTTGTTCCAGCCACAGTTTCATGTAGCCAGAGAGTGGTCATCTACTTACTACATTAAAAATAAGTTAAAACAAGAAAAAATTCCAAGAAAAATCATGCAAAGAGTCAAGAAGCAGCATGAAAAATCCTGGCGCTACAAATGGAATCCAGAGCAAGCAATGAAACTTATACTAAGACCCCAAGGAACTGTTTTGAGCGCGAGACAGATAGCTTCAAATCTAAGTAAACTGAAAATTCCTGGAAAATATTTTGCAATTACAAGATGTTATCGCCCGGATGTAGTAGACGCAACACATCTATCAGAATTTAATCAAGTCGAGGGCATTATTGTAAAAGAAAATTTAACTCTACGTAATTTGTTTGCAATTCTTGAACTTTTTGGGAAAGAAATTGCCCAAGCAAAAAAGGTAGAAATAAGGCCAAGTTATTTTCCTTTTACAGAGCCAAGTGCAGAGTTATTTGTTAAACATAAAAAATTTGGCTGGATAGAGTTGGGAGGAGCAGGCATTTTCAGAAGAGAAGTTGTAAAGCCCTTGACAGGAAAAGATATCACTGTCTTGGCGTGGGGTCTAGGTATTGACAGGTTAGCTATGTTAAATTTGAAAATCAAAGATATAAGACAATTGTTCAGTCACGATTTAGACTGGCTAAGAAAAAGTAAAAAAACCTGATAAGAAAAAATGCCAACTATTGAGATTTCAAAAAAAGATTTACTAAACTTGATAAAAAAGAAACTAGGTAACGAGCAGCTCGTAAAATTGTTTACCAGCATAAAGGCAGATGCTGATATAAAAGAAGATACAATTAGTTTAGAAGTTGCAGATATAAACAGGCCAGATTTATGGTCTGTAGAAGGAATTGCAAGAGAACTGAAAGCAAAAATCAACAAGGAAAAAGGAATACCAAAATACAAGATAAGTAATAGCCTGTACAGAGTTATCATAGAGAAAAAAGTCAAGAGCGTAAGGCCGGTAATAGCATGTGCAGCAGTAAAAAATCTCAGACTTAATAAAGAAGCAATAAAACAACTTATTCAGTTACAAGAGAAGCTATGCGAAAATTTCGGGAGAAAAAGAAAACAGGTTGCTCTTGGCATATATGACTTTGATAAGATCAAATGGCCTGTAAAATATACAACAGTCAAGCCTGATGCAATCAAATTTACCCCCTTGGGCATGAAAGAAGCTTTGACGCCTAGACAAATTTTACAAAAACATGAAAAGGGTATACAATATAAAGAATTGCTTCAATCTTATAAAGAATACCCTTTGTTGATAGATTCTGCTCAAGAAGTGCTGAGTATGCCTCCCATAATAAACTCAGATTATACAGGAAAGGTTGATGAAAAAACAAGAAATGTGTTTGTGGAAGTTACAGGTTATAGTGAAAGATTTGTCTGGCCAGTATTGAATGTTATGGTAACTGCACTGGCAGAAAGAGGTGGAGAAATTTTCAGAGTCAAGACAGGCAATTTAATAACTCCTGATCTTGAACAGAGAAAAATAAAATTAGATGTAGATTATTGCAACAATATCTTAGGAACAAATTTTTCTGCAAGAGAAATTGCAAGATTTTTAGAAAAAGCAAGATATAGTACAAAGATAAACAAAAAAGATAAAAAAGAAATTGAAGTATCTTACATGCCTTACAGACAAGATATTCTTGACGAGAGAGATGTTATTGAAGATATAGCCATAGCATATGGCTACCCTAACCTGAAACCAGTAATGCCAGCTATTGCAACAGTAGGAAAACCTTCTGCTATTACCTATCTGAAAGAAAAAATTGTTTCCTTGCTTCTTGGTCTTGGCTTTCAAGAAGTTTCAACTTTTACCTTGACAAACAAGAGCAATCTTTTCAAAAAAATGAAATTGAAAGAGCAGCCAGTTATTGAAATAGAAAATCCTGTTTCTGAATATTATGCTATAATAAGAAACAAATTGCTTCCTAGTTTGCTTGAATTTTTGAGCAAGAATACAAAAAAATTATATCCTCAATGCATATTTGAAATAAGTGAGATTGTAAAAATAGACAAAAACGAGAAAGCTTCTACAAGATTAAAGCTAGGCATAGTAATCACAAGTAAAGATGCAAATTTTACCTCAGTAAAACAAGTACTTGATTATCTTAGTGCAAATTTAGGAACTGAATGCAGTATAAAACCAGCAGAGCGTGTTGGCTTAATTGAAGGAAGAGGTGGAGATATAATAATCAAAGGAAAAAAACTAGGTATAATTGGAGAAGTACATCCAAAGGTGCTGAGCAAATGGAAAATGGAAATGCCTACAGCAGCAATAGAAATCTATTTTGATAAATTGTTTAGCTTGATAGAATAAAAAACTGATAATAATAGATAATAATAAAAATTCTTTTTAGCAACTATATCTTCTCACACTCTTTTTCTTTAGTTTCTTTTCCAAAATTTCTTTTCCGAAATTTCTTTCTAAGAAAAGGCTTATCTAATAATTTCTTTTCCCTATCCAAAATAACTTTTTTCTTTCTTTTCTGCGGTTTTTTCCCAGGCTTTTTCCAATGCAATAGTTAATTTTTCAAGTTCTGGCCTGAGTTCTTGCCATCTTTTTGTTGAATCAATAATAAATCTTACTTCTTCTTTTTCATCATAGCAAACATCAAGTTTTAGGGTACTTATTTCTTCCTTACAAAACTCCCTATAAATTTTTTCTACAATCTTTTTTTCTTGCGCAGAAAGATTTTTCAAGATTGCAAATATGAATAGTGGAGCATTAGACGGGTTAATCAATGACTCTAAAAATCTTAAAAAAGCAATAGATTTTTCAGCAATAGCTTTTCTTATTTCTCTAAGCAAAAACTCAGTCTCTTTTTCAGCAATTTTCTCTATCTCAAAATCTTCATTAAGTTGTTGAAAAGAAGGCAGATTTTTGTATTTTCCTCTCAGCTTTGCATACTCTTTTTTCAATGCTTCTAAGTCAGATTCTTTCTTTTCCCTTGCCATTTTCGCATCTTTTTTCAAGTTGTATACATTTTTAAATCTTGTTAAAGTAAGCCTCAGGCGTGAGTCGAACACGCGACCCCGTGCTTACCAAGCACGTGCTCTACCAAAACTGAGCTACTGAGGCATAGCTTAGCTCAAGCAACTCGTTTTTAAAAATGTTTTTATCTCGCTGATAAGAGTAATTAAAAGAAAAAGTCATCTTACCAGTCCTAACTTGTTTCTTATCAAGAACATCCACATCCAGAAGAATTTGTCTGGTTGGTTATGTTATCTGCTTTTTCCTGCTTAGTTCTTGGCAGCCAGTCCATCTTTATTATATAAGCAGTAACCTCTTTGATATTTTTTGCTGAATCCCATAGCCATTTAGCATAAACTTTTGTAAAAGTTATTTTTCCTTCTTTTTCTTTTACATCTATCCTGTTTTGGTTTATAATAAAGAGAGCTCCTACAAGCAAAAAGATTAGTACAATTACCAAGATTCTCATGTTGACAAAAAGAAAAGAGCCTTTATATTTTTTTCTATTCTGGCGTTAAGACAGATCTTGCTGAAAAATTCAATAATCAGTATAAATTAGTATAAAATTGATAAGAAATATAGGATATCTCAAGATTTTAGCAATTTATCGGAACAGTCAAACTTGTAAATCTCAAAAACCAAGAGCAGCCATAAGCTTTTTAAATTGCTTTTTCTTTCTTTTGATGGGCAAGTAGACTAGCTAACTTTCGGAGTCCATCCTTAACAGGAAAATTTCTCTCGCATGAGAAATGGATTTCTGAGGAAGGTCCGCACACCCCTTTGCAATTTTGCAAGAGAAGAAGCCAATCTCGAAATGAGATATGCAGCAATGTATGGCCATAGCACAGAAACGACACAGCTCTTTCAGAGCAATGAATTTGCAATGAGCTTAGAAGAAAGAGATTTGATGAAACGGCTATCCTGGCTGGTGCAACTCGTGAGAGGCATAGTAGAATGTTAGCACAGTTTTCATGAGAAACTGACAAAAAGTGGCCTATTGCTACTTGCCCTTTTTTATCTATAAGTATAGCTTAATTAGAAAAATTACATTGATAAATAGAATGATAAATAGAATTAAGGATGGCAGAAATTAATTTCCTGTTAACTCTTATCAATCTTAACAAAAATTTTCTTAGAAAGGTTTAAAAAATATTATTCTTTGTCTTTGTCATGAGGCAGTAGCTCAGAGGGAGAGCACATGTTTATCAAATTAAATTGGATAATGTGAAGCTGAAGTCCCTGAGCAGACCCCATGGAAATAGCAAGAAAAATTGTTATTATGGAATGTCCGGGGTTCGATTCCCCGCTGCCTCATTTTTTGAAAAGGAAAAAGAGAAAATAGTGCATTGTTGCATCTACGGGACTTAGGTAAGTAAAAAAATTAAGTTTTCTTTCTAGGTGGCTTATCCCATCGTGCAGATTTACATTTAGGGCAGATCAATGGTTTTTCTTTTTTTGAACGAGGTAACCATTCGTTTCCACAATTGTTACATTTGTATCCTTTAACCTTGATTTCTATTTCTGGCATAAGATAAATTAATAATCAAACTATATAAATCTTACTAAAGATAGTTATACTTTGTTAGTGGTTACTTAACTATCGAAAGGTTTATATAGAAGTATTACTTTACATAGTTATACTAATTAAAGTAAGAGGGTTCCGAAGAACCACCAGATTCCAAACGTCGCTAAACAAATGAAACCCAAAGAAATAATAGAACAGAAGTATAAAAAAGTTTCTTGTATTTTTTGTAGTTCTAACAATGTAATTAAGAGGGGAATAAGAAAAACAGAACATAGGGGTAAAGTTCAGAGATTTGGTTGTAAAAATTGTGGCAAAAGATTTTCTGTTGACGATGGTTTTTGGAAGATGAAACATCATGAGAAGAAAATAACTCTTTGCATGGATTTGTATTATAATGGAATGAGCTTTAGGAAAATCCAAGAACATCTAAAAGCGTTCTATCCTAAAAATTGTCATTTTTCTACAGCTTATCGTTGGATTGTAAAATATGCAGTTATGATAAGCAACTTAACTGATAACTTACAAATAAAATCGGGAATTGAATTACAAAGTGATGAAATGGAATATCATAGAAGAATAAGCAAATATCGAAGAGGTAGAGAACAGAATTGGTTTGTTGATGTGATGGACACAACAACTCGCTTTATGGTTTCATCTGGTTACATGAAAAGCAGAACCATAGACAACATGGTTAAAGTTTTGAAAAGAGGAAATTTTGCTACTGGAAATCAAGTCAAAGTTATAACAACGGATGGGCTTAAAGGTTATCCAAGAATGTTAAAGAAAAGCTTTGGTTTGAAAACCCATTGGAATCATAAAAGCCCAATTACTCACAATGTTGTTATTGCTTCTGAAAGAGGTTTTAATCATCCAATAGAAAGATTACATAACAGCATTAGAGAAAGAACAAAAGTAATGCGTGGCTTTCATGGTTGTATGGAATCTGCTTCTGCTATAATGAAAGGTTATGAGATTTATTATAACTTCATAAGAAAGCATCAAGGAATAAACTGCCGTCCTTATGAATTAGCTATTCCTGATTTGGAATTAGGTAAAAACAGGTGGTTAAATTTGATTAAATTGAGTAAGATTTGAAAACCGAAAGGTTTAAATAATACCATATATCACTATATTATATAATGATACAAAATGAAAAATGACAAAAATACAAATAAATTTATCAGAGATGGAAGACAAAATAGTAGAGGTATATAAGTTGGTAAATAATCTGAAAACTAAAGAAGAAGCAATTAAACAGATGGTTAGATACTTTGAGGTAGATGTTAAACCTAAGAAATTAAAAGAAAAGGACTATTTTGATAAATACTAAAATGGTACTAGAAACAATAACAATAATATGGCTTGTAATTCTTGCAGTAACAATAATTCTATTATTTTCTTTAACAAAAGGGTGGATTGTTATTTATAACAAATTCCAATATTGGATTAACAGGGCAAATAGAAAATTTGCTGATATTGACGTAGTAATGCAACAACGAGTAGACATGGTTAGTGCATTGGCTCAAATAGTAAAGAAATATGATATTCACGAATACAAAACTCTAAAGGAAGTTATTGAAGCAAGAAGTCGCTGGAGCAAAGATACAGATATTAATAAAAAAGTTAAAGATGTTGGGGCTATAGAAAATAATTTCTTTAAATTACAGGCTGTCTTTGAAAAATATCCTAAGTTAAAAGCTGAAGCCTTACATAAAAGCTTCATGGGTAAGGGAAATCTTTCAAGAGTTGAGTCAAAATTAAGAAAAACAAGACTAGCATATAACAGAGTTGCTCAAAGCTATAATCAGAGGGTTAAAACCTTCCCTAGAAATATAGTTGCCTTTTTCCATGGATTTAAGCAGGTACCTTATGTAAGCCTACCAAATCAAGAAAATTATAATCCAAAAGAAATTTTTGAGGATTAATTAAAATGGCAATTTATGATTTTTTTGGTATTTTAATGTGGATGATTATTATCTTATTAATAATTTTAGTTGTTCTTCCAATATACAAAGCATTTAAACATAGTAAAGGAAAGGGAAGAAGGATATCAGGAGAAGTTCTAAGAGATATTGGAATTGCTTTAATGGTAGGTGCTGCTTTTAAGTGGGGGATATTGGAATTAACGTTTTATGTAGCTATTCTATTAGGAATGTTATTTATTATTTGGGGAACGATAATGAAGGAAGATGAAAAATGACTCATTATTTAATAGAATTTAGATTTCAAGGAAAATCTAAAAGGGATTTTAAGAAATTAATTTATGAAGTTGATAGAAAGTTTAGATTAGGAAGTGCTAAAGTAAAAA
>CAZSMI010000017.1:7284-11710 GCA_964607815.1 Candidatus Woesearchaeota archaeon | reverse complement strand
CTTATTATGTCTGCAAAAGCTGGTCTTGTTATAAATACGCCTATGGTAATTCCTATTATTGTTGTTAATGCGAAGCCTTTCAGCAAGCCAGCACCTGCCCAGCCCAAAGGTACCAAGGCGAATAATGTAGTTGCATATGCCCCTATTATAATAAAGAAAGCTCTTTTTATGCGCTCCTTCCAGTTGTATTGTTTGCTTGCTTTTGCCTCATCAAGAATAACTATCTGGTGGTCTACTCCAGTACCAATAGCAGCTATTATTCCTGCTATACTTACCAAATCAAGATTCCATTTTATTAAAGCAGCAACTCCTAAAATAAGGAATATTTCGCTTAGCATTGTAAGAACTATTGGTAGGGCCAATTTAATTCTCTTATATTTTATGAAAACAACAAGCGTCACAGCAGCTATTGTGACAAAAGCAGCAAGAAAAACATTTTTTGTGAATTGTTCTCCAAGCAAAGGACTTACAGAATCAAGTTTTACTATCTCTAGTTTGAATGGCAAAGAGCCTGTAATCAAGATAGTTTGCAGTTTTTGCATTGCTTCTTGTGCAGAATCAAAAGCTTCTTTTTGTGTATTCCCATATCCTGGTCCAGAGATAGCAATTCGAGTAGTTGCCGCTTTTTGTAGGCCCTCGCTTATAAGCAAACTACTAACCATTTTATCATCCAAAAACAAATCAAGTTTTTTTGTTAAATATCTTCCTTGCTCTGTAATATTTACAGGAAGGTCTTTGATTACGTTGAAATGTTTTTCAGCTGCTTCCTCGCTCAAATAAACAGCAAATTCAAATTTGCAATAATACCCATCTTGTATAGGAGAACACCCACGAATACCAGCACAAGTAGCATCATTTCTACATACAGAGGTTATGTCTTTCTTTCCACCTATAAAAACTGTTTCATTTCCTATCTTGGCCTCGAATTTTCCTTGTTTTCCTATTAGCTCTTTTAGTTCTGTAGGAGTTGCTCCTGCTACTTCAACAAGCATGTAAGTATTGCCTGATAAGTCAGATGCAGACCTAACATTAACATCTGCTATTCCATAAACATTGAGACGATAGCGAGAAACAGAAATAAGGTCATTCATCTCTTTTTGCGTCAACTTTTTTTCTGGCTTAACCAAGCCTCTTGCACCGCCTTCTAAATCAAGGCCTCTTTTTATTCTTGTTGTTGGAATAGCACTTACTGTTATTTCAAGAGGTTTGTTTACAAGAATAATATATCCTTGCTTGTTTTTGTTTGTCTTTACTATCAATTTTATTTTTGGCTCTATTTTGTTTTTTGCAGTATCAAAATCTGTCGAGCTATTGATATCATAGCCATTGACGCTATATACTATCATTCCTTCTTTCAATCCTGCCAGAGATGCTTGAGTTTCTATCCATCTTATACTTTTATTTTCATCTATGTCAAAGCCAAGCTCTTTACCAAAATAAGAAAAAATCCCTTTGTCTGTTGAAACAGAAAAATTAACTTCGCTTATAGAAATTTCTTCCATTGCTTTACTATAATCATCAATATCCTTGATAGTTATGCCATTAACCTCTTTGATTATTTCTCCTCTTGACAAGCCAGAAAAAAATGCTGTAGAGTTTTCTTCTATGCTTTTGACAACAACACCCTTCTCAAAACTAGGCTTTATTGCAAGTAACGCTATCATTAAGGCTATTATCAAAATCCATACCCTAAATGTAATTTTTACCATTTTTTATTTATTTTTCAATTTTATTGTTTTGTCTTTTATTTTTAAGTTAATAATTTGATAATCTTTTTTGTATTCTTATTTTATCTTTATTTTTTCTCCATCTTTTTAATATCCTCATTTTCCCATACAAACTTACAAAATATGTTTTTTGTCACAATACCATTTGAGCAAGGAAGCATTACCTAACCATGTAGTTATTAGGTCTATACATAAACCAATAGTAAGTATCAAAAATAATTGCTTCAAGACAGGAGAAACAATTATAAGATATGCTGAAAATACAGCAGCTATGGAAGTTATTGTCATTGTTAAGCCTGTTCGCAAAGCTTCTTTCATTCTTTCCAAGAGAAAAGACTCTTTTCTTTTCAATAATCTTGTAGTTAGCATAATGTCTGTATCTACAGAATAACCAATCAACATCAAAAAAGCTGCTATTCCTGCAGTTGATAATCTTATGCCAAAAAAATCAATAATTGCTAGAGTAATAACAATATCTGAAAAAGCTGCAAAAATTACTGCAAGGCTTGGTATTGTTGTTCTGAAAATGATAAAAACAACTATTGCCATCAAAAAAAATGCTATTATCAATGCCATCATTAGTTCATTATAAAAACTCTCGCTCAAAGCTGAGCCAGTAAACTCTATGCTAGAATTTTCTTCTGTAAGATTATAGCCAAGATTTTTTTCGATTACATGCCTCAGCCTGTCAGCTTCTATAGCTGACTCAACAGAAAATGCTATCTGCTTTCCAGTCCTCAAGTCTGCCAAGCTTCTGACACTTGCATCTACTCCCTCCACTGACAAAAATTTTTCTATCTCTTCAGGAGAATTTTCTGCGTAAACAGTTATTGTTGTTCCTCCTGTTAGGGTAACATCCTTATGCATTAAATCTTTATTTTGAACATAAAAAAAAGAAATATAGAAAAGAGAAGAAACAAGCAAAATAACAGGAAGTAAAAAAAGCAACTTGTAATGCTTATCATACCATTTTTTGCTTTCTCGCTCTTCTCCTGCCTTTTGTTTTTCTTCTTCTGCCATTTTTTTCAAGATATTTTTGTGATTTACAAAATTCTATAAATCAACACTTATCAATTGTCATACTCATCCAATAATAATTTAAAAACCTTTTTAAATTCTCTTCATCTTGTTAATATATGCGCCAGTAGTCTAATGGCTAGGAGCTCTTGTAAAGAAATTTTACAGGACTAGCAAACACCAGCCTTCCAAGCTGATAATCTGGGTTCGAGTCCCGGCTGGCGCATTTTTCAAATGAAACTTGTGAGTGCTTGCCTTCTTGGAATAAAATGTAGATTTGATGGTAAAAGCAAGCCAGATAATAAAATAATAAAACTCTTGAAAAAAGAAATTTTTATCCCTATATGTCCAGAACAGCTTGGTGGCCTAGAAACACCAAGGGCACCACAAGAAATTCAGGGTTGTTCTGGCGAAAAAGTTTTGGATGGTAAATGTAAAGTCCTGAACAAAAATGGTGAAGATGTTACAAAACAATTTGTTCTTGGAGCAAAAGAAACTTTGAGAATTGCGAGGTTATTAAATATCAAAGAAGCAATTTTGAAACAAAAAAGTCCTTCTTGTGGTTGTGGACAAACTTATGATGGAACTTTTTCTAACAAGTTTATCAAAGGCAATGGTGTAACAACTGCTTTGTTGAAAAGAAATAACATAAAAGTAATTTCAGAAGAAGATTTGTAAAATAACAAAAAGCGGGCCTGGGAAGATTCGAACTCCCGACACCGAGGTTAGGAACCTCGTGCTCTATCCAAGCTGAGCTACAGGCCCATAAATAAGAGTACAAAGGAAGATTTATAAGTTTAATGAAAACATTGACACCCTCCTACGACTGACTCATTTCTACACTTAAAGAGAAAACTTGTTGATTTCTAATTTCTGCTCTTGCTGTCTTCGTCTCTTGAAAAGCCTGAATTTTTTCTTCTTTGGCCTTGGTTTTGGAACTTCTATGAAAAAAACTTTTATGCCATAAGCTCTTGCAGATTTTGATTGCACAATATCTGCTGTTATCAAAGTTGCTTTATTTTTGTAAGCAAGATGTCTAACAAGAGCATCTATTTCTCCACTCTTGGCATATTTTATTTGATGTCCGCTAGGTCTAGGACCAATAAAAAATAAGCTAAAGCGATGAGTTTTTTTTAGCTCATGAAGATTTGCAATCTCGTCAAGTCCTTGCAAGCCTTCTTCCCTACCTTTATTTGCCAGGTTTTCTAGTTCTGCTATGACAGTATTAGGAATAAGCAGCTTGCCTCTCAGACCTTTTCTGATAAGTTTTGTAAGTTTACCGCCTATGATTACGCTAGTATCAACTACATAACTCTGCTTTATTCTTTGCTTCTGCTTTTTTTGGTTTCTATTTCTTTTTTCCATTTGTACTTTTTCTATTTTCATTTTTCCATTTTGAAATGCGGGGGATAGGACTCGAACCTACGTAGGCACTAAGCCAACAGGTTTCACCTTGGTCACACCTTTACGGTATCTTGAACCTTTACAGTATCTTGAGCTTGGACTTCTTAACGAATCTGTCCCGTTTGACCACTCCGGCACCCCCGCTTGTTTTGATAAAAGAAGGGGGATATAAAAACCTTACTAGACTTAGTTTCTTTTTCCAAAGTTTTTCTTTTCCTTTTTCTTTCCAAAAGATTTCTTTTTTAGAAAAAGAAAGGTTTAAGGCAGTACAAGTCAAC
>CAZSMI010000017.1:0-7184 GCA_964607815.1 Candidatus Woesearchaeota archaeon | reverse complement strand
TTACTAATAATTATGACCTTTTTCTAATAGTTTTTAGTAATGTCCTTAAAAGAGAAATTAAAAGGTGAAGACAGCTCTATGCCTTCCCCTCCAGAGAGAGTAAAAACATAAACGCGAGCAGCTTAACTTCTCTGATCTGACGGGAAGAGGTGTTTCCTGCTTGCTATGGCCGTCTTCAAAAATTCAAAACATGAAAGATTTTTAAAGTTTACTATTCCAACAGTAGATAGGAAAGTAATTTAAATTTAGATTAATTCTTAGCTGAATGGCATTTAAAAATTTTATTGAAGATTCAGATGAGGAAGCTGCCTTATAAACTGGCTACTCTTAACTTAAAGTTCAAAACAAAAAATAAATGGTTAGAATTAATAAAGTTAACTAAAATTTAAGATGAAAATTTTGCTTTAAGGATATTCAATTTGCTTTTTCCCTTTTTATTGAATAAGTAAACCTTGCCTTCACCAATTACAAATAACTTATGATCTTCTACATATAACCCGGAACCCTCTGAAAGTGCGATCACTTTAAAACCATATTTCCTAACTAATTTCATTATTTCTCTATCATGTTCCACTTTATAGTGTACAGCAACAGCATAATCATTAACACAGTTTAACCCTCTTGTATTTTTAGTACTAAATTTGTCTTCATCTATGTAAGAAGCTGTTATTATGTCTTTACCTAATATTACTGCTCCAGCACTATCTCCATAAACAATTCCTCCTTCTTTTATATATCTCTTGAGTATGTCCATAAATCCTGTTTTTTTAAATATGTTTAATAGATAATACACATCTCCCCCCCCAAGATATATACTGCCAAACTTCTTTAAATGTTTTAACCTTTTATCTGACAATTTAGTCCACATTTCTATATCCTCAAAACCTAACACATTAAAAACCGACTTAAACCAATTATAGCATTCTTTATATGGTCTAGTTGTTTTTGCAATTGGAATATAAAGGAGAACCTTATTTTTAGGTAATAAACTAAGAAAAAACTTATCTAATTTCTTTGTTTTTTTAGGTTTTCCACCACCCGATAATATAAGTTTCATAAATTTCTAAATCTTGGGTGGTTTTTATATTTTATTAGTTAAAATATATTTTCTTTAAAGTAGTAAATTTTATAAATCGGAAATTCTAGTTTTAACTCATGAGTAAAGTATTGATAACTCCACCACCATTTTCAAATGGAAGGTTCCACTTAGGCAACGCCATAAGCGCAGTATATGTAGATGTCGTTGCCAGAGATTTGATTAGAAAAGGAGAAAAAGTAGTATATCGTCAAAATTCCTATAATAATCAAAGCACTATAATTGATAGATATGCAAGTGAGAGAGGAGCAAAAACGTTAAGTGAAATAAAACGTGTAGGAAAAATGATAGTAGATGAATTAAATGTCCGAGCTGATCAAGAAAAAGCAGTTCTAGGATTACTGGATCTTGGTTTTGAATTTAGAGACGACTCTCCTAATATACAATCGGAATCTCAAAGAAAATTTTTATCCCTCTTAGAAAGAGGGTACATAACAAGACAAGAAAGAACATTTTATTTAGATATCAAAAAAATAAGAAAATCAATCGATTTAGATGGGATATTGTCTCAAATTTCAATTGTTCCTGGAAGGATACGCCCTAGAATTATTGCTCTTTATAATCAATTAGACGGGTTTGGTTTAAGTAAATCCAGATTTTATGCTACACCGCTCCCTTTATGGCTATGTAAGTGTGGAGCAGTTATACAGCCAAATCAAACCACACCTCATGTAGATCCAAGAGTAGATAAAATGTCCTGTCCTTCTTGTTCCACTTTAGTTATTAATCAAGATAACTTAGCAATCAACCCATTATTTGATTTAAGTTTGATATCTTTTTACATGGAAGGATCTCCAGCAGAACTCCAAGTTAATGGAGAAGGAACAGTTTACAAATGGAACCTTCTTGAGTTTTTAATTATGGCTGTCCTAACAGGGCAACCATTTACGAGGAACCTTATTGTTCACTCCCACTTATTTGATCTTAGCGGAAAACCTTTTAGTAAATATAATCCCAACACTCCAAGACTCGAAGAATTAGCTGAAAAAGAATTTCCAGATCTTCCTAGATTTGTTTCTCTAAAAGCATTTAAAAAAGTAGACAAAACTACTTACCAGCCCTCTTGGGAGAAAGAAGGCAAAAGGTTTTTTATAAAGCTAAAAAACCTAAGAAGATTCATAAATCAACTTCCACAATCACGGAATGGAACAGAGTCTTTATTAGATTTAGATATTTTACAGAACTTAGATAAAAACCTGTCTAATTACTATATAGACTTTGCTTTGAATTGTCTGGAAGATATAACCTACTCCTTTAGCTCAGAAATTCAAAGAAGAAAAGAAGAAATATTTAAAGGTCCAAAAAACTTTTCTTTAAGGTCAGATATGAATATTATTGAAGATTACGTTAAAGTTTTTTTCCCTCGCTCTTATTAATAATCTTACAAATTTCATTATCTACTTGTTTCAAAACATCTCTTCTATCATTATTAACATATATTTTAATAGCTTCTTTTGGTTCTTCTAATGTTTTATGGAATCTGATTAATTTTTTATATAATGTTTTTGATTTTCTAATTTTCTTTTTATTGAGAAGATGAGTATATGCATTTTCTATACTTATCTTAAGATAAATAATTATTGAAGTATACTTAAATTTTTTTGAGAGATGTTTTAGTGAATCCCTATATTTTCTAAGATCGCTATTACTGTCAGAAACGATATTAACCTTCTTCTCTAATAATTTGTAAAAGATTTTTCTTTGAATTTTGAATAAATCTTTAACTTCAAAAAGGTAATTGTGTTTTCTGAGATAATTTTTTATACGATCTGTTGATACTCTACAAAAACTATATTTTTTTGATAACCATCTAGCTAGAGTTGTTTTACCAGAACCAGGAATACCAACAAAGATAACAAAATAATTCTCTCTTAATTTTTTATCTGGGATTTTTATTTTCTTAAATAAAATTTCTGCAATTTTATCAAAACTTATTTCCTTTTCCATTTCTTTCTTTTTAAGAATTCCTCTAACCTTTCTTCAGAGAGTCTTTCAATAAAATTTACAGCCCTCTTAAAAATATTTAAAGAGACTCTCTTGTTATAAGTCTTGTATATGTTAAAACATTCTTTAACGATTGATAAATCTCCAAGATATGAAAATTTATTAAGGAATTCTTTTTCCACCAAATCATTATCATAAACATAGATTCCTTTATTAATTAATGCAAATTTGCATGCATAAATTACAAATTTCACAGCCTGTTTTTTTGCTTCTTTAATCATCCTACTTGTTAAGTATATTTTTCTTATCCTGTATCCAAGGGTTAAAAGAAGTTTGATTGTTTCTTCATATAACTCGGCATAATCTATTTTTACATCTTTTAGAATATCTATCCCGTACAATAAACAGTTATAGTGCTTAATTTCAAAAATTAGAAGAGCATGTCTATATTTGTGTGGAAAGACTATACTACTTACAACTTTCAATTCTTTTTCAGAGATGATATTAGTGTCAACCTTTCTTCCAAATTTTTGTTCAGTTATCCTTATAACTTTTCTCAAAGCATATAATTCTTTAAAATCTGCTTTTTTTAAAAAAATATTTAAATCAATATCACTAAGTTTTGAAAAAGTTCTTTCTATAAAAGATCCCATTGCATATATTGAGATAACATTGTCTTTAAATTCATAATTATTAATTAAAAAATCAACAATTTTTTTGGGTTCTTTGAGGGATTTTTTATTTACCATTGTTTTGCTATTAGCTCTCCACATCTAATTTTTCTTTTTAATATTGAGTCAATAATATTTTTGTTCTCTATATGACCTACTAAAATTTTAATAAAAGTACCATGAGAAACAAGCAATATACTCTTTTTTTGGTACTTTCTTTTTAAAATTCCAAGGAATACTTTAACCCTTCTTAGAACTTCTTTAAGACTTTCTCCACCAGGGGCTTTTCGTGTTTCAAATGTCCCTTTTACAGATTCCCAATCAATCTCTGTTGCTTTTCTTCCTGTAAATTTGCCATTATTTTTTTCTCTCGTTATCTTATAATACTTTATAGTCCTTATATCTAATCCTTTGGCTAATATTTTTGCACTTTCTTTTGCACGGGTAAGATCACTAGATATTATTAAATCAATTTTCTTATTTTTAAGATAAGGAACTAAACGTCTCATTTGTAAAATTCCTTTCTTATTTATACTTTCATTAGTATGCCCTTGGATTCTTTTCTCTTTATTAGAGCCCGTTTCACCATGTCTTATAATTAGCAGTTTCATTATTAAAAACAAGGTAAAAAGATATATAAAAGCTTTTATAATTATATTTACTATGGTAAAGATTTCAGCATCAATGTGGTCCGCAGATCTGTCTAATTTATCTAAAGAATTGAAAAAAATTGAAAAGTATGTTGATAGATTCCATTTTGATGTTGGAGATGGGTCATACATCCAGAATTTTCTTTTCTTTCCAGATTTGATAAAAAAGCTAAGGGCAAAAACAAAAAAAGAATTTGAAATTCATCTTATGATAAAAAATCCCAATGACTTTATAGACATGTTCAAAAAAGTAGGAGCTGATATTATTCTTTTTCATTCCGACACTGTAAAAAATCCTGAAGGTATGATTAGAAGAATAAAAGGAAAGAGTATAAAAGTAGGAATAGTACTAAAAATAGATCAGCAAGTTAGTTCTTTAAAGAAAGTTATTGATAAGGTTAATACAATTGTTGTTATGGGAACTAAATTAGGCGTTAAATGTAAAAAATTTAATAAAAAATCTTTAATGAAAATCAAAAAAATTAAAGAGATAATAGAAAAAAGAAATCTAAATAATATAGAAATAGAAGTAGATGGGGGAGTGAGGGATTATAGTGTCCCTCTTATCGTTAAAGCTGGTGGAACAATGGTTGTTGGCGGGTCCATTATATTCAACAAAGACTATAAAAAAGCTTGTAAGTGGTTGAGAACTATCTGATAACTTTCTATTAACGCAATACTACATTAATATTTAGATTCTAAATCCTATTTAACAATGTACTATACTCAAATAAAGTGGCCAAAAAAGATTCTCAACATTTTTAAGTCACATGGCATTAACAGAAACATGAAAAAAATAAGCAAGAAGGAAGCTGAAAAAGTTATACTGAGATTATTCGATAAGGCGAAAAACGTGCAGGAAAAAAATCCTGAGTTGAGTAAAAAGCTGGTCAAAAAAGCAAAAAGAATAGCAATGCATCACAACATAAAACTTGGAAAGCTCAAAAGAAAATTCTGCAAGAAATGTTTTTCTTTGTTCAACAGCAAAAATTCTAGGATAAGAATAAAGAAAAAGATGCTGGTAATAAGATGTTTGAATTGTGATAATATCCAGAGATACAAGCTTTAAAGATCCAAACTAGAATAAATAGAATAAAAATAGTCAAAATCAAAAAACAAAATTTCCTAAAACTTCTAGAATTTTTTGAACTTGCTTGTTAAGGGAAGAAGGTCAACATGGCCGAGAAAAACTGCCCTGCAGCAATATCTTTCTAGGCCAAGATCATCTAAAACTTTTTTGGGATCTTCTCCTTTAGAGGTGCGCTCTTTAAATTCAGCCCAGAGATGTGCAATTGGCTTTCCACAGCTCATGCACCTTATCGGAATTATCATTTTTAATTATTTTTTATTAGCTATAAAGTATTTAAAAACTTTACTGAATAATTTGTCAGTTGACTTAACAAATTTTATTGTATGTAAATATTTTTGGAGTAGGAGGATAATTTTATCTATAGCTTTTTTGTCTTTTCTTTCTTGCCTTTGAAATATTTGGTTTGCAAGTTTCTTTTCTTCTTATATCTCCTATAAGCAAGCCTCTGTCATACTGCAAAAATGCTTTTCTAAGCTCGAGATTTTGGGTGAAGGCAACCAGGGCTCTTGCTACAGCAAGTCTGCTTGCCTCGATCTGACTCTCTATTCCTCCTCCTTTTACATTAACATTTATGTCTGTTTCTGGCAGCTTGAATTTGCTTGCTATTCTCAAAGGTTCTTCCAGCATAAGTTGATGCAAAAAAATAAAAGTTGCAATAGGTTTTTTGTTTATTCTTATCTCTCCCTTACCTTTTTTTATTGTTGCTTTTGCAACAGCTCTTTTTCTTTTTCCGGTAACTGTAAGAACAGTAACTTTCGGAATTTTTGGTACTGCTTTTACTCCTCTCCCTTTTTTTGCTTTCTTTACTGTCTTCTCTTTTTTCTCTTCTATTTCCTCTGCTTTTTCTATTTCCTCTGCTTTTTTTGTTTTTTTTCTATATTTTTTTGGCATTTTGATTTTTCAAATTTATTTTGATTTTGATTTTGGGTATTTTTAACTCTTTATCTTTTATAATTTAACTCTTTATCTTTTATAATAACTTGCATAATTTTTCTAGGGTGATAAACTTGAAAGGTTTTTCCCTCTTGCTTATTATTTTTTTTGCATCTTTATATTTTGTTGGTAGACCTTCATAACATCTTGTTCTTTTGAATGCCTCTTTTCCATGAGCTTTTTTGTAAGGCAGCATTCCTCTTATTACTCTTTTTAATATGGCAGCTGGTTTGGAAGGAAAATATGGTCCCTTGAGACTGCCTTTTCCTCTTGCCCTTCTTTTTTTGTATTTAGCAAGTATATCTTTTTCTCCTCCGATTATAATCGCTTTTTCACTATTTACTATTACAATATGATTGCCATTGAGAGCTTGCTTTGCAGCAAAAGCTGCTAGCCTGCCAAGTATTGCATTATCTGCATCAATAACAATTTGCATTTTTTATCTTTATTTTTCTTTATTTTTAATAATTTTTGTCTTATATTTGATAAGTATGAAGTGAATTATTTAATCACATCTTAAAATCTTATCAATATTACATAATTATTTTGAAATTTTTTGGTTTTTTTTCAACAAGTTGAGATATGTCAAGCAATTGACAATTTTTCAGCTTCTCCCTTGCTTCTTTTGAAAATGAAAAAGCTGCCAAGGTTATGGTATGGTCTATATTTCCCTTACCTAAAACTTTTCCTGGAACAACTGCTATGCTATCTTTTTTTGTTAGCCTATTAATTTTGTCTATGTTCACTTTTATGCTTTTCCTTCTTGGTCTTGCAAGAAGTTCCGCAACAAGAAGCCATTT